>JAUNVL010000007.1:12772-41263 GCA_030537675.1 Propionibacteriaceae bacterium | reverse complement strand
GCTGGGTGGTCCCGGCGCCGGGACCTCCGGGGGCCACACCACTAAGGGGGTGCTCCGTTTTAGGGCGGGGTTTTCGGGGTTTCGGGGGTTTGGGGGGGGTTCACGGAGGGTGTGCTCCCGCGTGTGGCTGTGGGTGGTTTCGGGGGGTTCACGGGGGGTGTGCCCACCGTGTGTAGGCTGCGATGCGTGCGATATGTCTCCACCCGTGACTCCTCCGGCGAGCCCGGCCGCCAGTTCTGCGACATCCTGCTCGAGGGCCTGGCTCCTGACGGGGGTCTCTACCTGCCTGAGCACTACCCCCACGTCGACACCGAGACCTTGGAGCGCTGGCGCGGTGTCCTGCGTGAGGATGGCTACGCGGAACTCGCTCTTCAGGTGATCTCCCTGTTCGTGGACGACATCCCGACGGGTGACCTGCGCGGCATCTGTGAGAGGGCGTACGCGCCGGGCAAATTCCTGGATCCGTCCATCGCGCCCGTGAGCCAGCTTTCTGACGGGCTGTGGCTGCTGCACCTGTCCAACGGGCCGAGCGCAGCGTTCAAGGACATGGCCATGCAGCTCCTCGGGGAACTCTTCGAGTATGAGCTGGAGCGTCGTGACACCACCATCACCATCCTGGGAGCCACCAGCGGGGACACGGGTTCGGCCGCCGAGTACGCATTGATGGGCAAGCCCCGGGTGCGTGTGTTCATGCTGTCCCCCCAGGGCCGGATGACGCCGTTCCAGCAGGCCCAGATGTTCTCCATTGACGACCCGTCGATCACCAACATCGCCGTCGACGGAGTGTTCGACGACTGCCAGGACATCGTGAAGGAGATCAACTCCGACGCGGCGTTCAAGGCTCGCCACCGCATCGGCGCGGTGAACTCCATCAACTGGGCGCGCCTCATGGCGCAGGTGGTCTACTACTTCGCCGCATGGCTGCAGATATCTGACGACGGCAGGCCCATCAGCTTCGCCGTACCGTCCGGCAACTTTGGCAACATCGCCGCCGGCCACGTCGCCAGATCCATGGGACTGCCCATCCACCGCCTCATTCTGGCCACCAACGAGAACAACGTCCTGGACGAGTTCTTCACCACGGGCGTGTACCGGATCCGGGGGAGCGCGGAAACCCACGCCACGTCCTCACCCTCCATGGACATCTCCAAGGCATCCAACTTCGAGCGGTATGTGGCCGATCTGGTGGGGCGCGACGGCACACGAGTGGCCGAGCTCTTCGGACGGCAGCTGCGGGAAGATGGACGCTTCGACCTCTCTGAGCTGCGTGGCTTCCGCGACCAGCTCGAGACGCATGGTTTCGTCACCGGATCCTCCACGCATGCGGACAGGCTCCGGCAGATCAGCCGCACGTACGAGGACGACGGCGTCCTCATCGACCCCCACACGGCCGACGCGGTGCAGGTGGCCCGCAGCATGCAGGTGTGTGGGACTGTCGTCGCACTGGAGACAGCGCTGCCGGTCAAATTCGCGGCCACGATCACCGAGGCGCTGGGCATCGACGTCCCGCGCCCGGCGGTGTTCGACGGTATCGAGGAGCTGCCCCGTCACGTCGTGGACGTCCCCAACAGCGCGGACGCCGTCAAGGAAAAAATAGAGACCGCGCCTCGCGGCGCGGTCTAGGTGGTTGAACTGGGGTTTGCTGGCTCAGAGGCGCGGCTGGTTCTTCAGCAGGTCGCGGATCTCTTCGAGGAGCACGATGTCGGCGGGTGAGCCCTCTTCCTCGGCGGGGAAGAACTTCTTCTGGGCCTCGGTGTAGGGGAGAACGATCAAGTAGTACACCACCGCGGAGATGATGAGGAACGAGATCAGTGCGGTGATCCAGGCGCCGAGGGAGATGCCGGCAGGTGCCCAGTTGGAGAAGTCGGGCTGGCCGCCGAGCTTGCCGATCAGGTCCATGATCAGCGCCACGGTGGCGGTCACGACGGCGCCGAAGGCGGTGGCCATGATGAAGGCTACGGCGAGCTCAACGAGGTTGCCCTTGAGAATGAAGTTCTTGAATCCGGTCATGTTGAAAACGTTACTGTAATTTGATGCAAACGCTTGCATCGTGATGTTGGCGCCGTCGGAGTGACCATTCGGTGTGCTCAACTTGCCGCTCGCCTAGACTCGGCGGCATGCGAGAACTGCAGTCCCGGATCATTGCCGAGATGGGGGTACGCCCCACCATCGATGCCGCCCACGAGGTGGGACGAAGGGTCGCGTTCCTCTGCGACTACGTCACCGCGACGCACACCGGGGGCTTCGTCCTCGGGATCTCGGGGGGTGTCGACTCAACACTCGCCGGACGCCTGGCGCAGATGGCCGTCGACCGACTCCGGCAGGAGGGGCTGGAGGCTGACTTCGTCGCCGTCCGTCTGCCCTACGGTGACCAGGCCGACGCCGACGACGCGGAAGCCGCCATGGAATTCGTTGGCGCACGAACGCCGCTGACGCTCGACGTCGCGGCCGCGGTCGATGGACTGGAGTCAGGGTTCGAGGAAGCGCTCCAGCGTGACATCGCCGATTTCAACAAGGGCAACGTCAAGGCACGCATCCGCATGGTGGCGCAGTACGCCCTGGCAGGGGAGCGGAACCTGTTGGTGATCGGCACCGATCACGGCGCCGAATCCACCGTGGGATTCTTCACGAAGTTCGGCGACGGCGGCGCGGACATCCTCCCGCTCTACGGGCTCAACAAGCGGCAGATCCGACAAATTCTCCAGCACATCGGTGCATCCGAGCAGTTGTGGGGGAAGGTCCCGACGGCGGATCTCCTCGACGGGCATCCGTTGCGAACCGATGAGGACGAACTCGGCATCTCCTACGACCACATCGACGACTACCTCGAGGGTCGCTCCGTTCCCGACGACGTGGCAGCGAAGATCGAGTCCAAGTACCTCCGCAGCCGCCACAAGCGCACCACCCCGGTCAGCATCCTCGACGACTGGTGGCGCGACTGACGCATCGGCGCCAGTCGTGGGCGAGGGACCCCGTCGGGCCTAGGATAAAACGATGTCAAACATGGTTCCACCGAGGCGTCTGCGTGCCAGCGACGCAGATCGCGACGCGGTACTGCAGGTCCTGCAGCAGGCCCACGTCGAGGGTCGCCTGAGCGTCGAGGAGTTGGGGGAGCGGCAGGACGAGGCACTGAAGGCGCGCTACACCGACCAGTTCGACGAACTGGTCGACGACCTGCCGGCAGGCGGGCATCTGGTGGCAGGAGGCAGCTTCGCGGTCGCACAGGGACCGGATGCGCCGCTGCCTGCGACGGGGGAGGCGGACCGCACGACGTTCACGGTCATGTCCGCCAGGGACGTCGACATCGAGCCGGGAACTCGGCACTACGTCAATTTTGCCTGGTGGGGTGGCGACAACATCGACCTCACCCGTGCCATGGGCCCGGGGGTGGTCGTCACCCTGGAGTTGCACGCGATCATGGCGGGGCACGACATCTACGTGCCCGAGGGCGTCCGCGTGGTGGACGAGTGTACGGCCATCATGGCCGGCAACAACATCGACCGTCAGGCCCGCGGAGACGGCTCGAACGGCGCCGTCATCCTCAAGGGTTTCCTGTGGTGGGCTGGCCACGACATCAAGCTGGGGTCCTCGCGCAGAGGCTGATCAGCGTCGGCACTTCTCCGGCCGTGGGTTTCCAACGATTCTCGCCGTCGTCTGATGACCGTGGAAGCGCAACGTCCCCACACGAATCCAGAATCTGGACGGCGTGGTCAACGGCTTGGCTGGGTGGGCAGCGAATCGCCTCGGGGCGATCGGCCGTGAACGTCTGGTCCGCCCTATCCTTGGGCTTCACCGTCGTTCGACAGGGAGAACTCACCATGCTGGTCCACCCCGGGCGCTTTATCGCCTCCGTGCTCGTCACCGTTTTAGTGCTTGTTTCATTCTCCTTCCCTGCCCCGCAGGCAATGGCGGATGAAAGCCGGGACACCGTCGTCGAGAATGCTCTGCCGGGCACCCGTGATTGGCGAATCACGACGTTCACGCCGGAAAGCAACCTGGCCGGTTTCACCGGTGAGGAGAGTTTCCTGCCCGGAGACGAGGTGCAGCTCCGCGTGGACAGCCCGGGGCGCGCGGTGGAGGTGAAGATTTATCGGCTCGGTCACTACGGTGGCCTCGGTGGACGTTTGGTGACGTCAGCGCCGGTGCAGGCGGGCGCCGCGCAGCCTGCCTGCACCGTGGACTCCGACCGGATGGTGGAGTGCCTGGCGTGGAGCGTGACGCACACGTTCGACACCACGGGATGGACGCCGGGCATACACCTGGCCAAGATCATCAACGATGCCGGTGAGGCCTACGTGCCCATCATTCTGCGTTCACCGAGCCACGAGGGCACCGTGACCGTGGTGTCGGCCACCAGCACCCATCAGGCATACAACTACTACGGACAGCACTCGCTCTACCGCGGCACCGACGGCACATCTGCCACCCGAGCCCTGAAGGTGTCGTTCAATCGCCCGTTCGGCAGCGCCTCGCACAAGATCACCATGTACGAATTGGGTCCCATTCAGCACATGGAATCACTGGGGGAGAAGCTGTCGTACACCACCAGCAGGGGTTTGGAGAGCAATCCAACAACGTTTGCCGGATCACCCGCCATGGTGTTCCTTGGTCACGACGAATACTGGTCGGTGGCAATGCGGTCGAACGTCGAGCAATTGCGGGACCGTGGCACCAATCTTCTCTTCTTGGGAGCGAACTCCGCTTTCTGGCGAATCCGCTGGTCGACGGACGGACGCCGGATAACCGCCTATAAGGACGTGAAACTTGATCCGGTCAAGGACGCCACCTCGACGACGTTGTTCAGGGTCGCGCCCTTTGCCAATCCGGAGGCAAGGCTGCTCGGTGGTCAGTACGTCTGCAATGGTGTCGACAACACCAACCTCGCCCCGCTCATCATCAGCGATCCAACGTTCTGGGCCTTCAAGGGCACGGGCGTCCGCAAGGGCCAAACATTGCCCAACATGGTGGGGCATGAGATCGACCAAGTCGTTGCGGAGTCGCCCTCCAATGTCGTTGTGGCGGGGCACTCGCCCTACGAGTGCGACGACAGGGTCGTACGGTATTCCGACCTGACCTACTACACCGCACCCTCAGGGGCGGGCGTCGTCAACGTGGGAACCTTCGGATTCAGCTACGCGCTCACCATCAACCCGACGGCGCCGCCGGAGTCGGTGGCCTTCGCGCGAAGCGTCGTCACCACGCTCGTTCGCGAGGCAGGCAAGGGGCCACTGGGCCCCCGGTACCCGGCAGCCCAACTGCCGGACCCGGTGGAGCCGCCGGACTTCGTGAAGAATCCACAACTCCTCTACGTCACGCCTGGGCAACACACGGTCAATGGCCGCCAGTGGAGGACCGCGTGTGAGAAGTACTCGCAGTCTCAGCGCTGCCGGACAGACATCTGGGGGACGCAGGTGACCCAGAATGGAGGCCGGTTCATCAAGTCGAACGGGTGGGTGTTCAACAACCTCACCTATCTCCCCATGCCCAGCCCGGGATGGGGGGCCAACCCCCTGGCGCGAACGGGTTCGTGGAGGGGCGCCGACGGCAGGAAATGGCGCACTGAATGCGGCACCGCCCAGACAGGCAGCGGTGGCTGCCGAACCTGGATCGAGTCGTCGATGATCCGCGCCAAGCGCAATGCCCATGGGAGCTACTCGTACGAGTGGGCCACTCAGGAGGTGCTGAACAACATGGTGCGGCTCCGCTGACCAGGTGCGCCGTGCGCCGGAGCCGCGACCGAGCGGCCTCTGGAGAGCTGGAAGCAGCGTCGACCAGGAGGACAACCCTGACAAAACCCTGAGTTGAGCCGAGCACGCTCAATCCATTTGCCTCCTCGATCCCGCTGTGGTTAACTTGAGTCAACCCCGCTCAAGGGAACAATGACATCGAAGCGCGTACAGCGCACCACATCTTGAGGAGATAGAAACATGGCTCGTGCAGTAGGCATCGACCTCGGCACCACGAACTCAGTCGTCGCAGTTCTGGAAGGTGGAGAACCCACCGTCATCCCCAACGCCGAAGGCGCCCGCACCACCCCCTCGGTGGTCGCGTTCTCGCAGTCCGGTGAAGTTCTTGTCGGCGAGGTGGCCAAGCGTCAGGCCGTCACCAACGTCGATCGCACCATCCGCTCGGTCAAGCGCAACATGGGCACCGACTGGAAGATCAAGCTGGACGCCAAGGATTACAACCCTCAGCAGATCTCGGCCTTCGTGCTGCAGAAGCTGAAGCGCGACGCCGAGGCGTACCTGGGTGAGTCCGTCACCAACGCCGTCATCACGGTGCCGGCCTACTTCGGTGACGCCGAGCGTCAGGCCACCAAGGAAGCTGGCGAGATCGCTGGCCTGGTGGTGGACCGCATCATCAACGAACCCACCGCTGCAGCCCTGGCCTACGGCCTCGACAAGGGTGACCAGGAGCAGACCGTCCTGGTCTTCGACCTGGGTGGCGGAACGTTCGACGTCTCCCTGCTCGACATCGCCGACGGCGTGTTCGAGGTCAAGGCATCCAAGGGTGACAGCCGCCTCGGTGGCGATGACTGGGACTCCGTCGTGGTGGACTGGCTCGTGAAGCAGTTCAAGAACAAGCACGGCGTCGACCTCTCCAAGGACAAGATGGCCCGTCAGCGTCTGCAGGAAGCAGCCGAGCGCGCCAAGATCGAACTGTCGGCCACGTCCGAGTCCTCGATCAACCTGCCCTACATCACCGCCTCCGCCGAGGGCCCACTGCACCTCGACGAGAAGATCACGCGGGCCGAGTTCCAGCGCATGACGCAGGACCTGCTCGACCGCTGCCGCGCACCGTTCAAGTCCGTCATCTCTGATGCCGGCACCTCGGTGGACAAGATCGACCAGATCCTGCTCGTGGGTGGCTCCACCCGCATGCCGGCCGTGGTTGACCTCGTGAAGGAACTGACCGGCGGCAAGGAGCCCAACAAGGGCGTCAACCCCGACGAGGTCGTCGCACTGGGCGCTTCGCTGCAGGCTGGCGTGCTCAAAGGTGAGGTCAAGGACGTGCTGCTGCTCGACGTCACCCCGCTGAGCCTCGGTATCGAGACCAAGGGTGGCGTGATGACCAAGATCATCGAGCGCAACACCACGATCCCCACGAAGCGCTCCGAGGTGTTCACCACGGCTGAGGACAACCAGCCCGCCGTGATGATCCAGGTGTACCAGGGCGAGCGCGATTTCGCCCGCGACAACAAGTCGTTGGGCAACTTCGAGCTCACCGGCCTGCTGCCTGCTCCCCGCTCCGTTCCCCAGATCGAGGTGACCTTCGACATCGACGCCAACGGCATCGTGCACGTCGGCGCCAAGGACCTGGCCACGGGCAAGGAACAGTCCATGACCGTCACGGGTGGATCGGCGCTGGGACGCGACGACATCGATCGCATGGTCAAGGACGCCGAGGCTCACGCCGAGGAGGACCGCCAGCGTCGCGAGACCGTCGAGATGCGCAACGAGGGCGATGCCCTGGTCTTCCGCACCGAGAAGCTGCTGGCAGACAACGCCGAGCAGATCGGCGAGGACGTCAAGGTCCCCGTGGTCGAGGCTCTCGAGACGCTCAAGGAAGCACTGAAGGGTGAGGACAACGACGCGGTCAAGACCGCCGTCGATGACCTGAACACCAAGGCTGCCGCCATGGGGCAGGCGATGTACGCTGCCGCACAGGCCGCTCAGCAGTCCGCAGAAGAGGCCGGGTCCGAGGATGCAGGCACCGAAGGCGCGGGCGAGGACAATGCCGATGACGTGGTCGATGCCGAGATCGTTGACGAGGAAAAGGGCGACGACAAGTGAGTGAATTCGACGAGAACACCCAGGGCGAGGGCGGCCAGCAGCCGCCCCCGCCCGAGGGCGTGCCCTCCGAGGAGACCCAACAGGGCTCCGTCGGCGACGCCGTCGATGAAGCCTTTGCGGAGTCCAGCACCGACTGGGCGGCACTGGCTGCCGAGCGGACTGGCGACCTCCAGCGTCTCCAGGCGGAGTACGTCAACTACAAGCGGCGCGTGGACCGGGACCGGCTGCTCGCGCGGCAGTCCGGGATCGAAGCCGTGGTGGGCGATCTCATGCCCGTGCTGGACAGCATCTCGCTGGCCCGCGAACATGACGACCTCACCGGCGGCTTCAAGATGGTGGCCGAGGAACTGGAGAAGGTGGCGGCCAAGCATGGCCTCACCGCTTTTGGTTCCGTCGGCGACGTCTTCGATCCGAACCGTCACGACGCTCTCATGGAGATTCCTATGGAGACCGAGGTCTCCGTGACCACGATTTCCCAGGTCATGCAGCAGGGCTACGCCCTGCGGGACCGCATCATCAGGCCGGCTCGCGTCGGCGTGGCCAACCCGAGCGCCTGATGCCGACCCGGGACCGCCCCGCGACGAGATGGCGGGGCGGCCCACCGGATCAACCGATACTCAAGAGCAACGACCAAGAAGGAGGCGATGGGTGAGTACCAAGGACTGGCTGGAAAAGGACTACTACAAGATCCTGGGCGTCTCCAAGAAGGCGAGCTCGGAGGAGATCCGCAAGGCCTTCCGCCAGATTGCGCGGGAGAACCACCCGGACCAGAACCCGGGCAACAAGGCATCCGAGGCGCGCTTCAAGGAGGCGTCGGAAGCAAACTCCGTGCTCAGCCACAAGGACAAGCGCAAGGAGTATGACGAGGCCCGCAGTCTGTTCGGCAGCGGCGTGCGGTTCGGCTCTCCCGGCGGGGGTGCCCCAGGGGCCCCCGGCGGCTTCGAGGACCTGTTCCGCAACGCCGGTTCCAGCGGGTCGGCGGCAGGGTTCGGTGACCTTTTCGGCAACCTGTTCAGCCAGGGCAACACCGGGCGACGCACCACCACGAGGGGTCCCCGTCGGGGCTCCGACATCGAGGGTGAGGTGACCATCACGTTCGAGCAGGCGGTCTCCGGTGACACCGTCTCGATGCGAACGATCTCTGACCAGCCCTGCTCGTCGTGCCGCGGCACGGGCGCCAGGGCGGGCACACTGCCCAAGGTCTGCCCCACGTGCGAGGGCTCGGGTATGCAGAGTTCCACCGCAGGTGGAGTCTTCTCCATGAGCGAGCCGTGCCGGGACTGCCTCGGCCGGGGACTGCTGGTGGAGGACCCATGCCCTGACTGCCACGGTTCGGGTCGGGCGCGCTCCGCCAACACCATGAACGTGAGGATCCCCGCGGGCGTCAATGATGGCCAACGGATCCGGGTGAAGGGCAAGGGTGCCGCCGGCGAGAACGGTGGCGCTGCCGGCGATTTGTACGTCACGGTCCATGTCTCCGCCCACAAGCTCTTCGGGCGCAGCGGCAACAACCTGACGCTCGAAGTGCCGGTGACATTCGCCGAGGCCACGCTGGGCGCCGAGATCAGCGTGCCCACTCTGGGAGGTGGCTCAGTCAAGCTGCGCGTGCCCTCCAACACACCGAACGGGCGCACCATGCGCCTGCGCGGCAAGGGTGCACGGAAGTCCGACGGCACCGTCGGCGACCTGCTGGTCACGCTGAGGGTGGAAGTGCCCGAACATCTCAGCGAGTCAGCACGCAGTGCACTGATGGAATACGCCGAGAAGTCGGGGCAGTCCAACCCGCGCACCGCGCTGTTCGGGAGCTGACATGAGCACCCAGAACCTGCCCCAGCAGTTCGACTACGACGCCCCGGTCTTCCCCGTCTCCGTGGCGTCGCAGTTGGCGGACATGCATCCGCAGACATTGCGAGGATACGACCGTCTCGGTCTCGTGGTGCCACAGCGTGCCCGCGGCCGGGGCCGTCGGTATTCGCTGCGCGACGTCTCGAAACTGCGCCATGTCCAGCGGCTGAGCCAAGAGGATGGCATCAACCTGGAGGGCATCCGTCGGATCATCCAGCTGGAAACCCACATCGAGGGTCTGCAGGTGCAGGTGCAACGGCTGAACGAGATGCTCCAGCGCATCCAGGCCTCCCCGGAGGCGGCACGGCTCTTCACCGCGGAGTCGACCGGCGACGTCCACCACGGTCGCTACCGCACCCGTGACCGCCTGGCGATCACCTACCGCTGACCCCAGAACGCCAGCCCAACCGAGTGCCACCACGCCACTCCACCCGAGAACCACCAAGCCCGCGTTGTTCGTAGACGCCCGCCTTGCACACCGACGCCCGCCGAATACGGCGGGCGTCGGTGTGTGAGGAGGGCATGTGTGCGACTGGGCGGGCGTCCGTGTTTCAGGCCGGGCGTCGGGCAAGGTGACGAGATTCATACTCTTTGGAGCATCGACGTGGACGGTCCGTTCTGCCACCGCATGGCCCGACGCAGCAGCGAAGCCAAGTCCTCAGTTCGCCAAGCGAGGTTCCAGTCCCAGCGCACCACCCAGAAGCCTTGCTGCCGGATAGATTCCTCACGTCGCTTTTCCGCCATGATGGCGTCCACCGGATCTTGTCCCGGGCGCAGGAGCGAACCGTACTTCGTTCGGCCGTCGACCTCGCCGACGAGACGCAGTTCCGGCCAAGCAAAGTCGGTTCGAGCAACGAATACACCGTTGGCGTCGAACAACTCGTACTGCAGTTCGGGGGGAGGGAGGCAGGCGCGCGCCATCTGCACGCGGCTCAGGGACTCTGCTGCGGATTCGCTCCGTGCATCTCCAAAGTCGGCGACCCTCCGGGCGCGCGGCGTGCCGCGCAGCCGGGTATGCCGCTGCGTGGCCATGTGAATCCTCGAAGGACACAGTCCTTGGTGGAGGGCGGCGTCGCACGCCATGACACCCCATTCGAATGACAATGAACGTGCCAAGTCGAAGACTGTCCGTTCCAACGTGGTCACTCTTATTCCGTCGAGGACCATCACCTCGTCGTCAGCGAGAGCGGTATGTCTCACCCGCATGCGATCACTGCGTTCGCCATGGCCTGGTGTGACGCGCGTCATTGTCACCAGATCAAGTTCGCTCCGCGGCACCGGGAGACCGTGAAGCACGCCAGCAGACACATGACTGACAACGTTGCTGTCTGTCACAGCGGTGGTGCCCGCCTGGATGAGCCGACGGTGGTGGTCCTCTGGAGCCGAAGCGTCAGGCACGCTGTAGATGCCACGGCGCAGGCGAGCGAGGGTCCCGTTACGGAGGCGTTTCTCGATGTCCGAACCAGTGAGCCCAATGTTTCGCAGCTCGAGGTGTGTGATGTGGGGTAGGTGCTCGATCATCCCCAGATTGCAGCGTGTGGCGGCACGTCTGGCAAGGGTGGGCGACTTCACCTGTGGACAACTCCCGGAGGGGGTGACCCGATGGGAGACGTCGACGTGCACGCGAGGAAGACCATCTCTTGGTCACACGCCCGCCTCGATCGTCAACGCCCGCCGTATCCGGCGGGCGTTGAGATCTAAAGCCAGCGTCGGCCCTCAAAGGCGGGCGTCGGCTATCGAAGGCGGGCGTGTGTTGCCGAGTGCAGGCGTCGGTGTGTCAGCTGCGCCGGGTCATTGCCTCCGCGATCTTCCAGAGCTCGTCATGCATCTCCAGCGGCACCTTGCGGCCCAGGGAACGGAGCCAGCGGCGGATCCGTGGTAGCTCGTCGGCCCATTCGTTCGGTGAGAAGCCGATGGTGTCTTCCAGGTCCTTGTCCGTGATGTCCAGACCCTCGACGTCGAGTTCCCCCTTCACCGGCAGCAGGCCCGCAGGGGTGTCGATGGCGTCGACGCGACCCTCGATGCGTTCCACGACCCACTTCAGCACCCGGGAGTTCTCCCCGAAGCCCGGCCAGAGGAACCTACCGTCCGCGTCCCGACGGAACCAGTTGACGTAGAAGATCTTCGGGAGCTTCTCCGGGCTGGTTGTTTCACCGATCTTGATCCAATGGGCGAGGTAGTCCGCCACGTGGTAACCGATGAACGGCAGCATCGCCATGGGATCGCGTCGCAACACGCCGACGGCACCGGTGGCGGCAGCCGTGGTCTCGGAGGAGCACGTCGCCCCCATGAACACGCCGTGGGCCCAGTCGCGCGACTGCGCCACGAGCGGGATCGTGTTCTGCCGTCGGCCACCGAAGATGATGGCATCCACGGGAACGCCGACAGGGTTGAAGTAGTCCTCGCTGAGGATCGGCGTCTGTTCGATGGGTGTGCAGAAGCGGCTATTGGGGTGCGCTGCCTTCTCGCCAGCGTGACCACCCTCCGGGCCGCCCTTCGACGTCCACCGGCGACCCTTCCAGTCGGTCAGGTTGGGCGGCGGCGTCTTCGTCATGCCCTCCCACCACACGTCGCCCTCATCCGTCAGGGCCACGTTGGTGAAGATGGAGTTGCCTGCATCGACGGCCTTGACGGCGTTCGGGTTGGTGGACATGCCCGTGCCGGGAGCGACGCCGAACAGGCCCGTCTCCGGGTTGACGGCATACAGCCGCCCGTCCTCGCCGAATCGGAGCCAGGCGATGTCGTCGCCGAGCGTCTCGACCGTCCATCCTTCGATCGTGGGCTCCAGCATGGCCAGGTTGGTCTTCCCACACGCGGAGGGGAACGCCGCGCAGACGTGGTACGACTTGCCCTCGGGCGAGGTGAGTTTCATGATCACCATGTGCTCGGCGAGCCAGCCCTCGTCACGTCCCATCACGGACGCAATCCGCAGGGAGTAGCACTTCTTGCCCAGCAAGGAGTTGCCGCCGTAGCCGGAGCCGTAGGACCAGATCATCCTCTCCTCGGGGAAGTGCACGATGTACTTGATGGCGTTGCAGGGCCAGGGGACATCGTCGGACGGATCGTCCAGGGGCATGCCCACGGAGTGGAGCGCAGGGACGAAGGGGGCGTCGGTGGCCTCCATGGCTTCCATGACCTCCTGCCCCATGCGCGTCATGATGTCCATGGAGATGACGACGTAGGCAGAGTCGGTGATCTCGACGCCGAACTTCGGCTCGGGGGCGTCGATGTGGCCCATGCAGAACGGTATGACGTACATGGTGCGGCCCTGCATGCACCCGTCGTACAGCTTCGTCATGATGGCCTTCATCTTCTCCGGGGCCATCCAGTTGTTGGTGGGGCCGGAGTCGTTCTCGTTCACCGAGCAGATGAACGTGGAGTCCTCCACGCGGGCGACGTCGTCGGGATCGGTGCGGGCGTACAGCGAGTTCGGCTTGGCGCTCTCGTTGAGCCGGACGACAGTGCCGGATTCCACGAGTTGGTCGGTGAGCTGTTGCCTCTCCTCCTCGGAGCCGTCGCAGTAGTGGATCGCGGCTGGGCGGGTGAGGGCAGCCACCTCCTCGACCCACTTCAGAATTCCTGCGTGTTCGGGGACTCTGCCCGTGATCTCAATGGTGGGGGACGGTGTGACGTGTGCGTTCACTTCCACTCCTTCGGGGTGCGACGCGGTGTCCAATCCACCATAGCCCCGACCCTCAGTCCCCGCTGATACCCGTGGATGTCCGATTGATCCGGGTCTGGATGGCGCCCGATAGTGAGCCGGGAGCCCGCCATCGTGTCATCCGTTTGGCCGGATGCACGCTCAGTCGCCATCTGGCTTCACGAAGACCATTGTGCATAGTGAATGGAATTAATATCCTGACCAAACATGCTCAATGAGGAGGAACGATGCACGTTTTCCGTAAGCTCGTTGCAGTCTCCGCCGCCGCCGTCGTCGCGATGGCCTCCGGAGTCACGGTCGCCCAGGCGAACCTCACGCCGTCGGTCTACAACACCCCGGGTGGACAGTTTTCTGCTGGTCGGTTGTGGAACACCGACTGTGAGAAGTACTCCAGCAACGTTGTGCGGTGTCGCACGAACATCTGGGCGACGCAGATCAGCTACGTCAAGGGCAAGTTTGTATCCAAGACGGGGTGGGTATTCAACAACCTGTCCTACCTGCCGTCGCCGCGTGCCGCCTGGGCGGGCAACAACCTGGCCCGAAACAATGACAACTGGAACAGCGGTGGCAGGAAGTGGAGGACGGAGTGCGACACCGCTACCACGGGTCGGGGTGGCTGCCGCAGCTACGTCTGGAGCAAGAGGATTTCTGCTGTGAAGGCCGGCTCCGGGTACAGGTATGTGAACAAGCAGGAGTGGGTGTTCAACAACCTCGTGATGTTCTCCTCACCCACGCTGCCCCCCGTGCTGGCGGTACCGCCGCACATACTTGACCAGTCACGCCTGAGCTTCACTGGGCTCGGCCCCCTGCAGCGGGGCACCAAGATGTCGGACCTCAAGACGCTCGGCTACCTGGATTACCCGAGCGAATGCGGCAATGACTACAACGAGACGGCCGTCCTGCAGAGCCGCGGCATCGACGTGTGGCACCTCAATACCCCGAAGGCCACCGACGTGATGGTGAGCAAGCCCGGTATCAAGACCGTTGATGGTGCCGAAGTGGGGATGACGTACGCGGCTGTCAAGGCCCTTTACGGCAATGCCATGGTCAAGGAGGTGAAAAACGACCTCCCGGGTGGCGACGTGCCGGTACCGGCCGCCGTCGTGAAGAGCGGGGGGAGTGAACTGGTATTCCTGTTCGACTATGACGCCGCGAGCATCAAGGACACCGACATCATCACCGTGATCGTTGCACGCAAGATCAGCAAGGATCTCTACTACGACGGGTGCTGATCACCATCACCCTTTGCCCACATCGTGCCGGCATGACGCTGGGCACATTCAGCGTGGACCCGCACATCCCAGAAGGAGCAGCAATGCACATCTTTCGTACGTTGATCGCCGCTTCGGCCGCAGTCATCGTTGCCCTGGCCTCGGGCATCCCGACGGCGAGCGCGAACACCGCCCCCACCGTCTACAACACCCCTGGCGGCCACATCTCCGGTGACCGGCTGTGGAACACCGAGTGTGAGAAGTACTCGAGCAATGTGGTCCGTTGTCGAACGAACATCTGGGCGACGCAGGTGCACCTGCAGGGTGGTCGATACGTCTGGAAGACGGGTTGGACGTTCAACAACCTGTCCTACCTCCCCTCGCCACGGTCCTCCTGGGTTGGCAACAACCTCGGCCAGACCAATGACAGATGGGTCAGCGGAGGCAAGACGTGGCGGACGGAGTGTGACACGGCAACCACCGGCATGGGCGGCTGTCGCAGCTACGTCTGGACCAAGCAGGTGCAGGCGAAGAAGAGTGGCTCCACGTGGGTCTACAGCAACACCGAGGGCTGGGTGTTCAACAACTTGGTCCTCTTCTCCAGCTCAACGATCCCCGCTGTCTCCACCGTCCCCAACTGGGTCCTCGACTGCCCCGGGCAGTTCATTGGGCCGAATGGCTTGAAGTGCGGTCCGGTGCGAGTTGAGAACAAGGGTGCTGATCTGGCAAAGCTGGGCTACGTGCACAAAATCAAGAGCGATGTGTGCGAGTACTGGCACGAATCCCAGGCCTTGAAGAATCGGGGGGTGTCTCTCATCTTCGCCGGCGACGATCTCCACGCGGTCATGCTCACCACGAGTCACATTCCCACCCAGGCTGGCGCACGTGTGGGAATGACGGTGGGCCAGGTCAAGGCTCTCTACGGAGCCGCCTTCAAGGTGGTGCCAAAGGAGAACTACGGAATCACCCAGTACTTCGGGACGTACCGCCAAGGAGCGTTTGAGGTGCAGTTCCGGGTGAAGGGCACGGGTGACTACAACTACGCCCCGCTGGTGCCGCTCAAGGATTCTGACGTCATCGCCGAGATCACGGCACAGCACTACACCGACGATGTCTCGTGGGACGGCTGTTGAGTCTGTTCCTCAAGACGACAGTGGGGCGGTGGATTGCGATCCGCCGCCCCACTGCTCGTTTGGTTCCTGGCCCATGCAGCGTCCCGATGCCAACGACTGGGCCCAACTGTGATGAACAGCACGCACGAGGAGTTTCGAGAGTAAGACCTTCACCAGCGGTATTCCCCGGAGATGGAGCTGACCTGGCGTGAGTGCTGACCATCCGACCATCTCGTGGAATCCTCCCGTGCGATCGCTCCGCACGTTCCGGCCGTCATGGATCTCTCCGCCCAGCAGTTCGTAAGCGAGCGCCACAGATCAGTTGCTTTCGGCACAATAAAATGCATCTGGAATCAGCACCATTCTACTACAAAGCGTAGTTCTTCTGTTATAGTTGAAGCATCCATTGCTTCTGGAGCAATTGTGCGTGCTTTTGGAGCATCCAATTGTTATTCAAGGAGCAGTAATGAAGATTTTGCGGAAGTTCTTGGCCATTTCTGCCGCCGTTGTCGTCGCGTTGGCTTCGGGTGTGACTGTCGCCCATGCTGCTTCGCCGCCGACTGTGTATGACACCCCGGGTGGTCACATCTCCGGTGACCGTCTGTGGAACACGGAGTGTGAGAAGTACTCCAGCAATGTCGTGCGGTGCAGCACGAAGATTTGGGCGACTCAGGTGCACCTGCAAGGCGGTCGATACGTCTGGAAGACGGGGTGGACCTTCAACAACCTGTCCTACCTTTCATCGCCGCGGGCGTCGTGGGCTGGCAACAACCTGGGCCGTACCAACAACCGCTGGGTGAGTGGTGGCAAGACGTGGAGGACGGAATGCGACACGGCAACCACCGGTCAGGGTGGCTGTCGCAGCTACGTCTGGACCAAGCAGGTGCAGGCGAAGAAGAGTGGCTCGCGGTGGGTGTACTCCAACGCGGAGGGTTGGGTGTTCAACAACCTGGTGCTCTTCTCCAGCGCGAAACTCCCCGCGGTGAACAAGGTCCCGGCCTGGATCATTGACACTCCCGGGCAGTGGCTTGAGCCACAGGGTCTGCGATGGGGTCCGATCAGGCTCACCCATCGCGGCGAGGATCTTGCACGGCTCGGATACCTGCGGGAGGTCGGTCCTTCCACATGCAGATTCTTGGATTCTTCTCCGTCGTTGGAGAATCGTGGGGTGAGGGCAGAATTCAGTCAGTACGGAACGTGGTTCGTCGCACTGGATACGGGCTTCATTCCCACCAAGGCCGGAGCCAGGGTCGGTATGACGGTGGGGCAAGTCAAAGCCCTGCACGGAGCGGCCTTCAAGGTGGTTCCGAAGGATCACTACGAGGAGACGCATTACTTCGGGTCGGTTCGTGAAGGAGCATACGAACTGCAGTTCCGTGTGGAGGGTGAGTTCGTCGACGAGTATGAAGGGGAAAAGTACTACGAGTACGCTCCGAGGCGGCCTCTCGTGGATTCTGACGTCATCGTGGAGATCAGTGCGCAGGAATACACCGACGATGTCTCATGGGACGTCTGCTGAACCCCGGACAACGCCAACGACGAGGGGCGATGGATGACCACCGCCCCTCGTTGTCTGTGTTGATCAGACGAGTTCGATCCCGCTGCCATCCGGCTTCGCATCGAACGTGACCGTCTGGCCGTCGTGGATCTCCCCTCCCAGCAGCCCGCGGGCCAGCGCATCCTCGATGGTGGACTGCACCAGGCGACGCAGCGGCCGGGCACCGTAGACGGGGTCGAAGCCCGTGGACCCGAGCCACTGCTCGGCAGCCTCCGACACCTCGACGGTGATGCGGCGAGGAACCAGTCGACGGTTCAGCCTCGCCAACTGGATCTCCACGATCCGGCCCAGTTCCTCCCGGGTCAACGGATCGAACAGGACGATGTCGTCGAGCCGGTTCAGGAACTCGGGACGGAATGCCTGCCGCACCGCAGCCATGACGGCGTTGCGCTTGGTGTCCGGATCCATCGTGGGATCAGCCAGGAACTGCGATCCCAGGTTGGAGGTCATGATGAGGATGGTGTTGCGGAAGTCAACCGTGCGTCCCTGGCCGTCGGTGAGGCGGCCATCATCCAGCACCTGCAAGAGGATGTTGAACAGGTCCGGATGCGCCTTCTCCACCTCGTCCAGCAGCACCACGGAGTACGGCCGGCGACGGACGGCCTCGGTCAACTGACCACCTTCCTCGTAGCCGACGTAACCGGGGGGAGCGCCGACGAGGCGTGCCACGGAGTGCTTCTCCGAGTACTCGCTCATGTCGATGCGCACCATGGCGGTCTCGTCGTCGAACAGGAAGTCTGCGAGCGACTTGGCCAATTCCGTCTTGCCCACGCCCGTGGGGCCCAGGAACATGAAGGAGCCGGTGGGGCGGTTGGGGTCGGAGATACCTGCGCGGGAGCGCCGCACGGCGTCGGCCACGGCGGTGACGGCTTGGCGTTGCCCGATGAGACGGGCACCGATCCGGTCCTCCATCTCCAGCAGCTTCTCCGACTCGCCCTGCAGTAGCCTGCCGACGGGGACGCCCGTCCATGCGGCCACCACCTCGGCGATGTCGGTCTCGGAGACCTCCTCGGACACCATGGACGGAGCGCTGTCCATCTCCTCGGCCTCTGCCAGCTCGCGCTGTGCCTGGGGGATGTCGCCGTAGAGGATCTGTGATGCCCGGGTCAGATCGCCCGCGCGCTGGGCCTTGTCGGCTTCCATGCGCAGGTGGTCGATCTGTTCCTTCAGGTCTCCCATCCTGTTCAGCCCGGCCTTCTCCGCCTCCCATCGGGTCTCCAGACCTCGCAGGGATTCCTGCGCGTCGGCAAGTTCCTGGTGAAGGGTGGCCAGTCGTTCCCGGGATGCCACGTCTTCCTCCTTCTCGAGGGCGAAGGCCTGCATCGTCATGCGGTCGACGTCGCGGCGCAGCATGTCGATCTCCTCCGGCGAGGAGTCGATCTCCATCCGCAGCCGGGAGGCCGCCTCATCGATCAGGTCGATGGCCTTGTCGGGGAGCTGTCGCGACGTGATGTAGCGGCTGGAGAGCGCGGCGGCTGCCACGAGCGCCGAGTCGGTGATGCGGACCTTGTGGTGCGCTTCGTACCGTTCACGCAACCCGCGCAGGATGGCGACGGTGTCCTCCACTGACGGCTCGCCCACGAAGACCTGCTGGAAGCGTCGCTCCAGCGCCGGATCCTTCTCGATCCGCTCGCGGAACTCATCCAGCGTGGTGGCGCCGATCATCCGCAGCTCGCCGCGGGCCAACATGGGCTTCAGCATGTTGCCGGCGTCCATTGCACCTTCGCCTGACGCGCCAGCACCCACGACGGTGTGCAACTCGTCGATGAAGGTGATGATCTGGCCGTCGGCGTCGCGGATCTCGTTGAGGACAGCCTTGAGTCGCTCCTCGAACTCGCCGCGATACTTGGCGCCGGCCACCATGGAGGCCAGGTCGAGGGAGACGAGGCGCCGCCCGCGCAGCGAGTCGGGGACGTCGCCCTCCACCAGTCGCAGTGCCAGCCCCTCGACGACGGCGGTCTTGCCGACGCCGGGCTCACCGATCAGCACGGGGTTGTTCTTGGTGCGACGCGCCAGCACCTGCACGACTCGCCGGATCTCGGCGTCGCGACCGATGACCGGGTCGAGCTTGCCTGCGCGGGCCTCCTCCGTCAGGTCGACGGAGTACTTGTCCAGCGCCGACTCCCCACCCTCACTCTCGGCTGAGGTGACGCGCTTGCCCCCCCGTGAGCCGTTGAACGCTGCGGTCAACACGTCTGCCTCGACACCGGCGGCCTTGAGCGCACGGCTCGCCTCCGACTGGACGTCCACCAGCGCGATCAGCAGGTGCTCGGTGGCGACGAATTGGTCTCCGAGGGTGTCCGCGAGCGTCTCGGCTGCCGCCAGGACGCGCGCGAAAGCGCCGGAGAGGGTCGGCTGAGTCACGCTGCTGCCAGTGCTGGACGGCAACTTTCCGATGGCGGCAACGGCGGAGGCGTCGATGGCTGCCGGATTGGCGCCCACCGATTCCAACAGCGGCCCGACGGTGTTGTCCGGGACCAGCAGGAGTCCATGCAGCAGGTGGGCCGGTTCGGCGCTCGGGTTGCCGTTTGTCAGTGCTTGCCGGACCGCCGAGGTGACGGCGTCGCGGCTCTTGGTTGTCAGTTTCTCCGTGTTCATGTGGTGGCCTTTCGCAGTGATTACGAAGTTGAGTCTACCGCACTCAACGTTGAGATTGAAAGTCAGTCGACGTCCGTCCGGCGCCCCCGTTTCCATGTCAACCAGAGAGGTCGTTCGCGTCAGCGGCTATGGGATGGCAGGGCGAAGTCGGCCGTCGGGATGCGGCACAGAGACCGCCCGAGAACGCCGTCAGCATCAGCGGGAGGAAGGAGCGTCCCATCGCAGTGGTCCTCGGAACCGGACGTGCGCAGGCGTCATCGGACGTGCGTGCGGTGGGCCACGTCCGCGGGCAACGCGCGCGGGGATGGCAGCAGAAGTTGGCGATGTGGCGTCAATGGAGCGGGTATGTCAAACGCCCTGGTGATCGGATGATCACCAGGGCGTTTGGGGCTCAGAAGAGAAGCGAGAGAGGATCAGGAAAACATGACGATGTTGTTGAAGACCCACTCGTTCTTCTGGGTGTAGGTGTACGTCCCGCCGCCCTTGGGAGTCGCCGTGATCCTGGTGCCGAAGATGTAGCTGCGGCAACCGTTGCCACCGGTGGTGGCGTTGTCGCATTCGGTCTTCCACTTACGGCCGGCGACGCTGTGCTCACCGGGTGTCGCGAGGGGGTTGCCCTTCCAGAGCGAGCGACTGGCAGGGAGATACGTCAGGTTGTTGAAGGTCCAGCCCTTGACGTGGGTGTACTTGCCGTTGACGAGGTTGACCTGGGTGGCGACGATTTCCGTGCGGCAACGCTTGGTCTGGGAGTACTTCTCGCAGGCGGTCTTCCAGTCGCGGCCGTTCACATGGTGGATGCCGGGGGTGGTGTAGACGTCGACTGTGGGGGCGGAGGAGGGTGTGGCAATGAAGCCAACCTCGCTACCGTTCGACAGTTTCATCGTGCCGACGATCTGCCCGCGATTGTTGATGTCTGCGGCATAGTCGATTCTTGCGCCCGCGGGCTTGGCGACGACGTCGTCCAGGTTCAGGACCTTGCCGTCCTTCCAGAGCAGAGCCATATCGGAGCCTGCCATGGCCTCAGGAGAGTAGTTGCCGTAGCCCACGACGACGCCGTCATTGTTGTTGGCCATCGGGTACTGCTGCCCCAGCTCCGGGTACCGTGGGAGCCACGAAGGCGACCCCTTGGAATCCCAAATCGCTGGGACTGACCGCCCGGAAACCATCGCGTAGCCCACTGCAACCCCGCGGTCGTTGACCGCATACGGCTGGGACATGCTGCTGCCGACGGGGGTGCCGAGTTTGACCAACTTGCGATTGGTCCACCGGACGGGACTGAAGTCAGGTGTGAAGGCGTCTGCCAGGCCCACGATGTGCACGCCGCTGGGGGAAATTCCCCCTGCGCTGGCATATTTGCCCTTCGGTACGGGGAGCATCTGACGTTTCGCAGGGCTGGTCCAGGTGCTGCCGTCCGCGGTGAGAGCGACGCCGGCCGCCGAAATGCCAACACCATCGTCGACTGAGGGGAGAGAGGCAGCGGACGTCAGACGCGTGATCTTCCCCGCTTTGTGGATGAACGGCTCCTTCCCGGCTTCTCCCTCGTTGCCCAGCATCGTCCCCTCCTCGGAGATGGCGACGGCGTAGGAGTCACCCGAGGCGAACTTCACGGTGACGGGTTTTGTGTAGTCGGCGGCGGGCCAGGTGGTGGCGGCGGAGCGTTCCTCGGTCATGCCGGCAACAGGTTCATTCTCCGATGCGCCCACCACATCCCCCTTGTCGTTGATGGCGTACGGCCTGGCGAACGCGAACCCCTTGTTGGGGGAAAGAACTTTGAGGGTGTAGAGGGGCGTGGCAGCGTTGGCTGCTGGGGCGAGCGTGGAGACCATACCGAGGGCAAGGACAACGGAGGAAGCGGCAGCGACAAGCTTGCGCATGGAGGGACCTTTCGAAGGAATCCAGCTCAGGCTACGTCACGAAGGGTGCTTGTCGGGAGCGCATCGTGGGAATTCTTTCAACCCTTCAAGACCACGACACCGATGTGTCGATCAGTGAAGTGGATGTGCGGCGTACCAAGCCCGGAGCCGCGCGAAACCCTCATCCAGTGTGATCTTGGGTGTCCATCCCAGGGCCTCACGGGTGGCGCGCTGATCGAACCAGTGCGCCGTCGAGAGTTGCTCGGCCAGGAACCTCGTGATCGGGGGATCTGAGGTGAGGTCGTGACCAAGGCGCTGTCGCAAGGAGGTCAGTGCGTCGACGCCGCTGCCCACCAGTCGGGCGAGCGCAGCCGGGATGTGCCGTGACGGTGCAGAGGCGCCGGTGGCGCGGGCCCATTCGCCGAGTATCTCGCCGATGGGTCGGGGTTCGCCGTTGGTCACCACCAGTGCCTGACCGCGGGCGGACTCGCAGCGGTCGAGGGCGGCGACCAGGGCGTCCACGGCATTGTCGATGTAGACGGTGTCCACGAGGGGCGCGCCGGATCCGATGATGGGCAGCCGACCGCTGCGTGCACGACGTCCGATGCGCTCCACCAGTTGCGTGTCTCCGGGGCCCCACACGATGTGCGGACGGATGGCCACCACGGCCAGCTCGTCACGGGCGTCGGCTGCCAGAGCGAGTTGCTCTGCCATCGCCTTGCTGCGTGCGTAGTTGCCGCGGGCGTGCTCAGGGTCTGCGTGCCCAGCGCCAGCCCCCACCAGCGAACTGCCGGCGTGTGCCACCGAGGGGCTGGATACGAAGACCATTCGCGGCACACCGGCTGTGCGGCACGCTTGAAGAAGTGCGGCGGTGCCGTCCACATTGATCCGCCGGTAGTCGGCCCACTTCCCTGTGACGTTGACCTTGGCGGCCAGGTGGACGACGGCGTCTTGGCCGTCGACGGCGGACGCCAGAGCATTCGCGTCGGTGATGTCGCCCAGCACCTCACGGATGTCGAGGTTGGCGGGGCGCCGCTGGAGGACGGTGACGTCGTCGCCCCTCTGTGACAGGGCGCGGGCAACGCCACCACCAAGGAGGCCGCTGGCACCGGTGACGAGCACCTTCATGGCGTGCCCACTTTGCCGCCGGACAGTACGCGGGCCGCCCAGAGCGCCAGGCGCGCCCGATCCACCTTCGACTGGTGGCGCACGTCCACCGGGAACGCGGACGTGGTGAGCACTGATGCGATGGGTTCGGACGTCACGGCGGACGCGGCTTCCCGCACGATGAAGGTGAGGGCGTCATCCGCCAGCACGGAGCGGCGAGAGCGCTTCGGGCTCGACTGCTGGTCGTCGACTATCACGATGATCACCACGGCCTGCGTGCCCTCGGGGCCGACGCCGACGACGGCTGCGTCGCGCACGCCGGGAAGGGCCTGGACCGCCAGTTCCAGCGCGACTGGTGTCAGCGGCCCCGACGCCGTGTGCAGCACGTGCTGCCGACGGCCCTCCACCCACAGCCTGCCCTCGTCGTCGAGGTGCCCGACGTCTCCGGTGCGGTGGGAGTCGCCGTCGCGGGCGCTGGCGTGTTGGGTGGCCCAGAGTTGGTCGTAGCGGTCCTTGACGTGGGCGGCGCGCACGATGATCTCGCCGGTGACGCCGGCGGTGGTCGTGGGCTCGCCGTCGGGATCGGCAGGATCCAGCGGCAGGGGAGCAATGGTGACCTCGACGCCTGCCAGTGGATGGCCGACGCAGACCCCGTTGCCGGTACCAGCCCGTTCCAGTTCGGCGAGGTTGATGTCCGAGACGGCCAGACACTCCGTCATGCCATAGGGGGTGTGGAGGTCAGCGTTGGGCAGGACGGCCTGCACCTTGTGCAGCAGAGAGACGGGGATGGGCGCACCGGCGGACATCGCCACTCTGACCCGCGCCAGATGGGCACGCGCCTCGTCGTCGAGGTCGTGGGCGGTGGACACCACATTGCGCAGAGACGACGGTGAGGCGAACACCGTCGTGGCACCGGCGACGCGGACTGCGTCAGCCAAGCCCTTCGCGGTCAGGGTGGACGGCGAGGTCACGTCCATGTCCGGCACCACGGAGGCCACGCCCATGGCGGGTCCGTACAGCGCGAAGGGCGCGAAGGCCGCCACGAAGGCGTCGTCGGGGGTGAGGTTGTAGATGCCCTTGATGTGGGCCGCCTGCGCACCCACCTGTTCCGAGCGGTAGACGACTCCCTTGGCAGGGCCGGTGGCGCCCGAAGTGAAGAGCACGGCGGCCTCGGCATCGGGTGCTGGCACCGGTGGGGTGGGTGCGTCAGCGCCACGGCGCCGCACGTCGTCGAGGGTCTCGGCGGCGTGCACGAGGCCGGGTCTGCCCGGCTGGGCGACGAGGGATCCGAGCACCGTGGCGGGGCCGTTGACGAGGATGCGTCGTCCCGGCACGCCCAGGAGTGCAGCGGCTGCGAGCCCCTTGGCGATGCCGATGACGTGCTCGATCCCCGCGCCACGCAGAGCCCTGCGCATGCCGCGCGGGCCCAGCCCGGCGTCGGCCACCACGACGATGGCGCCGATCCGCCAGCAGGCGTAGAGGGTGACGGTGAGGTCGATGCCGGGCGGCACCAGGAGCGCGACGCGCTGGCCGGCGAGCACACCGCCGGAGGCCAGACCGGCGGCCACCGCAGCGATGTCGGCTTCCAGTTCGGCGAATGTCATCTGGCGCCCGTCGGCCACTTGGGCAACGGCCAGGTCATCGGGGGTGTCGGCGGCCCGTTGCAGCAGCGCCGACCATGCGACCTCAGTGGTTCGGGCCCGTTGGCCGATTTCATCGGGTGCATCGGCATCGGTGGCTTCGACGCGCGCTGCCACCCAGTCCCAGGTGTCGTCGGCTGAGCGCGGTGCGTCCTCCGTCACCAGATGGCTCGCGCCCTCGTAGCGGTGGACATCTGCCTGGGGGAGCCGACGGTGCAGGTCGCGCAGGTGCGCCTCGCTGAACACCGGATCCGCAGGTCCGCGCAACAGCAGCACGGGAACGTCAAGAGTCTCCAGTCCGTCGGCGATCTCCTCCAGCGCGGGGCGCGAGGGGTGCGTCGGTTCGGCGGGGATGTCTGCGACGAATTGGCCGACGAACCGCCGGTCATCGGGAAGCCGGTAGGGCGCGGCGAATGCGTCGCGGATGGCGCGGGGCAGCCGGGGCCGCGACAGAGCAGTGGCCGCGTGCACGAACGTCGGTGTGGCGACGCAGGTCAGCGCGGCGAAGGCACGGGCGGGCCGGAGAGGGCGGGGGAGCCCGGAGGCGAAGTCGTGGTGGACCGAGGTGTTGGCCAGCACGAGTCCGGCGAGTTGGTCGCGGTGGCGCAGCGCCCAGCCGGAGGCGATGATGCCGCCCCAGTCGTGGCCGACCGCCACCACCGGACCGCTGAGGCCGAGGGCATCGGTGAGCAGGCTGAGGTCCTCCACGCGCTGTGCCAGCGTGCGCGGTGACTGCAGCGTCCCGGATGGGTCCTCGGAGTAGCCCATCCCCAACTGGTCGACGGCGATCACGCGCCAGCCGGGGGGCGCGGCCGACAGGAACCGGCGCCACAGGTAGGACCACGTGGGGTTGCCGTGGACACACAACATCGTCCCCGAGGCGGGAGCGCCATCTCCGGGTGCGGTGTCGAGGATGTGCCACACCCTGTCGACCCCCTCGGCATCGGGGGCCGTGACGTGGCGCGACCAGTCCGGATTCAGGCCGGGAAGTGTGGGGGGAGTCCTCACCATGCGATTTCCGTGAAGGAGACATTCAGACCGGACCCGATGCCCATGAGCAGCACCCTGTCGCCGTCCTCCATCGACGCTGCCTCCTGGGCAAGGGTGAATGGAACGGCCGCGGCGGCTGTGTTGCCATGGTGCACCAGTGAGACCGCCAGCCTGGAGTTGTCCAGGCCGAGTGCCTTGCTCAGGCCGCGCAGGTGGGCCGTCGACGTCTGGTGCGGGATGTAGGCGTCCATGTCGGACCATTCGAATTCGGCCTTCGCCTCGGCCCATGCCTTGGTGACCAGGGCCATGCCTTCGATGAACAGCGCACGGCTGTCGGTGTGCATCTCCTCCATCGTGCCGATGCACAGGCCGTGGTGGGACGTGCCGGCGCGGCTCAGGCCACCAACGACGCGGTGCCCCCCGGGATTCTGGTCCGTGCGTCCGAGCACCATCGCGGCGGCGCCGGAGCCGACGGTCAGCGTCGCGAAAGCCTCTTTCAACTCGTCCTTGGTGGTCTCACCATTCACGAGGCGGTCCAGCGTGCGTTCCTGCGGTTCGCGGGTGCCTTCCGAGGCGACGATGAGCGCGTAGTCCATCTGGCCGGCGTCGATCATGGAGCCGGCCACCTGCATGGCATTGACGAAACCGAGGCATGCGTTGGTGATGTCAAAGTTGAGGCAGTTCGTCGGCAGACCCAGCTCATCGTGGATCTGTGTGGCCACTGAGGGCTCCAGGTGGGGGCGGGAGACTGAGGCATTGATCAGCAGACCCACCTGGTCCGGGGTGATTCCCGCCTGCTCCAGCGCGGTCCTGCCAGCCTCAACACCACCGGCAATGTAGCTGGTGCCCTCGGGCCACCACCGTCGCTCCTCGACACCTGCCAGACCCGCCAGACCGCCGCGGGCCATGCCGATGCGGTTGTAGGTGCCGTTCAGACGGTCATCGAGACTGTCCGAGCTGACGACCTCAGGGGCCTCGACCCTCGTCACCGAGACGATGGAGGTGTTGGTGAGGCGATAGATGGCGTTGCCAGTCATGTGTAATCCTTCCGGCGGGCAACCAACTCCGGCCTGTGTCCGCGGTTGCCGAGCGTACCAGCGCGCTCAACCGCAATCGTGTCGGCGAGACAGCGGTGTCGCCCTCGCAGAGTAACCGACGAAGCGACTGCCGCGGCGCGGATGGGTGAGCGTGGGCACACCGTTTCCGAATCGGGCTGCTCAGGCTCCGGTGGCCAGCCAGGCGTCACCGCGCTGACGCCACCCCAGCGTCGCTGCGCGCACCCCCATGAAACCGATGCTGAAAGCTGCCCACAGCCAGACGAGTCCGTCGGTGCCATCCGGTGCGAAGCGTGCCACCACGAACGCCAGCGGGACGTAGACCAGCAGGTTCACCACCCCCACCCGTGCCAGATAGGGGCCGTCGCCGGCGCCGATCAGGACGCCGTCGGCAAGGCAGACGTATGCGGCAATCGTGAGCGTGCAGCCGATGACGAGCAGCGTGGACGTGACGCCGCCCCGCACTTCGGCGTCGGGGGAGAAGAGGGAGGCGAGTGGGCCCCGGAAGATGATGACGCCCGCACCCAGGGCCACTCCGCTGCCGAGCGACCACCACAGCATTCGTCGGACCAGCGCGTGAACCTGAGCGATGGCGCCGGCTCCCAACGCGAGACCGATGAGGGTCTGGCCGGCGATTCCAACGGCATCGAGGGCAAAGTTGAGGAAACCCCAGATGTTCCAGGTGACCTGGTGGGCGGCAAGCGCAGCGGCACCCTTCCCGGCCGCCACCCATGTGGTCAGCACGAGAGCGGCGCGCAGCGTGACCGTCCGCAGCAGCAGCGGACCGCCCACCACGAGGCTGGAGCGCATGCCGGTGACGGTGGGGGCCATGGACGCGCCGGCGCGACGTCCACCTCGTCGCACCACCCATGCCGCGGTCACCCCCATCCCCGTCTCGGCGATGGCGGTCGCAGCGCCTGAGCCGCCGATGCCCATGCCCACGCCAAAAACCAGCACCAGATCGAGCACCACGTTCACGGCCGCAGCGCTGATGGCCAGCACCATGGGGGTGCGTGCATCGGAGAGGCCACGCAGGGTGCCGGTGGCGGCCAGAACCAGCAACATGCCGGGCAGGCCGGGCAGCGACCACCGTGCGTACGACAGTGCTTGGGCGTGGACCTCCCCGGTCGCGCCCAGCCACGTCAACAACCAGGGGCTGGCGAGCCACGTCAGAATGCCCAGCACCACCCCCAGACCGACGGCCAGCCACATCGCCTGGATTCCGAGTTCCAGTGCCTTGGTGCGTTGTCCTGCACCGAGCAGTCGGGCCACGACCGCTGTCGATCCGTAGGCGAGGAACACCATGAGGCCGACGAGCGTCGACGTCACCGTCGCACCGGCGCCGAGGCCAGCGAGCGGTTCGGTGCCGAGACGGGCGACGATGGCGGTGTCGGCCAGCAGGAAGAGCGGCTGCGCCACGAGGGCGGCAAAGGCCGGCACCGCGAGCGCCAGAATGCGCCGGTTGATGCTCTGCTCGGACATCTTCCTCCGCGGCTGACCAGTGGGACTACGGCAGTCTAGGCGGCAGTCCTGAAAAGCCGACGGATCAGCGCTGGAGTGTCACCAGCGTCAGTTCCATGGCCACAACCCGGAATGTCGCATGCATTCTTCTGCTTCCTCGAGTTGACGGTCGACGTCGTCCCCCTCGAGGGTCTTGCGGACCTCTGTGCGCCAACCGTCTTGCGAGCAGCCCCGCGCGGCGGCGCCCATGCCGACTTCTGCGAGGTACTTCACCTTGGGTGAGCACGCGGCGTGGTCCAGGCCCTCGGGGCCGCCCATGGCTATGTCGGCGATGTTGCGTAGATTCTGCACTGCTTCGTTGAAGGCCTGCTCATCGATGTCAGCCTGTTCGGTCATGCCTCTCACCCACGATTCCAGCTGTTCGTGACACACGTTTTGTGCCAGAAATTCACCATACGGCCAGCTGTATTGGAACAAAGGTCTATTTCTGGTCTCGTCCGGGTCCGATCGCACTGATGGCAAGGCCAGGGAGCGGGCGGCAGCGGCGCGGATTCTGTCCGTACACTCGGGCCCATGCCCGACCGCCTGTTCCCAGACGACTCCGTCC
>JAUNVL010000007.1:0-12672 GCA_030537675.1 Propionibacteriaceae bacterium | reverse complement strand
TCTGTCCGTACACTCGGGCCCATGCCCGACCGCCTGTTCCCAGACGACTCCGTCCCCGGCGCCTTCCATGTGAAATTCGGGCTCACGTCCCAGTCCTGGGTGGACCCCGACCGCCCCGAACTCCTGGTTTTCGAGTACGTGAATCATGTGGCGATCGTGTTGGAGCACACCGTGCTGGACGCACCGGATGACCAACGGATAAGAATCGTCCACCTCGGTGGCGCAGGGATGACCATTCCTCGCTGGGTGGCGTGGCGTAGGCCCGGTACCGCGCAGATCGTCTGCGAACCCGACGACGAACTCACCACGGAGGTCCGACGCAAGATCCCGCTCCCACAACGCTCGGGTGTCAAGGTGCGTGCGGTCGATGGTCGGGCCGGAGTCGCGGCCATGCCTGCGGACTACGCCGAGGCCGTCGTCATCGACGCCTTCGACGGTGCCCAGGTGCCCGCGGAGATGGCCAGCGGCGAGTTCTTCGACGACGTGCAGCGCGTCGGCCGTGGGGAGTCGCTCGTGGTGTTCAACGTCACGGATCGCGCCCCCTTCCACTGGGCACAGAAGGTGGTGGCGGGGCTCAGGCAGCGGTGGCGCCACGTGATCGTGGGCGCCGAGGTTCCCGTCCACAAGGGAAAAAGGTTCGGCAACCTCCTCCTGGTGGCCTCGGACACGCGACTGGACGTGGGCAGAATCCGGCGTGACTCCAACCGCCTTCCGTTCGGCTACCGCTGGTTGGAGGGTGCGGAACTCGACGGTTGGTGTGGTGGCGCTGAACCGTTCACCGACGCCGACACACGTCATTCCCCCGATCCTTCCGGCAGCAAGCTCTGGTTCGCCTGAGGGGACAGTGCCGAACATGGAACAGTGGGATCAGCGTGCCGCATCGGCGGAAGGCTGGGTGTTGCGCCGCTTCGTTGGCCGATACCGACGGCTCCCCGGCACGCTACTGGGCAGCACTGTGGCCCCGGTCCAGCAGTCGGGTGTCCGGATGATTGTCGATGGGACCCACCCGTTCCACTACTGGTGGCAGGCGCACCTCCTGGACGCCATCGTCGACGGCGCATGGCGGCGGCATCGCGGGGGTGACATCGCCGGCGCGAGTGGGTCGGCCATCCTGGGCCATCGGCTCCTGGCGACCATCCGGCTCCGCAATCGGGGGACACTTCGCAACCATTTCTACGACGACACCGCGTGGCTCGCACTGGCCGTCGACCGACTGGCATCTCTCGACGCGCACCTGGGGCGGCGAGCTTCCCGCGTTTCACTCAGCCGCACCCGCCGGGTTCTGACGCGAAGACTGCTCCAGGGACGCGACGATTCAGGTGGCGTGTTCTGGAACCGGGACAGGGATTTCCTCAATGCCGCCACCTCCGGCCCTGTCGCGCTGCACCTGGCCCGGACGGGACGCGTCGAGGAGGCGAGGAACATCGTCGAGTGGCTCTGCACGACCCTGCTGGAGCCCGAGCGCGGAATGGTGCTCGACGGAGTGCGACGTACCGGTGCGCTCGTCACCGACGTCTACACCTACAACCAGGGGACGACGGTGGCGGCGCTGCTGGCACTCGGAAGTCCGGAGGACCTCGCTCGCGCCGCGTCGCTGGTGCGGGCCATCGGCAACCACCTCACATGGCAGCGTGGGGGGAAGCAGGCACTCGTCCTCCACGGAGTGGGGGACGGCGGGCTGTTCACCGGGATCCTCGTCCGCTATCTTGCGCTGGCTGCGCTCGATGAGCGTCTGACCGCCGAAGTCCGGGGCGTGGCAGCCGAACTCATACGCGTCACCGGCGATTTCCTGTGGGAGACCCGGGACGCAGCTCAGGGGCTGTTCACGCATTCCGCCGGCCATGCAGTTCACACTCCGGAACCCGGCGACCGGACAGAGCTCTCCGTGCAGGTGCAGGCATGGATGGTGATGGAGGCGGCGGCAAGGCTGGGCACATGATGTGCAGGATGTTGCCCGGTGAGCGAGAATGACGCACATGCAACACGGCACGCTGGGCACAGATGATTCGCCGACGAGCGACCCCAAAGCCCCCTCGGCGGTCTCCACGCCACGTCGACGCGTGTCCCCCCTGACCGTCCTCGGAGTGATTCTTCTGGTGGCGGGGTTGGCGTGCCTCGGGTGGGTGGGCTGGCAGTACATGGGCACCAACTTCGTGTCCGACCGTGAGGCGGACCAGAAGGTCAGCGCGCTCAAGGAGTCGTGGGCCGGGGCCGATCCCGTCGCGAGTCCGCCTGCCGAGGGGGAACCAACGTCGGTGCCGACATTGGAGATCGGGCCCGCTGAGATGGGCAACGCCAAGTGGCTGATGCGCATCCCCGCGTTCGGCAAGGACTGGGTGCGCCCCGTCATCGCGGGTGTGGAGGAGGACGACCTGAAGCGGGGCATCGGCTGGTACCCCACGACGGCGCAGCCGGGCGAGGTGGGCAACTTCGCTGTTGCAGGCCACCGCATCACCAACGGGGAGCCGTTCCGACGCCTGCTGGAACTTCGCGTGGGCGACACCATCGTCATCGAGACCCGCGAGGCCATCCTCACGTACGAGCTGACGTCCGCGCCCGACCAGTTGACCGTGCAGGACACGGAGACCTGGGTGCTGGACCCCGTACCTGGCCATGACGACGTGCAGCCGAGCGAGGCGTTGATCACGCTGACCACCTGCGAGGACCTTTTCCACTCACCCGATCGCTCAGTGGCGTTCGGCAAACTGATATCGACGGAGACCAAGTGACCGACAAGGACGCCCTCATCCAGCACGTCAAGGACCTCGCCATCGTGCGGGGCAGGGTGACGCTCGCCTCCGGCAAGGAGGCCGACTACTACGTCGACATGCGGCGCGTGACGCTCGACGGTGCAGCCTCACCCGTGGTGGGTCGCGTCATGAACGAGCTGACCGCCGATCTTGATTTCGACGCCGTCGGAGGCCTCACCCTGGGCGCCGACCCGGTGGCCACCGCCATGCTCCATGCCCGGGCGGCAATGGGGGAGCGGCTCGACGTCTTCGTGGTGCGCAAGAGCGCCAAAGGGCATGGGCTGCAGCGCAGGATCGAGGGAACCGAGGTGGCGGGCCGCCGGGTCCTCGTGGTGGAGGACACCTCCACGACAGGTGGGTCGGCGCTGACTGCGGTGGAGGCCGTGCGTGAAGCGGGCGGCGAGGTGGTGGCCGTGGCCGTCGTCGTGGACCGCGACACGGGCTCCGCCGAGCGGGTCTCCGAGGCCGGGCTCGAGTACCGCTATGCGCTGGGTCTCACCGATCTCGGACTCTGAGGCCTTCCCGCGCTACGGTTGACTCTGGTCTTCGCCGCCACTTCAAGGAGTCACTGATGGAATTCTTGCTCGTCCTCATCGGGATCATCGTCGTCATTGGCCTCATCGCCGCCCTCTGGGGGGTGACCGTGTACAACGGCTTCATCAAGGGCCGCAACCTGATCCAGGAGTCCTGGCGGCAGATCGACGTGGAGCTCAACCGTCGCTACGACCTCATCCCCAACCTCATTGAGACGGTTCGCGGATTCGCTGCCCACGAGCGCAACACGCTCGAGGAGGTCACCCGGCTGCGCAACACGGCTGCGTCCATGGCCAGCCAGTCGCACGGCGCCCCGAGCCAGCAGCGCGCCGCCGTCGAGTCGGAGCTCGGACAGGCCGTGCGGAACCTCATCGTCTCGGTGGAGGCGTACCCGGAGCTCAAGTCGAACGTGAACTTCCTGGAACTGCAGCGCGAACTGACCGAGACGGAGGACCGCATCGCCGCGGGACGCCGGTTCTACAACGCCAATGTGCGCGACTACAACACCAAGCTCGAGACGGTCCCCAGCAACATCGTGGCGGGTTTCGCGAAGTTCGAGAAGGCCACCTATTTTGAGGTCAACGACGCCATGGTTCGCCAGGCACCCTCGGTGAACTTCGGGGAGATCTCCTCTCGCCCCGGTGGCCAGAACCCGAACGCCCTGCCCAATCCCGGGCAGCACAGCCAGCCGCCGTATTCCGCACCGCAGACCACCAACCCGGCGGAGCAGCAGGGCCAGTGGCAGCAGTCGGCACCTCCGCAGCAGGGCTACCAGCCGCCGCAGGAGGGCAATCAGCAGCAGCCCCCGTGGGGCAACAACTGAGCCGGCAAACCCGAGACCAGAACCACAGAGCGGCCCGCTCCCCATCCGGGGGGCGGGCCGCTCTGTTTGGTACCGGAGGCTCAGTCAGCGATGGTTGCCGGAGCGACCGCAGAGTTGCGACGGCGCCTCGCCAGCAGCACCTCCACCACCATGGGGATGATGGAGATGAACACGATGAGGATGAACATCACCTCGATGTTGTTGTGAACGAAAGGAATCTGGCCCAGGAAAAACCCCAGAACGGTGACGCCGGACGCCCAGAGCACGCCACCGATGGCCGTGTAGAACATGAAGCGACGCAGATCCATGCGAGCCACACCCGCCACCAGCGTCACGAAGGTGCGCACCATGGGCACGAACCGGGCGAGGATGAGCGCCCTCGAGCCGTACTTGTCAAAGAAGGCGTGCGTCTGGTCGACGTACTTCTGATTGAAGAGTTTGCCGATGACACCGTCGCGCGGTTTGAACAGTGGCGGTCCCACCCATCGCCCCAGAAAGTACCCGGACAGGTTCCCCAACACCGCCGCCACAGTAAGAATCACGCATGCCCACACCAGCGTCGAGACGGGTGAATCGGTCAGCGACACTGTGCCCAGCGCCACGAACATGCCGATGGTGAACAGCAGCGAGTCCCCGGGCAGCAGGGAGAAGAGGCCGCATTCGGCAAAGATGATGAGGGCGCAGCCCCAGAGCGCCCAGTTGCCCATGGCCGTGATCAGGTACTCCGGGTCCAGCCAGTCAGGCAGGAGAAGGGGCACGAGGACGGCGAGCTCGAAAAATGTCGTCACATGAGCCAGATTACCCGTGCCTCGTTTGGATCCCCCTTCCTCGTGCAGTAGACACGTGCATCATGGAGCAGCAACCTCTGGATCCGACGGCCCCCACGGTGGGAGTCGGACCCCACCCCGAACCGTGGCCCACGGACCTGCACCTCGACCCCGAACTGCTGCGCGAGGGTGACCGACGCAACGTGGTCGACCGCTACCGGTACTGGCGTCTCGAGGCCATCGTCGAGGACCTGGACCGGGTCCGGGCATCACTGCACGTGGCCATCCAGAACTGGGAACACGACTTCAACATCGGCTCCATGGTGCGCACCGCCAATGCCTTCAACGTGGCCGCGGTCCACATCGTCGGGAGACGACGGTGGAACCGGCGGGGTGCCATGGTGACCGACCGCTACCTCCACGTCCACCACCATGAGGACGAGGCGGCACTGTTCGCATGGCTGGCCTCGGAGGGGGTGGTTCCCGTCGGGATCGACAACCTCCCGGGCTCGGTCCCATTGGAGACAGCCCGACTTCCCGAGCGATGCTGCCTGGTGTTCGGGTCCGAGGGACCCGGCCTGACCGACACGATGGTGGCAGGCTGCGAGTCCGTCGTCGCCATCACCCAGTACGGCTCCACCCGGTCCATGAACGCCGGGGCCGCTGCCGCCATCGCGATGTACGACTGGTCGCTGCAGCATCGCTGAAGGACGCAGGGAATGGGGAGGAGGGTGGCGTGGATGTCGCTAGCATGGGGCGCATGCTGCCTGAGCGCTTCACCGTCGGCCTGACGCCCCTGCCCACGGCGGCACGCGTCTCCCGCCAGCGTTCGGCATTGAAGATGCGCATCATCTCCGCGCTCATCTCACTCGCCCTTCTGGTTGGGTTCCTCGTGTTCTTCGACCCGGGCTGGTCCACCGAACTCATGATCGGATTCGGTGCGATATGGGTGGCGACGACGGCCATCTGGCTGACGATCACCGCCGTAGGTCTGCACCGGGCCAAGAGGGACCTCGCACTGATCGGTCAGGGGACCGCGCTCTACATCGACGCCAGGGGAGTGGAGTTCGCGCAGCCACAGTCCGTGCGCGCCACCTGGTCCGATATCACCGCGTTGCGCATCTCCGGCAGCAGTCTGGGCGCGGGTCCCCGCCTCATCATGGACGTGGGCGGGAAGACGGCGGCCAGCGTCCCCATGAGCTTCCTCGACGCCACGCCCTCAGCGATCGATTCCGCCACGAGCGCCCACTCCCTGGGACGCGTCAGGGTGGATGTCAGCGGCCTGGACCGGATGTTCTAGGAGACTCCTCCAGGCTGAGCACTGCGGATGGGCAAAGCAGGCCCCAATGACCCCCGGACGAGGCGAGGGGATAGTGTTGAAGAGTCAAATCTTCGACTCGGAAAGAGGCGCCATGCCAGTTGCAACTCCTGAGGTCTACAACCAGATGCTCGATCGGGCCAAGGCGGGCAAGTTTGCCTATCCCGCTATCAACGTGAGCTCGTCGCAGACGCTTCACGCTGCCCTCCAGGGCTTCACCGAAGCCGGCTCGGACGGCATCCTGCAGGTCTCCACCGGCGGTGCTGACTACTTCTCCGGCCCCACCGTCAAGAACACGGTTGCCGGTTCCGTCGCCTTCGCCATCTTCGCGCAGGAAGTGGCCAAGAACTACCCGATCAACGTCGCACTGCACACCGACCACTGCCCCAAGGACAAGCTGGACAGCTTCGTGCGTCCGCTGCTCGCCATCTCGGAAGAGCGTGTTGCTCGCGGTGAACTGCCGCTGTTCCAGTCCCACATGTGGGACGGCTCGGCCGTGCCGATGGATGAGAACCTCACCATCGCCGAGGAGCTGCTTGAGCGCTGCCACAAGGCCAACATCATCCTCGAGATCGAGGTTGGCGTCGTCGGTGGCGAAGAGGACGGCGTCATGGCCGAAATCAACGAGAAGCTCTACACCACCGTCGAGGACGGCATGCACACCATCGAGGTTCTCGGCCTCGGTGAGAAGGGCCGCTACATGACGGCCCTGACCTTCGGCAACGTGCACGGCGTCTACAAGCCGGGTGCCGTCAAGCTGCGTCCCGAGGTTCTCAAGGAGATCCAGGACGCCGTCGGCAAGAAGTACGGCAAGGAGAACCCGTTCGACCTGGTCTTCCACGGTGGCTCCGGCTCCAGCGCGCAGGAGATCTCCGACGCGGTGGACTACGGCGTCATCAAGATGAACATCGACACCGACGCGCAGTACGCCTTCAGCCGCCCCGTCGCCGAGCACATGCTTCGCAACTACGACGGCGTGCTGAAGATTGACGGCAACGTCGGCAACAAGAAGATGTACGACCCCCGCGCGTGGGGCAAGGCCGCCGAGGCTGGCATGGCCAAGCGCATCGTCGAGGCCTGCGAGCAGCTCCGCTCCGCCGGCACCTCGATGGGCAAGTGAGCCTGACCGCTCGCTGAACATGACACGAGGGCGTCTCCCACACGGGAGGCGCCCTCGCTGCATGTCCGGGGCCAGGAGGGGACGAAGGCCAGGAGCCACGGCAGCGGTCTGGCCTTCTTCTGTGACGTCGGCATCGTCGCCCCGCCCTAGGGGCTTGCGTCGGCTCCCGAACGCACGAAGCGGCCCGGCCACCCTGATGGGTGACCGGGCCGCTTCGGCTCGTGGGGCTCAGCTCAGCTGAAGCGCACGATGTTGTTGAAGACCTCCTTGGTGGTCCAGCGGTAGGTGTAGCCCTTGCCCTGCGGGACGGCCTCGATCACCCGGGATCGGATGTAGCTGCGGCAGCCGTTTCCGCCGCTGACTGGCGTGTCACACTCGGTGCGCCATTGGCGACCCTCGGTGGACGTCCAGCTGCCGGTGTAGCCGAGGGGGTTGGTCTTCCACAGCTCGCGCGGTGACGGCAGGTAGGTCAGGTTGTTGAAGACCCACGTGTTCTTGGAGACGAACTTGCCGTTGACCTCGCTCACCTGGGTGGCGAAGATATTGGTGCGGCACCTGGTGGTCTGGGAGTACTTCTCGCAGGCAGTGAACCACTTCCGGCCGTTCACGTCGTGGTAGCCCGGCGTGGTGTACACATCGACAACCGCGGGGGGTGCCGTGACGGTAACCGTGACGGTTGGGGTGGGTGTTGGCGGGACCGGTGCATTCTTGATTCCGAAGGCCGGGGAGGTCCATGACTGGGTGCCGCCGTCGCCGTCGGCTGCCAGTCCCGTGAGGCGCAGCACGTAGTTTCCGGGTGCCACTTCCTTGACGAGGCCCGACTCGTCCGCCAGACGTCCATCCCACGACCAAACACTGACCCCACCGTCGCGACCGACGTCGTTGAGTGCGTATGCGGTCCTCTTGCTTGCTTCGATGGCCGTTCCGGCGGCGTCAACCTCCAACACGTCCACGCTCAGGCGGGCGACGGGGTAGGCGATGTGCGCGACCACCGTGGGCAAGTCCGTGCCCAGTTCATAGACAGTGCCGGCGTCGGCGTCCTCGTAGTCCCAGTCTTCGTCAACGCACTGCTGGTCAAACCAGACGTTGCATTCGGTCAGCACAACCAGCGCAGGCAGTCCGCTGTCCAGATCGGGGAAGATCGGCAGCGAGCCGTAGTCACCGGCCATACCGGCGAACGGCACGGAGGTCCTTGCCGCGCCCCCGGCAGGTGTGAGGTGGATGAACCCGCTGTACTGGGTCCCCGCGATGGCTTCGCCGTTGGGAAGGATCGTGACGTCCACGGCGCGGCTGCTGCCAGCGGGAACGGTCACAGATGTGGCGGAGAACTGCACGATGGCGAGGTCGGCCGTGAACAACACGTCGTTCTGGGTCGCTTCGACATCCGCGGGGTCGACGTGGGTGGACACCGCTTCCTCCACCTCCAGAGCCCACGTCTCCGCGGCGTTGCCGCTGTTGGTGATGGTGAGGGTCTGTGTGTAGGGACCATCAGCAGACTCACCGGTGGAGATCTTGCCGGGGGTCACATCACTGGTGGTGAGGATGGCCTTGTCCACCTTGATGAGTCCCGCACCTTGGTGGTGCGCGGCATCCAGGATGCCGGCGTCAGGGATGTAGGAGAACTGGCTCGGCTCTGCGGTGTTCTGCAGACGAGACAGGACCTTGGCAGGCGTCAGCGTCGGGTTGGCCTGCAGCATCAACGCCACGGCGCCCGCAACGTGCGGGCTGGACATCGACGTGCCGGAGAGGGTCGCGTAGCCGTCATTCTCCAGTGGGTATGTGGAGTAAATGGACCCGCCCGGAGCGCCCAGGTCGGGCTTGAGCGTCAGGTCTGCCGCGAGTCCCCAGGACGAGAACGACGAGATCAGGCCGCCCGTGGGGTTGTCCTGCGTCGTCTTGTCGCCCGTGATCTCGACGGTGGGAACATCCGCGTCGTCGGTCAGTGCCGCGATGATCAGCATGCCGTCGGCTTTGGTCACGCCGAGCACCGGGATGGTGATCTCGGTGTCGCCCGAGACCGTGGCGTTGAGGGCGCCAGGTGCGTTGTTGTGAATGATGAGGGCCTCTGCGCCCGAGTTCTGGGCGTTGACCGCTTTCTGCGCGAACGTGCAGGTGCCGCGCGAGGTGATGGCCACCTTGCCGCTGAAGTCTGCGGTTTCAACCGCGCAGCCCAGTGGATCAGTGGTGCGGGCGATCGGCGTGCCGTCCAGATCTGAGGTGGCCTTCGGTGCGCCGGTGGAATCGCTGTAGCCCAAGGAGATCACGTCGGCGCCATCGCGGACGAGCATCTCGTTGACGCGCACCTTGACGTTGTCGTAGGAGGCCACTGAGATGACTTTCGAGCCGGCATTGCCGGTTGCCTGGGTGAAGTAGTCACCACTGTTGCCGGCCGACATCACCATGACGACGCCGTTGTTGACCAGGCGATCAGCGGCCCTGGCGAGCGGCGTGAAGGGTGAGGAGTCGAAGGAGCTGCCGAGCGACCAGTTCACGACGTCCATGCCATCAGCCTCGGCACGCTCCAGCGCCGAGAGGAGGATGTCGTCGTTGACTGAGCCCTCGCATCCGAAGACACGGTAGGCGCCAAACGTGACCTCCGGAGCCACGCCCGTCACGGCGCCTGCGGCGCCGACGATGCCGGCCACGTGGGTGCCATGGCCCTGGCAGTCATCCGGACGATCGTCGGGCGTGGGGACGGGGTTGTAATTGGGATCGGAGGGGTCGGCGTTGTAGTCGTCGCCCACGAAGTCGTGACCGTACGCGATGCGGGCGCTCGGGAAGGGCGTGGCGCCTTCGATGCCATTGCCACCCAGATCGGGGTGGTCGATGTCGATACCGGTGTCGATGATGCCCACCTTGACGCCCTGCCCTGTGAAGCCGAGCTGGTTCTGGACCGTGTCGGCACCAGTCATCCCGATGGCCGAGAAGAGTTCCGGGCTGACGGCCTGGGGTTCAGGTGCGGCGACGGGGACCACCGGGTAGACAGCCTTCACTCCGGGGAGCTTCGCGTAGGTGGCTGCGGTGGTGGCGGAGGCGTCAACGGAGAAACCGTTGAACAGGCTCGAGTAGGTCCGTGAGACCTGGGCTGGCAAGCCCTCGGCGCGTGCGTCGCTGATGAACTTGTCCTGCTGCACCTGGATGGTGCGCGAGGATCCGCCGTCAGCCGTCGGGTTGTTCTTCAACTCGACGAACCATTTGCCCGTGGTGGCGAATCGGGTCGTGAGGTCCGGTGCGCTCACGTAGTCGCTGCCCTTGCCGAGCGAGTTGTCCGGAGGATCGGCGGAGGCCACATTGCCGGGAACGATCAGCATGAGCGCCGCTCCCAGACCAACAGCACTGCGCCAGAGTTTCTTCTGCATCATCGTTGATGTCTCTTTCGCTTGTCGAAGAAGTGTTGCAGTGACTGTAACGGTGAAGTCCGTCATTTACGAGAACAAGCACCAACTGTTTCCAGGGGTGGATCCGGTGAATATATAGAATATTCACGCAGAATACTTCCGTGAGTGGTGCCTTCGCATTACCGGCTGACGCGTGGGTCATCTCATGTGCCCACCAAGGCCAAGAACGGGCGGTGCGGTGTCAAGGGAGTGTAGTCAGGTGCGTGGCCGTGAGCCCGTGCCTCTGCAGTGAGTGAGGCGGGGCCTGGTGGTGGTTGGGCATCCGCGCCAACTTCTCAGACGCGGCGGCTTACGAGTCGGCTGAGGACTCCCAGTCGTGATGCACCGGCCCCCGCGTTCGGTCAGTCGTTGCGCGACGTGAGGAGTCGGGAGTCGATGGCGTCGATGAGCAGCAGTATCAGTAGCGCGACACCGGCCACGATGATGCGCGTGGACAGCGGCTCGAAGCAGAGTGTGCCCAGCACCACAATGGAGTAGCAGAGCCCGATGACGACGGCTTCCGTGGACGCCTTGAGGCGTCCCACGAGCATCACCACCCGGCCACCGAATCCCAGCGCGATCATGGCCGTGCCGAGGACGACGAGGGGGATCTGCTGCTGGAACGTCGGTACCTGGATGAGCAGCAGCATGAGGGCAGCAAGCACGATGGTGCCGACGATGGTGATGACCGAGGACCAACCGAAGGTTCTCGGTGCTCGGGTCTGTGCGTTCGGGCTGTTGGTCATGGTGTGCTCCACGGCTGGTGAATAGCGCTGCTTGTCAACGGTCTCCATCGTCCCACAGGGTGCGGGTCCAGCGGCCTCACGGCACGCGCTTCGTCCATTCGTCGGAGGAGAACTTGGTCTCCACCAGATCCTCGGCTGCTGCGAGCTCCTGTGCCGAGTAGTCGCGGCGCAGCGTGTCGTAGCGACCCTCGAAATGGGCAAGGAAGGACGCGATGATGTCGTCGCGGGCCATCTGTGTCTGCGAGCGGAGTGGATCGACGCGCTTGTTGGCGGATTTGGTGCCCTTGTCGGACATCTTCTCGCGCCCGATGCGCAGGACCTCGAGCATTTTGTCGGCGTCAATGTCGTAGGCCATCGTGACGTGGTGGAGGACCACACCGCCGGCGAGGCGTCGCTGTGCGGCGCCAGCGATCTTGCCCTTGTCACTGGCGATGTCGTTGAGCGGAACGTAGCGGGCGTTGACGCCCAATTCGGCGAGCGCGCCCATGACCCACTCGTCGAGGAAGGCGTAGCTGCGCTCGAAGCTGAGGCCCTCCACCAGCGAGGTGGGTGCGAGCAGTGAATAGGTGACGCAGTTGCCCTGTTCCATGAACATGGCCCCGCCGCCGGTGATGCGGCGCACGACGTTGATGCCGTGGCGCTCACGGCCCTCGTCGTCGATCTCGTTGGCGTACGACTGGAAGGAGCCGATCACCACCAGCGGGCGATCCCAGTCCCAGATCCGCAGGCAGGGGTTGATGGTTCCCTCGGCGAGTTCCTTGGCCATCACCTCGTCGAGCGCGACGTGCATGCGGGGGTCCATGGTGACGGGCCCGATGACGTCGAAGGTGTGGTCGGACCAGTCGGTGGCGTGGCCCAGCGCACGGCGCACCGCGATGCCGACGGCCTCGGGCGTGAAGCCGATGAGCCGGGCGCCTTCGGGGAGGCGTGAGTGGATGGCGGTGGCGAGGTCGTCGACGGACGCGTCGTCGGGCATCCCCATGAGCGCGCCGTTGATGTCGTCGAGGGCCTCGTCGGGCTCCAGGAAGAAATCGCCCGAGAGCGCTGACCTCGTGATCCGCCCTTCGTTGGCCTCGATGTCGATGGCGACCAATTTGCCGCCGGGAACCTTGTATTCGCCACGCATGACGGCGAGCCTAGCGCGACGCGATCCCTCCGCTGGTCGAGTAGCGCTCGGCGAGGGACGAGCCTTGCGCGTGTCGAGACCTCGACCGGCCGAATGCGATCTCGACATGCC
>JAUNVL010000108.1 GCA_030537675.1 Propionibacteriaceae bacterium | reverse complement strand
CGGTCGGGCGGATGCCCTTCCAGCGGTTGCGGCCGGCCTTGCCCCAGTTGATGTTGGACTGCTCGGCGTTGCCGACCGATCCGACGGTTCCGCGACAGCGGACGTCCACCAGGCGCATTTCGCCCGAAGGCATGCGCAGCGTGGCGTACTTGCCCTCGCGGGCAACCAACTGGATGGAGGAACCGGCGGAGCGACCCAGCTTGGCGCCGCCACCGGGGCGGAGCTCGACGGCGTGCAGCGTGGTGCCCACCGGGATGTGCCGCAGTTCCAGGTTGTTGCCGGGCTTGATGTCCGAGCCGAGGCCGGAGGAGATCATGGTGCCCTGCGCCAGGTTGTTGGGCGCAATGATGTAGCGCTTCTCACCGTCGGCGTAGTGCAGCAGCGCGATGCGGGCGGTGCGGTTGGGGTCGTACTCGATGTGAGCGACCTTGGCCGGCACGCCGTCCTTGTCGTAGCGCTTGAAGTCGATCAGGCGGTAAGCCTGCTTGTGCCCGCCACCGATGTGGCGCGTCGTGATGCGCCCGGTGTTGTTGCGGCCACCGGTCTTCGGCTTGGCAACGAGCAGCGACTTCTCGGGGGTGGAACGAGTCAGTTCGACGAAGTCCGACACGCTGGAGCCACGACGGCCCGGCGTTGTCGGCTTGTACTTGCGAATACCCATGAGGTTATTTCAGTCCTTTGCTTCTCGACGCCGTCAGTCGCCCTGGCCGGCAAAGATGTCGATGCGATCGCCTTCAGCGACGGTCACGATGGCACGCTTGGTGTTGGCCTTCTTGCCGATGCCGAAGCGCGTCCGACGGGTCTTGCCCTCACGGTTGAGGGTGTTGACCGAGGTGACCTTGACCTTGAAGATCGACTCAATGGCGATCTTGATCTCGGTCTTGTTCGCCTGCGGAGCGACAACGAACGTGTACTTGCCTTCGTCCAGGAGGTTGTAGCTCTTCTCGCTGACGACGGGACGCAGAATCACGTCACGGTGGTCGCGAATCTTGAACTCGTTCACTTGGCATCCTCCTCGGACTCGGCGGAAGCCAGTTCCTCGGCCTCCGACTCGGTGGCGACAGCCTCGACACCGAAGAACCCGGGCCCACCGACGAAGGTGGCCAGCGCTGCGGAGGTGAAGATGACTGCATCATTGACGAGCACGTCGTAGGTGTTGAGCTGATCCACTGCGAGCGCATGAACCTCGGGAACGTTGCGCAGGCTCAGCCATGCAACATCCTCGTAGCGGTCCAGCACGACGAGAACCTTGTTCAGGTCACCGATGGCGGAAAGCGTCGCGATCGCGGACTTGGTGGAGGGTGTCTCCCCAGCAACGACTTCGGAGATGACGTAGACCTGGCCGTCGCGGGCCCGATCCGACAGTGCACCGCGGAGAGCGGCGGCAATCATCTTCTTGGGGGTGCGCTGCGAGTAGTCACGCGGCTGCGGGCCGTGGGCAATGCCACCGCCCACCCAGATCGGGGAGCGGGACGATCCGTGGCGTGCACGGCCGGTGCCCTTCTGGCGCCATGGCTTCTTGCCACCGCCCCGCACTTCCGCGCGGGTCTTGGTGGAATGCGTGCCCTGGCGTGCAGCGGCGAGCTGCGCAGTCACAACCTGATGGATCAGGGGGACGTTGGTCTGGACGTCGAACATCTCCGAGGGGAGTTCAGCCTGACCGGTCTTCTTGCCCTCTGCGTCGACCACGTCGACGACACGTGTGTCACTCATGATGCAACACCCTTCTTTGCTGAGCTCCGCACAACGACGAGCGACCCGTTGTTGCCGGGAACCGCACCGCGGACCAGCAGCAGGCCGCGAGCGGCGTCGACGGCGTGGATGGTGAGGTTCTGCACCGTCACCTTTTCGTTGCCCATGCGGCCAGCCATGCGCTTGCCCTTGAACACACGGCCAGGGGTGGCGCAGCCACCGATGGAACCGGGTGAGCGGTGCTTGCGGTGCACACCGTGTGAGGCGCGCAGACCGTGGAAGCCGTGGCGCTTCATGACGCCCGCGGTGCCCTTGCCCTTGCTGGTGCCGGTCACGTCGACGACGTCCCCATCAGCAAAGGTCTCGGCGGTCAGTTCCTGGCCGAGGGTGTACTCGGTGGAGTCGGAGGTGCGCAGCTCCAGCAGGTGCTTGCGCGGGGTGACGTCTGCCTTGGCGAAGTGCCCAGCAGCAGGCTGGGTCACCTTCTTGGCCTTGATTGCACCGTAACCGAGCTGCACGGCGTTGTAGCCGTCCACCTCTGGCGTGCGGACCTGCGTCACAACGCAGGGGCCCGCCTGGATGACGGTGACTGGGACCACCTTGTTGTTGTCGTCCCACAACTGGGTCATGCCGAGCTTGGTGCCCAGGATGCCCTTGACGATTCGTTCGTTCATGATGGTCAGTTACCTCACGGAAGCTTGATCTCGATGTCGACACCAGCCGGGAGGTCGAGACGCATCAGCGAGTCAACCGTCTTCGGCGTGGGGTCGAGAATGTCGATGAGCCGCTTGTGCGTACGCATCTCGAAATGCTCGCGGCTGTCCTTGTACTTGTGGGGCGAACGGATGACGCAGAACACGTTCTTCTCCGTCGGCAGCGGCACAGGCCCGGCCACCTTCGCGCCCGTACGGGTCACGGTGTCGACGATCTTGCGCGCCGAGCTGTCGATGATCTCGTGATCATATGCCCGCAGCCTGATGCGGATCTTTTGTCCCGCCACAGTTTGTCCTCACTCTTCGTCCACTTCGGTCGTGCCAACATGAGGGTTGGCAACCCTGGTCTACTCCGACCCCCGAGGTCGGGAGTGTCGCATAAGTTTCCTTGCGCAAATCTCAACTTCCAGGGAGATTTCCCTCTCTGGAAGGCCAAGATTTGCGCGTGGCAATCTTTTCGACCTCGTGTGCGGCGGCGATCCATCCGGGAACCGGACTCCGGAAGAGTCCTGTCCACGACGAACCAGCCCCCTGCGGAGCAACCTGTACATTCTTGCATGCCCTCACCGCGACGCCAAATTCAGTGCGCCAAGTGGAACTTTCCGCCCTGAGCCGGTCCCACCCACTCCCGGGAACCGCTCACGACACTGCTCTGGACTCAGACGGTGAAGCGCAATGACCACTGCGCCGCACCCGGGCGCAGCTGGAATTCCGGGCGGACATCGGGGCCACAGGAGCGTGAACCCAGACCGTGGACCGCTGCGTCGAGCACCAGATGCGTGCCGGATGAGTCGCCCAGTTGATACGGATGCGCCGCGGAGGCCACTTGATGGGCGTCGTGGGCACGGAGCTGGAAGCCCGGCAGATCGCCCGCTGTGGCGTCGGCGCTGATGACCATGCCGAGTCCGGGGAAGGTCAGCTCCCGCAGCCCCATGCGGTGGCCGCTCTCCTGCGGCACCGCGTAGTCGACCACCAGATCATCCAAGGTGCTGCTGAACCTGCCGACCACTGCGGCCTGCAGGGAATCCGGATAGTTCTCGTGGGGGCCCGTGCCGAACCACTCCACGTGCTGCGGCCCGGTGGGCAGGACGAAGTGCAGGCCGATCCTCGGCCAGGTACCCTTCCATCCCCGCGACGGCTGGGCGTCCGCGGCCAGCACCAACTCTCCCGAGCGAACCTGCCAGACGAGTTCCAGAAGGACGGACTCCCGGCTGGCCGCCGGCGCGAAGCGCTGGAGCACCCGCAGCCCGTCATCGCGGATGTCCACGGCGAGCACCTTGCGTTGCATCCTGTCCAGACCGGCGCTGCGCCACTGTTGCGCCGACGAGGGTCCGGGCGCCCCGGCACCCCGGCTGGCGATGGGTTCGACGTCGACGTAGGAGGCGAAGTTTCCCAGCGAGTCGTTTTCCGTGGGCGCACGCCAGAGGTCGAGCCTCGGCCCGGCGAGCGCCACATCTGTGAGGGAGACCAGATCCCCGGAGTGGGGGTCGAACACGGCCGGGCCCACGTGGATATGGCCGTCCTCACCGAGAACGGGCATCGCTGGTGGCGCCATCGACGCCGACGCCTCGACAACGACGTGGGTGCGGACCTGGGTCCGGGCCACCACGTGCCCGGCAGGCGCCCACGGCGAGTCCTGCGCCAGCTCTGCGCGGACCGTGCGCCACGCCTCCCCCACCTCGGGCGCAGGGGCATCGGGCAGTTCTGCAATACCGCTGTCGCCCGCGGGTCCGATGGGCGCCACTTCCACCTCGATCTCGGACACGACGTGCCCGTCGTGCTCGTCCACGACGAAGAAGCGCAGGTCCGTGGTGTCGCCATCGTGGCGGCGGTTCTCCACCAGCATGGCGTTCTCCCAGACATCCAGCTTGATGGGAGAAGTCACGGCCGCGAACTCCGCCAGCATGGGGGTGGGCGTGCCATCGGAGAGCACCATGCCATCGCAGACGAAGCTGCCGTCGTTGATCTCCTCCCCGAAATCACCTCCGTAGGCGTAGAACTCAGTCCCCTGGGCCGTGTGGGTGCGCAGCCCGTGGTCGCGCCATTCCCACACGAAACCGCCGTGCCACTGGGGCAGCGAGTCGAAGGCCTCCTCGTACACGCTCAACCCGCCGGCGCCGTTGCCCATGGCGTGCGCATACTCGCACAGGATCATGGGGCGCCCGGCGAGAACCGCATTGCGCCCCGGAATGCCCAGGTGGTGGTTGCCGGTGCCCATCGACATGTCCGCCATCTCCTCGACGGTGGTGTACATCCTCGACACCACGTCGGTGTGGGTGAGGTCATAGTCCGGCTCGTAGTGCACGGGGCGCCCCGGATCACGTCGATGCAACCAGGCGGCCATCGCTTCGGAGTTGGAACCGGTCGAGGCCTCGTTGCCCAGCGACCAGCAGATCACGGAGGGATGATTCTTGTCCCTCTCGAAGAACCGCTCGACGCGATCAAGCAGTGCGTCGCGCCAGCGGATGTCATCGGTGGGGTTGGATTCCCATCCGCCCGCCTCGAAGCCGTGGGTCTCCATGTCGCATTCGTCAATCACCCAGAACCCGAGTTCGTCCGTCAGTTCCAGGAACTCCGGGTGCGGTGGGTAGTGAGCCGTGCGCACGGCGTTGATGTTGTGCTGTTTCATCAGGAGCAGGCCGTCGCGGGCCTTCTCCCTGTCGAAGACGCGGCCGTGATCCGGGTCGTACTCGTGCCGGTTGACCCCTCGAAGCCGGAGTTTGGTGCCGTTGACGAGCCACTCGTGACCCACGATCTCCACCCGCCGGAACCCCACCTTCAGAGTGCGAGTCTCCACGCCGTTGGACACCTCCACGTCATACAGCCTCGGACGGTCAGCACTCCAGGGCTCGACGTCGCCGAGGACAAACGCCTCGACGTCCGCGGCGGAGTTCGCCGTGGTCGCGATGCCAAGTTCTGGGACGGCAATCGTGATGGGCCAGGCGCTGGCTTCCGCCACTATCTCGGGGACGATCATGCCCTGCGCGGTTTCAGGATCGAAGTCCGCACGCAACCACACGTCGTCGATGCCGGCGGCCGGGCGCGCCAGCAGTTCCACTTCGCGGAAGACTCCGGGCAGCCACCACTGGTCCTGGTCCTCCAGGTAGCTGTGGGCGCACCACTGGTGCACCCGCAGGTGCAGCACGTTCGTGCCGGGACGCAACTCCTTGGTGACCTCCAGTTCCTGTGCCAGCCGGCTCCCCCGGACGACACCCACCTGCACTCCGTTGAGCGTGGCGATGCACAGCGACTCGACGCCCCCGAAACGCAGGTGGACGGCTCCACCCTCAGGGACGAAGTCCTCCCCCACCTCGAAGCGCAATCGGTGGTCGCCCGTGGGATTCTCATCCGGCACATTCGGCACGTCGACGGGGAAGGGGTAGTTGACGTTGGTGTAGGCCGGGCTGCCCCAGTCGTCGCGACCCTGCAGGACCCAGTGGCAGGGCAGGACGATGTCGTCCCACCCGGAGTCGTCGAAGTCAACGGCCGAAGCCGCGAGGGGGGCCAGGTCTGGCCGGGCTGAGAAGAGGAAGCGCCACGTGCCTGAGAGATCCATGGACGCAGCGTCCGTGGCGACGTGGGCCCGGGCACGAACGCGGCGGCCCGATCCCGGCGAGAACGACATTATTTCCTGCGACATGGTGTTCTCCCTGAACGAATTTTCTCAGTGGGATGGCTGTGGCGACTCAACCCGACTCTTCCGCCATCTTCCGAGGTTGGCAAACCGTGGTGTGCTCCGTGACCGAGCTACTCGACGGCGTCTTCAGTGACACCACCATGCCAGAAGCGCTGCACGGTCATGGTGACGGCGAGGGTTCCCGAAGCACGCCCCACCACCCGTGTCAGCGCTTCATCATTCTGGAGCATCGACTCCATTTCCAGCCGGAATTCCGGCCAGCAAAACAGGCAGATAGTGAATACCCAGGATATCCATTACAATCACGTCATGACTCCCCCCAGTCAGGCCCCTCGTTTGTCCCGTCCAACGACGCGGACCGCTCCCGGCAGAGCTGCTGCGTGATGTTCAGGCTCTGGGAAACAATCCCTCCCACCACAGCCCTGAGCAACCTGGTGGCGACGTCGTTCCTGGTCCTGACAGCAGAACCACCTTCGGCTGTGCTCGTGCGGTGCAGCGCGGGAATGGAAGAGGGCACCGTGCTGGTCGTGCATTCCAACGCCGTACAGCCCAATGCCGTCCGGATGCACGACGTCGACGCGACGGCCCCGATCAGCTCTCAAAGACAGACGCTGGGCGTCGGCCAGGGTCTGCGCGTGGTGAGGATTCCCCACATCACGTGGAAGCACCTCGGTGAGGGTGTGCGAGGGCGCGGTCCGCTGACCGTCATCGTCGCCCTTCTGGCTGCCCTGCTAGTGATGGTGTTGGCCCCCACACTGAGCACCATGCTCGCCGCCCCTGCGGCTGCGGTGACGGGCCTGGGCACGTGGCTCGTTCTTCGTCATCGGATCCCGACGACGATCGGTCCCGTGGACAGCTCCTCGTGGCGTGTGGAAGAGGTCGTTGAGTACGCAGCAAGCTGTACCCGGCAGGCGAGGACGACACTGCCCCTCACCTGATTCGTCGTTGATCACGCCTGGGGTTCTCGCGACGGCAACATACAGTGATCACCATGAGTACCGAGCAGACAGAACACGGCCAGGGCGGGGTGTATTCCAGCCAGGGCAAGGAGTTCACCCGGGACAGCAACTACATCACTGACCGCGTCGTCGCCCACCCGGTCGAGCCGGGACACCATCTCGTGGAGCCAGGCCGCTACCGCCTCGTCGTGGCGCGTGCCTGCCCTTGGGCGCACCGCTCCACCATCGTTCGTGAACTCCTGGGGCTGGAGGACGTCATCTCCATGGGGGTCTGCGGACCCACGCACGACGCCGACTCCTGGACCTTCGATCTCGATCCCGGTGGCGTCGACCCGGTGCTCGGCATTCCCCGTTTGAAGGATGCCTACGAGAAGCGCTTCCCCGGCTACCCACGTGGCATCACCGTGCCGGCCCTCGTCGAGGTCGCCACGGGTGAGGTGGTCACCAACGACTTCGCGCAGATGACCCTGGACTTCTCCACGCAGTGGAGCGACTTCCACGCACCGGGCGCCCCCGATCTCTACCCAGAGGCCCTGCGCGGCGAGATGGACGAGGTGATGGAGCGCATCTACACCGAGGTCAACAACGGCGTCTACCGGTGCGGGTTCGCCGGTTCCCAGGAGTCCTACAACGTTGCCTTCACACGGCTGTTCACCGCGCTCGACTGGCTGGAGGAACGTCTGTCGACGCGTCGTTACCTCATGGGCGAGCGCATCACCGAGGCCGACGTCCGGCTGTTCACCACTCTCGTGCGATTCGACGCCGTCTACCACGGCCACTTCAAGTGCAACCGGAACAAGCTGACGGAGATGCCGGTCCTGTGGGCCTACGCCAGGGATCTCTACCAGCGGCCGGGCTTCGGCAACACCGTCGACTTCGAGCAGATCAAGCAGCACTACTACATCGTCCACAAGGACCTGAATCCGCTGCAGATAGTCCCGCTGGGCCCTGAGGAGTCGGGTTGGCTGACACCGCACGGCCGGGAGTCCCTGGGCTGAGCCCGCTGGGCGTCGCGTCTCCGCCCACCGGACACGCCGCACCCGCTGCGCGCCCGGACGACCACGTCCATGGCTCGGACCCGACGCGGCGGGTCCGGTCGATGGTCAGAGCGCGGCGCGCAACGCCTTCAGGCGGTGCAGGCTCGAGTCCCGGCCGAGGATCTCCATGGACTCGAACAGCGGAGGCGAGACGCGACTGCCCGTGATGGCGATCCGCGCGGGCGCGAACGCGAACTTCGCCTTGATGCCCATGCCCTCCACCAAGGATGCGCGCAGTCCCGCTTGCAGCGTGTCGTGGCGAAAAGGTTCCAGCTCCGCGACGACGTCGATGGTGGCGTCCAGCACAGCGGCTGCCTCCTCGCGCAGTGCGGCGAAGGACTCGGCCTCCACAACAAGTTCCTCGTCCTCGATCAGCAGGAACCGCAACTGCGGGATCGCGTCGGCGAGCAGCGTGAGGCGCTCCTGAATGATCGGGACGGCTGCCCGCAGCCTGGCCACGTGGAACGGGTTGAAATCCTCCGGCAGCTGGCCAGCAGCCACCGCGTACTCCACGATCCTGTCTGCCAACTCCTCCGCGCTGAGGGTGCGGATGTAGTGACCGTTCAGCCAGTCGAGCTTCTTCAGATCGAAGATGGGGCCCGTGGTGTTCACCTTGTCCCAGGAAAAGTGCTCCACGAATTCGTCGAACGATGCGACCTCCGCGTCCTCGGCGCTGGGCGGGTAGCCCAGCAACTGCAGGAAGTTGCGCACCGCCTCCGGCAGGTATCCATGCTCCCTGAACCACAGGAGTCGAGCGGCAGGATTCTTGCGCTTGGAGATCTTCGACTTGTCCGTGTTGCGCAGCAACGGCATGTGCGCGAACTGGGGCA
>JAUNVL010000107.1 GCA_030537675.1 Propionibacteriaceae bacterium | reverse complement strand
TGGGACGGATCCTACGGCGCGCCGAACAACATCGACATCGATCTGGGCGACACCGTGGAATTGGCGTCCTTGCAGTATCTCCCCAGGCCAGAAGGTTCCAATGGCACGTGGAACGGCTACGAAATCTGGGCTGGTACTGACATCACGACGCTGGCAAAGGTGGCCGAGGGGAACATGGCCAACAACAACGACTGGAAGACGGTTCCGCTCATCGGCGAGGCCAGCATTGTCCGCATACGTGTCCTGACAACCTACGGCGATGTTGCGAACAAGTTCATTGCTGCCCGTGAGATCCGCGTCATCAAGGCCGTGGCCGACGACGCCGTTGCGCCCCTGCCCGTGTCACTGGTCACATCGCTTGAGGCACAGAGCGGGCTTGGTGCCGACCGCATGTTCGACAACGACACGCTCACCCAGTTCCACACCCCTTACAACGCCACGCAGACATTCCCGTACAACATTGATCTCGCCCTGGGCGAAGACCCCGTTGACCTGACGTCCTTCGTGATGGTTCCCTACATCGGGGACGGCGCTGGAGCGGCCAATGGCCGCCCAGGCGAATACACCATCCTCGGCGGCAACGCTGCGGATGCCATCACCGAAGTGCTCAGCACTGGCACGTGGGTCAACGACGGCACACCGAAGACGGTTGACCTGTCGGGTGTGACGGCCAACTACAAGTTCCTGCGTCTGGCCATTGCCACCACCTACGGCGATCTTGCAAACCCGCCGCAGAACAACAAGTACGTCGCCATCTCGGAACTCAAGGTCTACGGCACGGCCGTGCCAGCCGTCACCGACTACCTCGCCGTGGCGATGACCCGCACCGACACCGTCGGCGCCACCGTGCGCCCCGGCGACGTGCTGACGTTCGACATCGACTACACGAACCTGACGGACACCGCCATCACGGCGTTCCCGCGTTCGAGCAACCTCAACGGCGTCGTCGGTGAAACCGCGCCGAACTGCCGCTACGAGAACCTGCCTGCCAACGAAACGAAGACCTGCACCACGGCTTCCTACACCGTGACCGCTGCCGACGTGGCCGCGGGCAGCTTCACCCCCACGGTGACGTTCGACGCCACAGCCGAGCGGGCCGGTACCACCATCCTGCAGGCTGGCATCGTCGCATCGCTGGCCGCCATCACGGTCGAAGCGGCACCGCTGCGCCCGGAGGGCACCTACATTGCACTCGCCACTGCCGGCGAATTCGGATTCACCTGTCATCGCATCCCGGCGCTGACGGAAGCCCCCAACGGCGACATCCTCGCCTCGTGGGACGGACGTCCCGGCAGCTGCGCTGACGCCCCGCAGGTCAACTCAATCATTCAGCGTCGCTCCACCGATGGTGGCCAGACGTGGGGTGACGTGACGACTGTCGCGGCCGGCAAGCCCACTCCGGGTGCCGAGAAGTACGGCTACTCCGACCCCTCCTACGTTGTCGACCGCGTGACCGGCGACATCTTCAACTTCTTCGTGAAGTCGTTTGACCAGGGATTCCAGGGATCGCAGGCCGGCTCAGCGCCGGACGCGCGCAACGTCATCCACGCCGCCGTCACCAAGTCCACGGACAACGGCCTGACATGGTCAGTGCCGAGGGTCATCACTCCCGAGATCACTGATTCGGCCACGTGGATCAGCCGCTTCGCCGCCTCCGGCGAGGGCATCCAGCTCAAGTACGCTCCGCACGCGGGCCGTCTCGTGCAGCAGTTCACCATCAAGGATGGGTCGGTCTACAAGGCCATGTCTGTCTACTCGGACGACCATGGAGCCACCTGGCAAAACGGCGACCCGGTGGGCGTGGGGATGGACGAGAACAAGGTCGTCGAACTCTCTGACGGTCGCCTCATGATCAACTCGCGTGACTCGGCAGGCTCCAAGGGCCGCAAGATCACCTACTCCTCGGACGGCGGCCAGACGTACGGTCCGGTCACCATTGACCGGACCCTCATCGACCCGACGAACAACGCGTCGATCATCCGCGCCTACCCGAATGCGCCGAAGAACAGCGCCAAGGCCAAGGTCCTGCTGTTCTCCAACGCAGCCAACACTGGCGCCCGCAGCAACGGCACCGTGCGCGTCTCCTTCGACGACGGCCAGACATGGTCGGGGTCAAGGGTGTTCGAGCCAGGCGCCATGCAGTACTCCACGCTGACGCCCCTCACCCAGGAGGGCACCTACGGTCTCTTCTTCGAGGGCGCCAACACGCAGATGCGCTACATGACCATCTCCATGGATTGGCTGGGGGTGCTTCCGGTCTCCATGACCGCCGAGGCCCAGACCGTGAACCGCGGCACGAACGAGGTCACCTTCTCGGCAATGAACCTTGCCGAGACGGCCGTGACGTTCACGCCCACGTTCACACTCCCCGCAGGCTGGACCGCCAGTGCAGTTGCACCGGTGACGTTGGCTGCAGGTGCTTCCGGTTCCTTCACGACGACAATCACCGTGCCGGCCACCGCCGACCCGGGTGTTGTCTCGCTCGTCGCCACGGCGACTGTGGATGGCAAGAGCGCCACGGGTACGGCTGCCCTGACCATGGCTCTGAAGCCCGGCCAGAACCCGACGAAGGCCATCACCGTCACCCCGGTGAACACGCCGCCGGCCCAGGCCGGTGAAGGTATCGCGAGAGCATTCGACGGCAATCTCGACACCCTGTGGCACACGCCCTACGCAACCACCGTGACGATGCCCGTCGACGTGGACATGTCCCTGGGTGATGCTCCGGTGGAGGTCGCGGTGCTCGAGTACGTGCCTCGCACGTCCGGAAGCAACGGCAGCATCAATGGGTACGAGGTGTGGGGAGGCGACAGCATCGCCAGCCTCACCAAGGTGGCCGAAGGAAACTTCGACGCTGGCAACTCCGCCAAGATGGTTCCGCTGGACGGGAGCTACCAGTTCCTGCGGCTCCGTGCCCTCTCCAGCTACGGGGACACGGCCAACAAGTGGGTCTCGGCAGCCGAGATCCGCGTGAAGGTCCTGGTGCCGGACACGGCGTCGAGCAAGCTGCCCGTGACACTGGTGGAGCCTCTGGCGTCACAGGCCAACTTCGGATCCGAGAAGATGTTCGATGGGCTGACCACCACGTGGTTCCACACTCCGTATTCCGCCACCCAGACGTTCCCGTACAACATCGACCTGTCGACGGGGGAAACCGGTGCGGTGTTCGACAAGCTCGTCCTCACGCCGAAGGCGGGCGGAACCGCCGGGGGCGACAACAATGGTCGTCCGCTGACGTGGAAGATCTTCGTCGGCGACTCTGTTGACGATTTGACCGAGGTCAAGTCGGGAACCTGGGCTGATGACAACGCTGCCAAGACCGTCCCGCTGGACGGCGTGACCGGCAAGATCGTTCGCCTTCAGATCCTCACGACTGCCGGTGACACCGGGCAGAACAACAAGTACGTGGCCATTGCGGAACTTGAGGTCTTCGGCACCGCCCTTCCGCCGGTCCAGAAGTACCTGAATGTTTCACTCGCACGGACTGACGCGCTGGGAACACCCGTGAAGGTGGGCGACCGGCTCACGTTCACGATCTCCTACACCAACACGTCGACCCAGACCATCACGGCCTTCCCGCGGGCATCAAACCTCGCGGACGTCATGGTCGGGGACCCGAAGAACTGTCGCTGGGCCAGCCTTGCAGCTGGTGCCACCGCACAGTGCGCCTTCGCGTACCACACGGTCACGGCTGCCGATCTTGCAGCTGGGTCGTTCACACCGTCGGTGACGTTTGACGCCACCACGGATCGTGAGGGAGGCACCGTGCTCCAGGCTGGCCTCGTCGCGGCCCTGCCGGCGATCGAGGTCAAGGCCGAGGTCGATCCGACCCCGACCGCCACCGCCACGCCGACCACGACGGTCACCGTGACTGCTCCTGCAGTGACGGCCACGTCAACCGCCACCCAGACGGCAACGTCCACGGCGACGGCAACCACCACCTCGACGTCGACCGTCACGGCCACGTCGAGCACCACGGCCACCGTGACCTCCTCGGCCACGGCAACGTCAACCAACACGGTGACGGCCACTTCCACCGCCACCGCCACCTCAACGGCCACCGCCACCACGACTGCCACGGTCACGGCGACGGCCACCACCACGGTGACGGCTACGGTCACGGCAACCCAGACCCAGCCGAGCGCCACCCCGACGCAGCGCCCTGTCAACGTGTACACCGACCCCGGATACCACACGGTCAACGGTCGTCAGTGGTTCACCAAGTGCGAGCCCTACTCGGCCACGACGCGCTGCTTCACGTCCATCTGGGCGTCGCAGGTGCAGACGGTCAACGGCCAGCAGCAGATGGTGACCGGCTGGGTGTTCAACAACCTGACCTACCTCCCGATGGCTCGGGAGACCTGGAAGGGCAACAAGTTGGCGTACACCAATGAGTGGACGGCAGCGGATGGTCGCAAGTGGAGGACCGAATGCGACACGGCAGTGACCGGTGGCAACGGTTGCCGCAGCTACATCTGGTCCACGGTCTACGAGGCGACGTCTCCGGGCGCCAACACGTTCCGTGCGGTCGACAAGTGGGTCTTCAACAACATCGTGATGTTCACCTGACCCATCTGTGAAGAACGGGCCGCGACCACTGGGGTCGCGGCCCGTTTCTCGTTGGTGGGAATGCGCGCGGTCATCGCTAGACTGATGCGGTTACATTTCCCGCTTACGAAGAACTGAGTTGATCACCTCAACATGACCCAGTCCCAGTGGATTGAGTTGGCCGTAGCGACAGCACTCGCGTTGTTCGCCGGCCTGTTGGCTGCCGTCGAGACGGCGCTGTCCCTGATTTCCAAATCACGTGCCGAGAGCATGTTCGACGACGACGGTCGCGCAGCGGAACGCATCAAGCTGATCGCGCAGGATCCTGCGCCATCCATCAATGCCGTGATGTTCGTCCGGATGCTGTGCGAGGTGTCCTCCATCACCACGGTGGCCCTGGTGGTCTTCACCAACGAGTCAGCCACGCTCGGGCGGATCGGCAGCACCGTCGGGGTCGGACGAATCGCCATCACCGTGGGCATCATGTTCGTGGTGGCGTTCATCCTGTGGGGCGTCGCCCCACGCACCCTCGGCCGGCAGCATCCCGAGCAGGTGATGAAGATCTTCGCGCCACTGGTTTCGCTGCTCACCACCGTCTTCGGCTCCGTCGCGCAACTGATGGTGCTCATCGGCAATGCGATCACGCCCGGCAAGGGTTTTGCCGACGGACCGTTCGCGTCCGAGGCGGAGCTGCGGGACCTGGTCGACATCGCGCAGGCCGCCGACGTCATCGAGGCCCGCGAGTCAAAAATGATCCACTCCGTCTTCGAACTGGGGGACACCCTGGTCAAGGAGGTCATGGTTCCGCGGCCGGACATGGTCTTCACCCATCGCGACCGCACCCTGCGCCAATTGCTGTCACTCGCTCTCCGGTCCGGGTTCTCCCGCATCCCCGTGGTGGGCGACGGCATCGACGACGTCCTCGGCGTCATCTATCTCAAGGACGTCGCCAAGCGGATCTACGACTTCCCGGACTCCGAACGGCTGGAGACGGTGGGCGACCTGATGCGGCCAGCCACCTTCGTCCCGGACTCGAAACCGGCCACTGAACTCCTGCGGGACATGCAGTTGCGTCACTCCCACGTGGTGATCGTGGTCGACGAATTCGGCGGCACCGCTGGCCTCGCGACCATCGAGGACATCATCGAGGAGATCGTCGGGGAGATCGTCGACGAGTATGACCACGAGACCGAGCCGGTCGCCGAGGTGGAGCCGGGCATGTTCCGGATCTCCTCGCGGCTGGCGCTGGACGAGATGGGCGACCTCTTTGGTCTCGACCTTGATGATGAGGACGTGGAGACCGTCGGCGGGCTGATGGCCAAGCTGCTGAACGTGGTGCCCATTCCGGGCTCGCAGGTCACCTTCGAAGGCATCGAGATGACGGCGGACCGGGCTGTGGGCCGTCGACACCAGATAGGCACGGTGCTTGTCCGCCGTGTCACGGAAACACCCATGAATGCTGAGGAGCACAACGATGACTGAGACCACCCACCGATCGGGATTCGCGTGCTTCGTCGGGCGCCCCAACGCAGGCAAGTCCACCCTGACCAATGCGCTCGTCGGGCAGAAGATTGCGATTGCGTCCAGCAAGCCTCAGACCACGCGGCACGCCGTGCGGGGGATCGTGACGCGGGACGACGGGCAATTGGTGCTCATCGACACACCCGGACTGCACCGCCCCCGCACGTTGCTGGGTGAACGACTGAACGACCTGGTCCGCGAAACCTGGTCCGAGGTGGATGTGGTGGGCGTGTGCCTGCCGTGCGACCAGCGTGTCGGCCCCGGTGACCGCTACATCGTGTCCCAGATCGCGGAGCTCAGGAACAAGCCCAAGATCATGGCGGTGGCCACCAAGACGGACCTGGTCTCCCGCGACCGCGTGCTGTCCCACCTCGTCGACATCGCCAAGCTGGGCGAGGAACTGGGGATCCAGTGGGCCGACGTGGTGCCCTGCTCGGCCACCGCCGACGACCAGTTGGACGTCGTGGCCGACGTGCTGATGGGACTGCTGCCCGAGGGTCCCAAGTACTACCCGGACGGTGAGATCACCGACGAACCGGAGGAAACCCTGATCGCCGAACTCATCCGTGAAGCGGCGCTGGAGGGTGTGCGCGATGAGTTGCCCCACTCCATCGCCGTGATGATCGACGAGATGATTCCGCGCGCGGACCGCCCCGAGGACAAGCCGCTGCTCGACGTGTTCGCCACCCTGGTGGTGGAGCGGGACTCACAGAAGGGGATCGTCATCGGCCACCGTGGCGCACGGCTCAAGGAGATCGGCACGCAGGCCAGACACCAGATCAACAGCCTGCTGGGGACGCCCGTGCACCTGAACCTGCACGTCAAGGTCCTCAAGGAATGGCAGCGCGACTCCAAGCACCTGAACCGTCTGGGCTTCTAGAGCCCTCGGTCAGGGGCCGCTGATGATGGTGACAACGAAAATCAGCAGCGGCACGAGCGCCAGGCCCCACACGGGGGAGACGATCGCCCAACCGACCTGCCTGATCACCAGCGCGGCCACCAATCCGATGAGCCCCAGCACGCTGGGAAGGGCGAACGCCCACAATGGTTTGGCGATGCCGGTGCCGTCCCAGTCGAGCAGATCCATCCCGCTGAGGGCTGCCAGCACCATCCACAGCCACGTGGTCACCGGCTTCCGCCGGCTTGCCTCCCCGCCTGCCTGTTCTGCTGGCGAGGCATCCCCTGGCATTGCTCGGTGCACGTGGCCCCCGAATCAGATCGTCACACCATCCTTGAGGTGCGGGAGAATCCTACGACACGCGTTTGTGAGACGGTCCTTGCCGAGGACCCCTCCTACGGTTAGGGTCAGAGACGTGGCATCGCGAGTTCTGCTCCTCCGTCGCCGCAGCGAGGCCCAGTCCTGAACTGCCAGCCTCCTCGCTGCGGGGATCTGCCGTGTCTGGCGACTACTTCATCCCAGCCGAGGAAGCAAAGACCATGAATCAGTTCACCACTCGCATCCAGCCCAAGCCTGTTCAGCAGCCCACCTCCATGCCCGTGGGGCGGTATCGCGCATTCGAGCCGATCCGGGTACCGGATCGCACCTGGCCCGACCAGAAGATCACCAAGGCCCCCCGCTGGCTGTCCACCGATCTGCGCGACGGCAACCAGGCCCTGATCGACCCCATGACTCCCGCCCGGAAGATGCGGATGTTCGATCTGCTGGTGGCCGTCGGATACAAGGAGATCGAGATCGGGTTCCCGTCAGCCTCGCTGACCGACTTCGACTTTGTTCGCAAACTGATCGAGGGCGACCACGTCCCGGATGACGTCACCATCTCCGTGCTGACGCAGGCACGTGAGGACCTGATCAGCCGCACCGCTGAATCCCTGATCGGGGCCAAGCGCGCCAACATCCACATGTACAACGCCACCGCAGAACTGTTCCGCCGCGTCGTGTTCAACATCGACGAGAAGCAGTGCATCGCCATGGCCACCCGCGGCACAGAAATGGTGATGCAGTACGCCGACAAGCACCTGAGCGACGTGGAGTTCGGATACCAGTACTCACCGGAGATCTTCACGCAGACGCCCACGGACTTCGCCATTGAGGTCTGCGATGCGGTCATCGACACGTGGCAGCCCAGCGCGGACCGGGAGATCATCCTGAACCTGCCGGCCACGGTGGAGCGTTCCACGCCCAACACGTACGCCGACCAGATCGAGTACTTCTGCCGCAATGTGAAGAGCCGCGAGCACGTGGCCGTGTCGCTGCATCCCCACAACGACCGTGGCACCGCAGTCGCGGCAGCGGAGCTGGGGCAGATGGCTGGAGCAGACCGCGTCGAAGGGTGCCTGTTCGGCCACGGCGAGCGCACCGGCAACGTTGACCTGGTCACGCTGGCCCTGAACCTGTACACCCAGGGCATTGATCCCCAACTGGACTTCTCCGACATCGACCACGTGCGCCGCACGGTCGAGTACTGCACAGGGCTGCCCGTCCATCCGCGCCATCCGTACTCCGGTGACCTGGTGTACACGGCATTCTCCGGGTCCCACCAGGACGCCATCAAGAAGGGTCTGGAGTACCTGCAGCACGTTGCTGACGAAGCGGGCAAGACCGTCGCGGAGATGGAATGGGAAGCCCCGTACCTGCCCATCGACCCCATCGACGTCGGCCGCAACTATGAGGCAGTCATCCGGGTCAACTCGCAGTCGGGCAAGGGCGGCATCGCCTACCTGATGAAGTCCGAGGCCAAGATGGACCTGCCCCGCAGGCTGCAGATGGAGTTCAGCCGCGTGGTGCAGGACCACACCGAGTCCGAAGGTGGCGAGGTCAGCTCGCAGCAGATCTTCGGCATCTTCACCACTGAGTACCTGTCGGAGGGCGCCTGGGCACTGACCTCGTCGGGTTCGTCGTCGCAGAATGGCCGCTACGAAATCAATGCCGTGGTCAATGACCCCGACGGCAAGGACATCGAACTCTCCGGAGAGGGCAATGGCCCGGTGTCAGCATTCGTCGACGCGCTGGCTGAGACAGGCGTCCGCGTCACCGTGCTGGACTACAGCGAGCACGCACTGGAATCCGGCGACGACGCGAAGGCCGCCGCCTACGTGGAGTGCGAGGTGGGCGAGGGCGAGGATGCCCAGGTCCTGTGGGGCGTCGGTGTTGATCCCAGCATCACGAGCGCATCCATGAAGGCCATCCTGAGCGCAGTGAACCGAACCGTTCGCTGACGTCGTCCACCGAGTAACGCCCGCCCTCCCTCTCAACGCCCGTCCCAACGCTCGACGCCCGCCGAATTCGACGGGCGTCGGCCGTTGAGGCGGGCGTC
>JAUNVL010000106.1 GCA_030537675.1 Propionibacteriaceae bacterium | reverse complement strand
ACAAACTCTACGGAACACCACCGACAATTTTCGAACAGATGAGCGGTTGAATGAAAGAATCTCCTTTCGACAACTGGCCGATCAGGAGTCAGACCTCGCCGTGGTCTCGGGTCGACAGGGGGCAAGGCGGTCTGGGAACCCCCAGGACACAAAGATGGGGACCCACGGTCGTGGGTCCCCATCCTTCATGGTCGTTTCAGCCGTGCAGTTTGCTCGTCTCATCCTGGATTCGCTCCGCAACCTGCGTCAGCTTCTCGCGGTGTGCTGCGGCGTGGTGAGCGCAGAACATGAGTTCGCCACCGCTCCGCAGGATCACTCGCATGTAGGCCTGGGCGCCGCACCGGTCGCAGCGGTCCCGGGCGGTCAGTGTGGGATTGACAGCCGTCTCAGTCATGCTCGCCTCGCTCTCGTTGGTCTTCGCAAGCTACAACGTCCGGCCATTGGGAATTGTTCCCGCCGCTCGTTCCGTTACCCATTCGTGATCAAGGGCTCTGGTTTCACCAGTGTCCCACAGAGCCAGCGATCAATGAGGTCCCGTGCGATTGACGTGGTTCCCGGCAGACGGATGCTCTCCCCTGCCAGGGATTCACGCAGCTCCGCCCGCGTCCAGAACTTGCCCCAGGCGATCTCGTCGCCGTCCGGTTCCACGGTGTCCTGCCTCGTCGTTGCGACGAATCCGAGCATCAGAGACCTCGGCATGGGCCACGGCTGCGAGGACACGTAGGCGGTGGCTTCCAATGTGACTCCCACCTCTTCCGCCACCTCCCTCCAGCACGCCTGCTCCAACGACTCCCCCGCCTCCACGAAGCCGGCGATCACGGAGACCCTGTCCGAGGGCCAGGCCCGCTGGGACGCGAGCAGCAACCGGTCAGATGGATCGAGAACTGCAACGATGATTGCCGGGTCCTGCCTGGGGAAGGCCAACTGGCCACAGTCCGGGCAGCGCCGTCGGGTTCCACCGTCCTCTGGTGCCGTCACGGCACCGCAGTTCTCGCAGTGTGGAGCCATGGCGTGCCAACGCACCAGTGCCACCGCGGCCGCGACAGGTGCCTGCCACGGGGTGTCGACGTCGCGCCATGTTGCCGAAGCGCCCTCGGGGATGGCTTGGACTGGGCGCGCAAACCACGCACGTCCGTCGAAGCTCCCGAGGAGGACGTCCCCGTCCTCTCGCTCCTTTCGGTCCTTCAGGTCAACAGGCAGTGCATCCTTCGCCGAGAACCGCCCCTGCCCGTCCACCTCGAGGACGAACGCATCAGTCCAGGCCTCATCCAGTTCCTCATCGGCGCGTGCTCCGACGTTGCGCTCCAGCGCAGACTTGCCCATCCAGTGGTTCACTCAATCCTCCTCCGCAACCGCCAGCGCGTCCCAGATCAGTGACGTCGGCGCCTCAACGAGGCTCAGGCGGTCCGCCAACACATGGTAGAACCCAGCCCCCACCCGCGACACGTCGATGCCCATCGCCTGGGCCCATGCCTGCCGGTAGACCGCCAACTGCAGGGGGTCAGCTGGTTGATTGGAGGTTTTCCAGTCCACCACGAGGTGATCGAAGTCCACACCGTCCCAGTCATAGACGGCATCGATTCGGCCCCGGAGCACTTGCGAGTCCCACCGCAGCAGGAACGGCACCTCCACACCGCGGGGCGCGCGGCTACCAAACTGTCCCTGCTCGAAGGCAGCGGTGAGCCGCCGTAATCCTGGCGGTTCGGCCCCGCGATGGGATTCCAGTTCCTCGAAGGCCGCTGTGGCATCGAAGCGTCGCTGCACCCAGTCGTGGAACCGCGTGCCCAGGGTGGCAGCGGCCGAGGGGCGCCGGGGCATGCGACGCAGCAGTTGTTGTGCGAACTCCCCCGGGTCCCTGCGCATGGACATCAGCGCTGTGGCGGACAAGCCGTCCGGCAGCGCCACGCTGCGGGCACGGCGTCGGGAATGCTGCTCGATGAGCAGGTTCGCGTCGTCGTCCCATCCCTGCAGCAGGGTCGCGTCGTCTGGCCCTGCGGTCCCGGAGCGCCAGACCCAGTCCTCCACCATCTCGCCGGACGTCCCCGCCCCAACCAAGCGTCCCGCCTCGGCCACGAGGTTGGCGGCCACTCGCCGTTCGGCCATCACGGCGGGATCCAGTTGGAGAGGCCAGTGTGCGGTGACCTCTGCGGCGGGTACAGGATTGGACGACGGCACGTCGTGTGCGGATGACATCGGGCCACGGTTGCTGGCCACCTCGATCGTCGTGAAGTAGCTGGACGCCTTGCGTTGGTTCTTCAGCCCGGGCGGCCAGGCATGCATGCTGGCCACCAGAAGCCGTTTGGCCCTCGTCACTGCAACGTAGGCGAGGCGATCCTCCGAAGCACGGTGGTCAGCCCTGGAATCCGCCTTGTAGGAGTCGATCCCCTTCTTGGTGTACTCACCCAGCTGCGGGATGCCCTGCGCGTCGCCACGCAGCGGCGACGGCAGGCTGGCAGCTCGGGTGGGCCAGATTCCCCCGCGATCGCTCGCGGGGAAATAACCGTCGCCCAGCGCTGGGAGGAACACGGTGTGCCATTCCAGGCCCTTGGCTCGGTGGATGGTCAGGAGTTTCACCGAGTCCTCATCGCTCGGGACTGCCTGTTCCAAACCCACGCCGTGATCCTCTTCGGCCTCCAACCACGCCAGCAGGCCGGAGAGGCTCCCGTCCCCGTCAACGTCCACGTAGTCGCTGACGGCGGTGGTGAACCGCGCCAGTTGTGAGGTGTCGCCGCCATCCCGGGCCAGCAGCTCCACCTCCAGTCCCAGTCGGGAGACGACTCGGCGCAGGAGTTCAGCAACAGGTTCATGGGTGTGGCGCCGGAGCTCGGCCAGTTCTGCCCCGAACTCGACGACACGTGCACGGCCAGCCGGGCTCAGTGGTGCCTCCCCCGGGTTGTTGACCGCGTCGAGCAGGGACGCCACCTCAGCGGGGTCAGACTCGGTCACCACATGCGCCAGTTGTTCGACCAGCTCAGCGGAAGGATCCCCTGGGCGCGTGGTGCCAGCCAGTTCCCGTGCCCGACGGCCCAGTGCCTCGAGATCCGCCAGTCCCAACCGCCACCGGGGCCCCGACAGCAGCGCCGCAACCTCGGGGTTGGCCGCCACGTCGTCCAGCACACGCAGTGTCGCGACGATGGGTGCGACCTCCGGCAGGTGGAGGAGTCCACCAAGACCCACGATTTCCGTGGGGATGTCCTTGTCCCGGAACGCCTCGAACACCTCGGCAAGGGTGCGGTTGCGGCGGACCAGCACCGCAATCTCCGGCCAGGGCCTGCCCTCTGAACGCTGTTGCAGCACCTCCTCGGCCAGCCAGTCCAGCTCCTCCTCCTGCGTGCTGAAGCGCTTTGCCTCCACCAGTCCCGGCGGCGTGCCCTCCGGTGCCACGAGGAGGACGCCGTCCGCGTCGTCGGCCTCGCCCGCAATGTCGTTTCCGACGTCGAGGATCCGTTGCCCGCTGCGCCGATTCGTGCGCAACGTGAGTCTGGGGGCGTTGGTGCCGTCCACCAGAGGGAACAGGTGCGGGAAGTCGAGGATGTTGTTTGCTGCTGCCCCCCTCCACCCGTAGATGGCCTGATGGGGATCCCCGACGGCCGTCACAGGGAACCCCCTGCCCATGCTCGGCTCCTCACCGGAGAACAGTGTGCGCAGGAGGATCGCCTGGGCTGCGGAGGTGTCCTGGTACTCATCCAGCAGCACCACCTTGAATCGCGAGCGCATGACCGCACCCACGGCCGGCGCTGCGCGGGCCAGCTGCACGGACCGGCGCAACTGGTCGGCGTACTCCACCAGACCGAGTTCCTTCTTCAATTTCTGGTAGTCGGAGACCAGCTCAAGCAGTTCCAGCCTCTCCTGGAGTGCAGCCAGAGAAGCCGCGACCGCGGCGAATTTCTTGCCACGCCACAACGGGGCCGCCTCGAAGCGTGCGGAGGCCCTGCGCGTGAACTCGACAACGTCGTCCGGCTCCACCAGGTGTGACTGCATCTGGGCGTCGAGTTCCAACACCCGCTCCGGAATGCTGGCGTGCCCGAGTCGGCTGATGCTGTGGAAGGGTCCTGGTGCGGCGGCGACGGCACGGGCAGCCAGCCTGTAGCGGGAAGCACCCGTCAGCATGACCGGGTCGGTGTCCAGCCCGATCCGCATGCCGAACTCGGAGACGATCCTGGCGGCGAACGAGTCATAGGTGAGGATCAGCTCGGCGCCCTCGGTGTCACCACCGCTCAGGACGCCCGCATTCTCCAAAGCGGTGGCCACCCGCCCGGCCAACTCTGCTGCGGCCTTGCGGGTGAAGGTGAGGCCCAACACCTCCTCGGGACGGACCTGACCAGTGCCCACGAGCCATACGACGCGGGCGGCCATCACCGTCGTCTTGCCCGTGCCGGCACCTGCAATGATGACGGCGGGTGACAGGGGAGCCGTGATGGCGTCCAGTTGCTCGTCCGAGAATGGCACACCGAGCACGTCACAGAGTTCGTCGCGATCCTTGAGCAACCTCATGTGCCCACCTCATTCTTGCTGGGATGCAGGGCGGGGCAGGAATCGGCGAACTGACAGAACCTGCACATGCTGCATTCGCGTGCGTCGTACTCACCGGAATCGATGATGGCGACCGCTTCCGCCAGCTTGTCGTGCACCCACGTGGGTCCGACCACCAGCTCCCCCTCAGGTGCAGGAACATCGTCGATGGAGGCCTGTTCCCGGACTTCCGGGAGGGTTTCCCCGTGCCGAAGGAAGAGGAGTGCGGGCGGCGCCACTTGCCGCACCCCGGGCGCCAGGTGTTCGAAGGCTCCCAACTGCGCCGCCAGCTGGTAGACCCCCAGTTGCTCAAAACCGGGCATGTCCTTGTTCTCCGGCATGTGTTTCCCCGTCTTGATGTCCACCACCTTCAAGCGGCCGTCCACGAGTTCCAGCCGGTCGACGGTGCCGTTCAGTTCCACGGACCTGCCCTGCACTTCCAGCGCGACGGAGAACTTCTCCTCCACACCCAGCAGTTCGTGGGGATTCGTCTCATTCCACTCACAAAATCGTCCCAGCGCCCCCTCGATCGCGACGCGTTCGCTGGCGGAGAGCCACTCCGCCTCGAAGGGCACCTTGTGCCACACCTTGTCGAGCTCGCCGGTGACCTCCTCGATTCCCAGTCCGTGCTTCGCGGCCTGTTGCGCCAGGATGTGGACGACGTCGCCGAGGGATGCACGGGTGGCCCGACCTGCCTCGGCGCCCACCCTGGAGGAGAGGAACCAGTGGCGTGGGCACGCAAGGAGCGCCCCCAGCCGGGACCCGGACAGCCGGATGGTCTCCGGGAGGGGCGCCGCCGCGCCCGAGGTTTCCCGCAACCCCCACCAGGTGTGGGGATCGGCAGCCGTGAACGGCCTGAAGCCATCAGCGTCCTCCACGGCCCCCAACCTGGCCAGGCGCAGCGCTGCGGCCCGACGGATGGATTCGGGACGGGTGGGATCCGTGGCCACCTGCCGCAGGTCTGCCACCAGTGAGGCAGCCGTCAGCCTCTGGTGCGGCCGACCATGAACGCGCTCCGGCTCGATGCCCAGTTCGTGCAGGAACCTCGACGCCCTACCGGACTCCCCCTCCACCCCTTGCGCCGCGCTGACATGCAACTGCTCCACCGCCCTGCTGCAGGCGACGTGGAACAACCGGCGCTCATCGCCCAGTTGTCCCGCGACCTCGGAGGAGTGGATGGCCTCCGCTGACAATCGCCGAGGATCGAGGAGCAGACCCCTTCGCGCCAGCTGTGGCCATCGCCCTTCATTGACACCCACCACCCAGACACGACGCCACTGCCCGCCGTGGGCACGATGCGCGGTCAGCAGTCGGACACCGCGCCCCACGAGGTCCAGTTCCCGTCCCGTGTCCGCGGGGATGTCCTGGCCAGCGATCTCGGCAGCGAAGGCGCGTGCGCCGGCCCTGCCCAACAGGTCGTCCCGGCGGGCAGCGAGGTCAAACAACTCCACCACCGCATCCAGGTCGTGGTTCGCACGGCGCGAGCCACCCAGGGCAGCGCGTCTGAGTTGCTCAGGCCATGGCGTGCCGTCCCAGAGTGCCCACAGCGCCTCCTGTGCAGGCTGAGCCGCTTCGAGGAGAGCCGCTGAGCCCCGCAACAGATCTGCCAGTGACCGTACGAGATCCGCCTCATCCCCGCCGACTCCGTCAAGGAGCTCCGGTTCGGACAGGCAGCGACCCAGGAGCTGGGAGGAATGTCCAGCATCCGGGTGGGCTGCCCGAAGCGCCCTGCCGAGGCGTCGGATGGCGATGCTGTCCATCCCACACAGCGGGGAGGTGAACAGCCTGTGGGTCTGGTCAGGGTCCGGACGTCCACCGTTGGCGGCAGTGGCGAGTCCCAGCAGGAGAACCTGCACCGCCATCTGCCCAGCGAGCGGCACTTCGTCACCCGCCACCTCCACCGGGACGCCGTAGCGGCTGAACTCACGCGCCATCACCGGGAGCTGGGTGCGCCCGGAGCGGACAATCACGGCCAGTTCCGACCAGTCGAGGCCATCGGTCAGCACAGCGTGCCGAAGTTGTTGGGCCACATGTGCCAGCTCGGAGGGCTCGTCGTCGTAGGTGCGGCACGTGACCAGCCCCGGGGCACCGGGTGCGGGAGTGGGTGGCATGGGTGCTCCCGCAGCATCCAAACGCTGACACAGGACGTCGAGGGCGCCGCGCACCGACGAGGAATTGCGGAAACCGTCGCGCAGATGCCACGTCGTGGCCCCCGGCACCGCCGTCAGTATCCCGGGAGCATCGCCGGTGGCGCCACGAAAGGAGTTCGTGCGCTGCTGCGGATCTGCGAAAGCATGCACGGGGACACCCAGGTGGGCAAGGTCCGCCAGCAGGCGGGCCTGCGCAGGGTCCAGTTCCTGCACGTCGTCGGCCACGACGGCATCGAAGCGCGAGGAGACGCTGCGCCGGACGTCCTCCTCCAGGAGCAACAACCGAGTGCGGTGGACCAGTTCTGCGTAGTCCAGCGTGCCCTCGAAATCTGTGACCGTCAGGTATTGCTCGAAGAACCTGGCCGCACGTGCCAGCAGCGCATCCCCCTTCTCCAGTGCGAGCCTCTCCATGAGCACCGGATCGAGGCCGTGGTGTCTGGCCCGCGACAGCAGTTCGCGCATCTGGCTGGCGAAGGCCCGGGTGGGCGCGGCCTCACGGATGTCGGCCGGCCAGAAGTCCTCCGGCAGCCCAGCCATCAACTCCCGGATCCGGAACTCCTGTTCAGGGGCGCGCAGCAGGCGGAGATCCTGCTCCGGATCCCCCATGTCCCGCAGCAGGCCCAGGCTGAACCCGTGCATGGTGGTGACCCTGGGCGACACCTGTGCCCGGTCCACCCTGCGCGCGATCTCGCGTCGGATGAGCTGCGCGGCTGATCGTGACGACGCGAGCACCACGATCCGCTCCAGTGAGCCACCGGCAGCGAGCCGGGCCGCCACCGATTCCACCAATGTCAGCGTCTTGCCGGAACCCGGCCCTCCCAGCACCAGACGGACACCTGGGCCCGGGACGGCTGCTTCCCGCTGCCCCGGGACCAGTGCTGGCACCTCCACGGGCCGTGGACGTACCAGCCTCCACCCGTTCGCAGTCGTCACGTTCACAGGCCCCATGCAACCAGCCAGCACCGACACTTTCACCATTGAGGTGCCCAAATCGCGGCACCGTGTGCATTTGACCCACTTGGTGTGCAAGAGTTGGTGCATCGCCACCAGGACATCGGCCGCGCAACCTACGCAACGTTGACACTTGGATCCCCGCTTGGGCGGGTGGCGAGCCCGTGGCGCGAGGTGCGTCGGGGAGTTTCAAGAGGAGAATCAGTAATGGCACAAGGAACCGTCAAGTGGTTCAACGCCGAAAAGGGTTACGGTTTCATCGCCGTGGACGGCGGCGAGAGTGAAGACGTATTCGTACACTGGAAGTCCATTGACTCCAGTGGCTTCCGTTCGTTGGAAGAAAACCAGCGCGTGGAGTTCGACATCGTCCAGGGCCAGAAGGGGATGCAGGCGGATCACGTCCGTCCCATCTGAGTAACCGAACGACTAGTTGCAGCAGGGGGTCCGGTTCGCCGGTCCCCCTGTTGCATTCCCGCACGCTCCCACCCTGAGCCCGAAGGACCCCCATGACTGCCCCAGAAGGCCGGGCCGATCGCAGCGAACGCTCCCATTACGTCCGTACTCCGGCGCCGTGGGTTGCCGGATGCAGCGACATCGGACTCAAACACCTCACCAACCAGGACGCACTGTCACTGGCCGCGAGGACGGAGCCTGAGCGGGTCGCGGTCATCGTCATCGCCGACGGTGTCAGCACGGCGCTCGGGGCTGAAGTGGCCTCCGTGGCAGCCAGCGAGGCCGCATGCGCACACCTCACCGAGACATTCAAGACCGACGCAGCCCTCAACATCGCCCTGGTCCAGGCTTTCTCCGTCGCCAATGACGCTGTGTTCGCGGCAGCGCGGGGCGGCGAACCGTCGGCCTGCACCCTGGTGGCGGCCGTGGTGCAACCTCATCAGATAGCGGTGGGCAGCGTCGGTGATTCACGGGCCTACTGGATTGGCGACGACCAGTCCTGCCAACTGCTGACCACCGATGACTCCATGGCCCAGGCCCGCATCATGCTCGGAATGTCGCGCGCCGAAGCGGAGACATCGAGCCAGGCGCACTCGCTCACCAAATGGTTGGGCCGCGACTCCACGGACGTGACTCCCTCAGTCACCATGCTCTCCCCCACCGGGAACGGCTGGCTGCTGGTCTGCAGCGATGGGCTCTGGAACTACGCGAGCTCACCCGGTGAGATCTATGAAGTCTTCGCCAGCATTCTTACCGAGGATGCCAGTCCTGCCGCCATCGTCGAGGCGTTGGTGGAGTGGGCAAAACTCCAGGGTGGCCGCGACAACATCACCGCAGCCGTCGCTCGCCACGAGACCCACTGATCCAGCGCGCTATCGTGGGTGGTTCGCAGGTACTTGATCAAGATTGAGGTTGACGATGGACGTACGAATTGGCATCAGCGACGTGGCACGTGAAGTGACCCTGCGCACCGAGGTGAGTGCAGACGAGGTCGTTGAGAAGCTGAACCGAGCCGTCGCCGACAACTCGCTGTTCGAGCTGAGCGACAAGGAAGGCCGTCGGGTGATCGTCCCCGCCTCCAAGGTTGCCTACCTGGACCTCGGTTCCTCGGACGTTCGCGCAGTCGGTTTCGGAGCCTTCTGAGGCATTTCGCCCAGCGTGGAGTACAATCACCGGTGGACGTGGGAAAGCCACGCGCGGCGCCATGCGCCGAATCCCCGCCACCTGTGAGGGCATTTGTCCCGGGCCGGCCCGAATAAAGGTTTTACGCTGAGCGATCAAGAACAGCCGGGCGAACAGACGTTCGCCGATCTCGGCATCA
>JAUNVL010000105.1 GCA_030537675.1 Propionibacteriaceae bacterium | reverse complement strand
GGCGGTCTCCGTGGCGGTCTCGGTTGCCGTGGCCGTCGTGGTGGCGGTGGCCGTGGAAGTTGCCGTCTCCGTGACGGTGGCGGTGACCGTCACCGTCGGGATGGCGGTGGCGGAAGGAGTCGTGGTGGCGGTTGTGGTGGGAGTCGTGGTGGGCTCCGTCACACCACAGACGAGGTGGGCGTCAGCCCAGTCCGCCCAGGCGTGCCACGCGGCGCTCGAGGCCGTTCCGACGAGGTTGTTGCGCATCTCGATGACCTTGCCACCCGTGATGTCCACCTCGATGGGCTTGGGTGCATCCGTGCCCATGGTGAACGTGTAGTTGTACTTTGACACACCATCCACGAACACCTCGAAAGTGCTGCGCGGAGTCACGTTGTCCTTGGCGGCGCGCGGGATCACGTCGTCGTCAATACCGATGGTTGCCTTCAGCGCGGTGCACTGGGCGCCCACGTCGAAGCTGAGCTTGGCCGTGGGATTGGTACCGATGCCCTTCTCGTAGGTCACCCCACCGAGCTTGATCTTGGGACCATCATTGGCCTGGTTGTCGCCGTTTGCCTGGTCCCGTTCCACAGGTCCCCAGCCATTCGACGAGTTGATCCACGTGAGATCGGACACGTAGGCCTTCTCACCCAGCGGCACCTTGATGGTGATGCTGCCCGTGGCGCTCTTGTCACCGTTGTAGGTGATGGTGGCGGGCACGGTGATGGAACCCTGCGCATTCGCCGCAGTAGTGATGCTGACGGTCAGGTCCTTGGACGAGTTGCCTGCAATGGTGCCGAGATTCTGCGCCGTGGTGGGGAGCGTCACGCCGGTGGCGGTCCCGAACGTCACCTTGACATCGGTCATGGATGCGTTGCCGGGGTTGGACACCGTGAACGTGGCGTCCTTCGTGGTACCGGCCGCAATGCTGACCGAGCCCTCCAGCTCAGGTGCCGTCGGCAGGGTGGGGTCCTGGCCGGGGGTCAGGATGTAGATGACCGTGCCGCGTGCCGGAACCGACGCTGACAGCGCGCCGGCGGTGTTCATCACGTTCTTCTTCTCCCACACGGAGCGAACGGTCTGGATCCCGGTACCACCGACGGCGGCGACGGTGGTGCTGACCGTCTTGGCGCCACCCGTGTTGTTGTACAGGGCGACGGCAATCTTGTTGTCCTTGAGGGGGCGTGCCCACACCTGTGCGCCGGCATCGTTCGACAGGCGCTTGGCCTGCTTGCCCAGCGGGTCCTGGTCGATGGCGACGAGGTCGGGGTTGGTCAGGGTGGCGATGAGCTCCGGACTCAGGTCGGGGATGCTCGTGCCGACAAACAGGGGCGCGGCCAGCATGGCCCACATGCCCACGTGGGCACGGTTGGCCACCTCATCGGTCTTGAAGATGCCGTTGCCCACCTGCAGCATGTCGGGGTCGTTCCAGGCGCCGGGCTTGGAGTACTGCCAGAGGTCGGCCTGACCGTTGATGATGGTGGAAACCGAACCCCAGTTGGAGTTGATGTCGTGGGTGGTGCGCCACAGGTTCGCGGTCTCGGCACCCCACTCCCAGGGGTTGTCGTCGCCGTACTCGGAGATGGCATAGACGATGTCGCGGTCAAGCTTCTTGAGCTCGTCGCGCATGATGTTGAACGTGTCGATCTTATTGATGTTGCCCGGCTTCACGTCGGCGCGGCACCAGTCGTACTTCAGGTAGTCGACGCCCCACTCCTCGAAGGTCTCGGCGTCGACCTGTTCGTGACCGTAGCTGCCGAGACCGTAGATGGGGTACTGGTCCCAGTAGTTGGCGCAGGTTTCCTCACCGGGAACGGCGTAGATGCCGAACTTCAGGCCCTTGGAGTGGATGTAGTCACCCAGTGCCTTCATACCGCTGGGGAAGGTGTCGGGGTTCGAGAACAGCTTGCCGTCGGCGCCGCGGCCACCCTGGTAGCAGTCGTCGACCACCACGTACTCGTAGCCGGCCTCCTTCATGCCGTTGGAGGCCATGGCGTCCGCAGCCGCCTTGACCTTGTCCTCCGTCAGTCCGGTACCGCCCTGCACACCAGCGGTGCAGCGCGTCTGGTTCCAGCTGTTCCAGCCCATGGGCGGTGTCAGCGCCAGTCCGTTGTCCAAGGCATTCGCCTCCTGTAGTGCGGGAAGCGTGCCGGTCACGGCGATGATGACCGCCGCCGCCACCGCCACTGCTCGCTTCCCCACGCCAAAGCGACGTCGCCTCGACGTCGTCGTCTCGATTGAACCCACTGTGTTGCTCCTCACGCCTGTGTAAGCCCAGCCGTCCACTCCGCACAGGCGTCAGACAGCGACGACGTTCATGGGGGTGAAGTACTGGAATGTCACGCACAGCGTATGCCCATCCACCGGCAGCTGACGAGGGGTTGCCCCGCTCTGATCAGGAGCGCTGCTCAGGAGCAGGTGTGCCTGCTCCTAGCACTACCCGCCACCCGGATCACTGAGTTTCCCTCACAGTCCCAGGCGCGAGAGATGCGCATTGGTGAACCGACGCTCCGGGTCCAGGTGGGAACGCAACGCAGCGAAGTCGTCCCATCGCGGATACCGTGCTGCAATCTTCTGCGGCGCCATCGTGGAGATCTTTCCCCAGTGCGGTCTGGCACTGTGTGGCAGCGCCGCCTCGATGCGCGGTAGGAGTCCGCGTACTGCCTCCTCGTCCGGCTTCCACGTGAAGTGGATGGCCACCGTGGGCGACCCGGTGGCCGGGGAAAGCCAGAAGTCATCCCCAGCCATGGTCCGCACCTCGCTGACGTGCAGGAGCGGGGCAATCACGCGTGCCAAGCTGCGCACCGCCTCGACGGCAGCCACTGCATCCGTGCGGGGAACGAGGTACTCGCTCTGCAGTTCGTCCCCCACTGACGGCGTGAATGCGAGGCGGAAGTGCGGCAACCGGTCGAACCACGGACCGGGAACGCCCCGCTGCAGTGTGCAGGGTGCGGGGTCGATTCCGGGGATGGGGTGACGCTCACCGTCCGCGGGGCGCGCACCGGGCAGAGACAGCGTGGTCGGGGGACGTGTGGAGCGGGACTTGACCCACACCATGTCGATGGCGTCGGCATCCTGCCACGTGGTGAAGATGCTGACGCTGTCCCCGGCGGAGGTCACGGCGTCCAGGTCAGTCAGGACGTCGTCCCACTCGACGCCTTCCCACACGGTCTGCGCCACGTCGAAGGCTGGCTCCACGTCGAGTTCAAGGTGCGTCACCACGCCGAGGGCACCCAACCCGACCACGGCACCGTCGAAGTCGTGCTGTCCCCGCTCGAGCCGCAGGTGGCCGCCGGTACCGGTGACCATCTCGACCGCGGAGACCTGGGTGGCCAGCGTGCCGAGGTGGTCGCCCGAGCCGTGCGTCCCGGTCTGGACGGCGCCGCCCACGGAGATGTGCGGCAGGGAGGCCAGGTTCGCCAGCGCCACGTTCCAGCGCTGGAGGATGGGCACGAGGTCGCCGTAGCGGATGCCGGCCGGCACGCGAATGGTCCCGTCATCGACGCGTCGCACTTCGGCATCCCCCGCCATCGACGCCAGGGACACCAGCACCCCGTCGGTGTCGGCGAGGTGGTTGAACGAGTGCCGACTCCCCAGCACCTTCACGCGGGGTTCCGCAGCGACCAGTTCAGCCAGTTCCCCTAGGCTCCGGGGTTCCACGAGTCGGTGAGCACCGTAGGTGACGTTGCCCGCCCAGTTGTGTCCCACAGCCCTGGTGTGATCAGTCGCGGCCATGGGGCTCCTTCGTCGTGGTGTGTGCGGGGGCTCGATCAGACGCGTGCCTCAGGTATTGCCGGCGGCGCCGCTGCGGGCTTGTCCTCCAGACGTCGCAAAGCCTCGGAAATGGCGACGTCGAGTTGCACGTCGTCGTCGGACTCCCAATCGGCAGGCCCCATGGGCACGACGATGTCCGGGTCCGTGCCGTGGTTCTCCAGCCCGAAGCCCTGCAGGTCGAAGGCGTGGGAGTAGCGCGGCTGCGTGACCTCCGTGCCGTCCACCAGGGAGAACCGGCCATCGATGCCGACGACGCCGCCCCAGCTGCGCTCCCCCACGACGGGGCCGAGGTCCAGGTTCTGCGCAGCACCGGTGACGATGTCGCCGTCGGAGCCCGCGTAGGGGTTGGTGACGAACACCACGGGCCCGCGGAGGCCCTGGGTGGGGTAGGTGAAAGGCTTGTCGAAGTGGCGTCCGAAGCCCCAGCCGATGACCTTGCGCGCAAGCCGTTCGATGACCAGCTCCGAGGTGTGGCCCCCGCCATTGAAGCGGACGTCGGCGATCATGGCGTCGCAGCGGGAGGCAGCCTCGATGAGGCGGTGGAACTCCGCCCAGCCGTGCGCGGCCATGTCCGGCACGTGCACGTAGCCGATGCGCCCGCCCGACTTCTCGGCCACGTAGGCAGCGCGGCTGGCGACCCACTCGTGGTAGTGCAGGCTGGCTTCGCTGTGGATGGGCACCACGGCCACGCGGCGCTTGGCCTCACCGCGCATCAGGGACAGCTCCACCACCTTGTCGGCGGCGCCCTGCAGCAGTACACCGATGTCCGGGACCTCTGCGGTGGGTCGGCCGTCGACGGCCACCACGACGTCGCCGGGCTGTGCGCCCACTCCTGCTGCGCGGAGCGGCGATCGGGCGCTGGGGTCGGAGGACTCACCCGTCATGATGCGGGTGATCACCACCTCGCCGGCATCGTTGCGGCCGAACTCGGCACCCAACCAGCCGGTGCCGGGGCCGTCGCCGTCGGAGGGCGGGAACACGTACGCGTGGGAGGTGTTCAATTCCCCCACGGTCTCCCACAGCACGTCGATGAGGTCATCGTGTGTGGCGAGTTCCTCCACCAGGGGCCGGTAGGAGGCGCAGACGGCGTCCCAGTCGACGCCGTCCATGTCTTCGCGCCAGTAGTGCTCGCGCATGAGGCGGGCGTTCTCGTCGAACATCTGGCGCCACTCGTCGCGCGGGCTGATGCTGCGACGCAGCCGGCCGAGGTCGACGGTGATGTGCGCGTCCTCGTCGGGCTCGGGCTTGGACTCAGCGGACTGCACGAAGACCTCGTCGCCGTTGCGGACCACCATCTGCTTGCCGTCGCCGGTGACGTGCGCGCTGTCACACGCCTCCACCACCACTGAGAGCTTCCGCTTGGTGACGTCGTAGAACTCCACCGAATCCTTGGCCTCGTCGCCCGGCACCTTCCCGGAGCCGAGTTCGCCGGTGTAGGCGGACATCCGACGCCACGAGACACCGTTGCGCGTCACCTGCAGTGACGCGTAACGACCCGAGGGCACAGGCAGCGGCAGCATTCTGTCCTCGAAGCCGGCCATGTCCATGACGATGGCCTCCGGCTCGGGCTTGGGCTCGCCGGGCGCTGCGGCCTTGGCGTCGTCCTCCTCAGCCTCGCTGATGGCCCAGCCGTCGGCGGACGGGCCGAACGGTGCCGGGTCCTCCGCGCGGGCCGGCACCACGAAGGGCCGGACGGTGTTGGTGAACGACAGGTCGAACGTCAGCTCGTCGTAGGTGGGGTCGATGGTGCGGCTGGAGAGGAAGTACAGGTACTTGCCGTCGTGGCTGAAGGAGGGGGCGTAGTCGTTGAACTGGCCGCGGGTGAGTTCGAAGGGCTTGTCATCGGTCAGGTCGTATCCGACGAGCCGCCCGAGCATGCCTTCGTTGGCCACCGCTTCCCGCCACACCAGGTACCGCGAATCCGGGGAGAACACCAGGCCGGTGGCCTCGCCCTCGCTGGAGCGTCCCACCTTCTTGACCGACTCCTGTGCCACGTCCACCACGTGCACGATGCCGTCGTGACTGGCCACGGCCACCAGCGTGCCCTCGGTGTTGGGGGCCAATCCGAGGACGCGACCTAGCTTGCCGTGGGCGATGCGCCTGGGCTCCCCGTCACCGTCGAGGGACATGATCTCCAGGCAGTCGTCGCCCTCGGCGTCGGAGGCCCAGATGCCGAGGCCGGAAGTGCCGAGCACCTGGGGTTCGCGGATGCGCACGCCGGGCAGGTCGCTGAGTGCGCGGGCGGGGCCGCTGCGATGCGTCAGGAACCAGGCGGAGCCGCGCCATTCCAGCAGTGAGCCGTCGCCGCCGTGGTCCGGGACCACGGACTCGAGGTGGTCAGTGGGGTAGAGGACCAGCGGTTCCGGGGCTCCCAGTGCTGTTCGCACGTCGATGCGGCGTGGCTCGGCGTCGAGGGAGTCCATCACGAAGAGCTGGCCGCGGGCGTGGTAGACCACCTTGGTGCCGTCGGTGGTGGCATCCCGGACGTAGCCGTCGGCGAAGGTGTGGTGCGTGTGCTGCTGCACGTTGCCGCTGGCGTCGGTGGAGCACACCTGCGCCTGTTCGCCGGGGCTGCCGGGCAGGGAGGCGGCGAGGTCGGAGGTGAAGATCAGCCGGTCGCCGAGCCAGGACGGCAGGGCGAGGCTGGCTTCCTGCTCGGGCAGGAGCCGCTCCCACGTCGTGCGGGAGGTGTCGGAGATCCACAGCCTGACTGCCATGCCGCCGCGGTAGCGCTTCCACCGCTCGGGGCCCTGGAAGTTCGGGGAGGCCACCACCACGCGCCCATCAGCGTGGACAGCCGCGGCCATGGCCGGTCCCCACGGGAGTCTTGTCAGGTCGCCGTCGAGCGAGACGGAGAAGAGGCTGGTCATGGCGCGGTTGCCGTCGGCATGGTCGGAGGCCAGCAGGATGTGCTGGTCGTCCAGCCAGCCGGAGACGAGCATGCGCCTGGCGCCCACCCACGTGAGGCGGCGACGTCCGCCGTCGAGGTCCACCACGTACAGGTCGAGGCCGCCGTGGACGCCGCTGATGAAGGCAATCCGGGCACCGTCCGGGGAGAACCGGGGGCTGCGCGGTGGACAGCCGTCGGCCGTCAGCCGGTGGGCGCGCCCGCCCTGCACCGTGGAGAGCCAGAGGTCGTCGTCGGCGACGAAGACCAGCTGGTCATCATGGACATGGGGGTACCTGAGATAGCCGCGGGTCATGCGTCACAACCTACCCAACCCATCCCAGCGCATCCACCGGGGAGAAGCGGGTTCAGGCAGAGAGGTCGCGCCGCGCCAACTGTGCCCGGGGCACGTATTCCGGGCCGGTGTTGCCCAGCACCGTCTCGCGGTTGATGATCACCTGGGCCACGTCTTCGGTGGAGGGCACCTCGAACATCACCTCGAGGAGCAATTCCTCCAGGATCGAGCGCAAGCCGCGTGCGCCGGTGCCACGCTCCAGTGCCTGGTCCGCGATGGCCTCGACGGCTTCCGGTGTGAACTCCAGGTGCACGCCGTCCATCTCGAAGAGGCGCGTGAACTGCTTGGTGAGCGCGTTGCGGGGCTCCACCAGGATGCGCACCAGAGCTTCGCGGTCCAGCGGTGTCACGCTGGAAATCATCGGGAGTCGGCCGATGAACTCGGGGATGAGTCCGAACTTGTGGAGGTCCTGGGGCCGCACCAGCGCGAAGGGGTCGGTGACGTCCTGCTTGGTCTCGGAGCGCCTGCTGAATCCCAGCGGCTGCTTGCCGATGCGCGTGTTGACGATCTCCTCGAGACCCGAGAAGGCGCCGCCCACGATGAACAGCACCTTGGTGGTGTCGATCTGCAGGAAGTCCTGGTGCGGGTGCTTGCGGCCACCCTGCGGTGGCACCGAGGCGATGGTCCCCTCGAGGATCTTGAGCAGTGCCTGCTGCACGCCCTCCCCGGACACGTCACGGGTGATCGACGGGTTCTCGCTCTTGCGGGCCACCTTGTCGATCTCGTCGATGTAGATGATCCCGGTCTCGGCCTTCTTGATGTCGAAGTCCGCCGCCTGGATGAGCTTCAGCAGGATGTTCTCGACGTCCTCGCCGACGTAGCCAGCCTCGGTGAGGGCGGTGGCATCAGCCATGGCGAAGGGGACGTTCAACATCCGCGCCAACGTCTGCGCCAGATACGTCTTGCCGCACCCGGTGGGACCGATGAGCAGGATGTTGGACTTGCCCACCTCCACGTGTTCCGCCTCGGAGCCGTGACGGGGCGTTTCAGCCTCGGCCTGGATGCGCTTGTAGTGGTTGTACACGGCCACGCTGAGGGCCTTCTTGGCGGAGTCCTGGCCGATGACGTAGCCGTCGAGGAAGTCGCGAATCTCCCGCGGCTTGGGCAGTTCCTCGGCGGGACCAAGGTCGCTGGTCTCGGGGAACTCTTCCTCAATGATCTCGTTGCACAGCCCGATGCACTCGTCGCAGATGTAGACACCCGGACCTGCGATCAGCTTCTTGACCTGCTTCTGGCTCTTTCCGCAGAAGTTGCACTTGAAAAGTTCGCTGGATTCTCCGATGCGCGCCATGATTCACCTCCCGGCTTGCCGCTTCTTGCCATGCTCGTAGACCTTCACACTACCCGGCCGGAAGTCACCCCGAGGGGTAACTCCCGGTTCGGGTGGTGTGATGCGTGACTCAGTTGTCGAGGCCCTTCAGCGACGGCAGGATGTCGTCGATGATGCCGTACTCGACGGCCTGCTCGGCGGTCAGGTACTTGTCGCGCTCGATGTCGCGGCTGACCTGCTCAACGCTCTGGCCGGTGTCATCTGCCAGCATCTGCTCCATGAGGGAGCGGATGCGCATGATCTCGCGAGCCTGGATCTCCAGGTCGGAGGACTGGCCGTAGCCGCCCTCGGTGGCCGGCTGGTGGATCAGGATGCGCGAGTTGGGCAGCGCCAGACGCTTGCCCTTCGTGCCGGCAGCCAGGATCAACGCGGCTGCGGAGGCGGCCTGCCCCAGGCAGACCGTCTGGATCTCGGGCTTGATGTAGCGCATCGTGTCGTAGATCGCCGTCAGCGCCGTGAACGAGCCACCGGGTGAGTTGATGTAGATGGAGATCTGGCGATCAGCATCCATCGACTGCAGGCACAGCAGCTGCGCCATGACGGCGTTGGCGATGTCGTCGGAAATGGGGGTGCCGAGGAAGATGATGCGGTCCTCGAACAGCTTCGTGTAGGGATCCACACGGCGCACGCCGTAGCTGGTGCGCTCCTCCCACTGCGGGATGTAATAGTCCATCGAGGGACCGGCCGGGGCGATGCCGGCGGGAAGTGGATTCATCACTGGTTCGGAGCCTCCGAGTTGATCTGGGACGCACGCTCGTACACGTGGTCAATGAAGCCGTATTCGAGCGCCTGCTCCGCGGTGAACCAGCGGTCGCGGTCGGAGTCGATACCGATCTGCTCGACGGTCTGGCCCGTGTGCTCGGCGATCAGACCAGCCATGGTCTTCTTGATGTGCAGCGACTGCTCCGCCTGGATCCGGATGTCGGAGGCGGTGCCGCCGAGTCCGCCGGAGGGCTGGTGCATCATGATGCGGCTGTGGGGCAGCGCGAAGCGCTTGCCCGGGGTGCCTGCCGAGAGCAGGAACTGCCCCATGGAGGCGGCGAGCCCCATGGCGACGGTGGCCACGTCGTTGCTGATCCACTGCATGGTGTCGAAGATCGCCATGCCGGCGGTCACCGAGCCACCCGGGGAGTTGATGTAGAGGTAGAT
>JAUNVL010000104.1 GCA_030537675.1 Propionibacteriaceae bacterium | reverse complement strand
CCTCGGACCTACCCCCAAATCTTGAAGTGCCACACACCTGGTGCATTGCGGATTTTTTTCACTGTGACCTCTGTTGGGTGGGCTGTCTTCGTGTATGACGGCGTCGTTGCACAAGCTGACTGCTGGGTCGGGGTATGACTACCTGACCCGGCAGGTCGCTGCCCAGGACTCTACGGAGAAGGGCCACGCGAGTCTGGCGTCATACTACTCCGAGAAGGGAGAAACCCCCGGGACTTGGTGGGGGAGTGGGCTGGCGGGGTTGGGGGACGTCGCCGTTGGTGATCAGGTGTCGGCGGAGCAGATGAAGGCACTGTTCGGTGGCGGCTTCCACCCAAACATGGCCGCTCGGATGGCGGGCTTGCCGGTGGATGCATCGCCGCAGGAGATCCGGGCAGCGTCGCGGTTGGGGGCACCGTTCAAGGTGTTCTCCGGGGCAACAGGGTTCCAGAAGGAGGTGGCGCTGCGTTGCTCCGTGTGGGAGTCCGCTCATCCGGGGGTGGAGGTGCCGGTGGATGTGCGGGCTGAGATCCGCAATGACATTGCCCGGGAGCAGTTCGTTGAGCGGTTCGGCCGGTCGCCCAGTGGGTTGGAGTTGTCGTCTCAGGTGGCGCGGTTGTCGCGGGATCCGTCGACGGCGTGTGCCGGATTCGACCTCACGTTCACGCCGGTGAAGTCGGTGTCGGCGTTGTGGGCGGTCGCGCCGGTGGGGTTGGCGGCCCGGATTGAGGAGGCCCACAACGCGGCGGTGGCGGATGCGTTGCGGTTTCTGGAGCAGCGGGCGTTGTTCACCCGGTGCGGGACCGATGGTGTCCGGCAGGTCGATGTCACCGGCTTGGTGGCGGGGATGTTTGTGCACCGGGATTCCAGGGCGGGGGATCCGAACCTGCATACCCATGTTGCGATCGCGAACAAGGTGCAAACCCTGGACGGCAAATGGTTGGCCATCGACGGCAGGTTGATCTTCAAAGCCAAAGTCGCTGTCAGTGAGACCTACAACACCCAACTCGAAGCCCACCTCGCCAAGCTCGGCATCCGGTTCCGGGAGCGTCCCGACACGGAGCCCGGGAAGTGTCCGGTGCGAGAGATCGTCGGGGTGCCGGCTGCGTTGTTGCAGCGGTGGTCGTCGCGGCGGGTGGCGATCGTGGCCCGTCAGGCGCAGTTGGCTGCGAGGTTCCAGGGCGAGCATGGTCGGCCGCCGACGCCGGTGGAGGCGATCAAGTTGGCGCAGCAAGCCACGCTGGAGACTCGGGACGCCAAACACGAACCCAGGAGTGTGGCCCAGCAGCGCGCCACGTGGCGGATTGAGGCATTGCAGGTGGTGGGGGAGGACGGAATCAACACCATGGTGTCGGTCGCCACCACCCCCAGCCAGTTGGTCCAGCCGATCACGAAGGAGTGGATGTCAGCGACGGCGCGTGAGGTGGTGGCTGCGGTGGAGGGGTCCCGTGCGACGTGGCAGGTGTGGCATCTGCGTGCCGAGGCCTCCAGGCGCGTCCGGGAACGGGTCACGACCCCTGACACGGCGAAGGTGGTGACCGAGCAGTTGTTGCAGGAGGCGATCCGGTTGAGTGAAGCGGTCGGCGATGCCGGCGGTGATGGCATCACGGAGCCGGCGGTGTTGCGCCGCGGGGACGGGGCGTCGGTGTACACCGTGGCTGGGGCGCAGCTCTACACCTCCGCATCCATGCTCTCGGCGGAGAACGACATCGTCGAGCTCGCCGGACAAACCGATGGGCGCCGAGTGGGGGAGATGGAGGTCTCACTTGCGCTGTTGGCCTCCACCGCCAACGGCATCACCCTCAATGCCGGTCAAACGAACCTGGTGCGGCAGATGGCCACCAGCGGGGCCAGGGTTCAACTCGCACTGGCTGCGGCGGGGTCGGGGAAGACCACCGCATTGAAGGTACTGGCGGATGCGTGGCGTGAAGGCGGCGGCACCGTCCTGGGACTGGCGCCCTCTGCGGTGGCGGCCAGTGTGTTGCGGGACCAGACCGGGGATGCCACCACCATCGCCAAGTACGTCTGGGACCTGAACCACACCCACAGGAGCGTCATAAACGCAGGTATCGGGGCGGACACGTTGGTGATCATTGACGAGGCAGGGATGGCTGACACCATCTCTCTGGCCACCGTGATTGGGCATGTCGTGGGCCGGGGTGGCTCGGTTAGGTTGGTGGGGGATGATCAGCAATTGGCGGCGATCAGTGCCGGTGGAGTGCTGCGCGACATTGCCGAGGTCCATGGCGCTGTCGAACTGAACGAACTCCTGCGCTTCCACGACCCCGCCGAGGCTGCTGCGTCGCTGGCGTTGCGGGATGGGCGGCCCGAAGCGTTGGGGTTCTACCTCGACACCGACCGGATCCATGCCGGCACCCTGGAATCAAGCCTCGAGCAGGCATTCACCGACTGGGCCAAGGACCGGGCTGCGGGGTTGGACAGTCTCATGTTGGCGGGCACCCGCGACACGGTCACCGATCTCAACCGCAGGGCCAGGGCCCACCGCCTCGCAGACGTAGCGGAGGGGGAGGTGGGGGAGGAGGTGGGGTTGGGGGATGCGAACTGGGCCTCGGCAGGGGATGTCATCATCACCAAACTGAATGATCGTCGGCTGGCGACATCGGCGACGGACTGGGTCAAGAACGGCGACCGCTGGATCATCCAGCACGTCAACCACCAGGGCGTGGTGCGGGCCAGGCATTGTGACTCGGGCCTGATAGTGACGTTGCCGCAGGACTATGTGGCCAGGTACGTGCAGCTGGGCTACGCCGTGACCGTGCACGCCGCCCAAGGCCTCACCGTGGATGTCACCAGGGGTGTGTTGACCGGGGCCGAGACCAGGCAGCAGCTCTACGTCATGGCCACCCGCGGCCGACACGGCAACCACCTCTACGTGCCCGTCGTCGGCGACGGTGATGAACACAGCCTTGTCCACCCCACCACCCTGCGACCCGAAACCGCCCTCGACGTCCTCCAAGGCGTGCTCGCCCGGGATGGGGCAGCTCGCTCGGCCACCACCGAGACCCGCGACCAGCAGGCGCCAGCGATCCGACTTGGCCATGCTGCCGGCCGCTACGTTGATGCACTCCACGTCGCCGCCGAAACGACCATCGATCCCGCAACCGTGAGCACCTTGGACCGGGAAGCCGACCACGTGGTCGAAGGGCTGACGGCATATCCGGCATGGCCGGCCCTGCGTGCCGCCCTGCTCCTGGACGCTGTTGACGACCGCGACCCCCTGTTCGAACTACGCGCAGCTGTTGCGGCTCGGGAACTGGGATCAGCGGATGACCCGGCAGCTGTCCTGACCTGGCGGATCAACACCCCACAGGGCGCTGGCCCGCTCCCATGGCTTCCACCCATCCCCACAGCCTTGGCCGGGCACCCCGACTGGGGCCCCTACCTGGCCGCGAGAGCACAGCTGGTTGAATCCACGGTCGTGAAAGTGCGGGAAGCGGCCAGCCAGATGGGCCGGCCGGGATGGGCTCTGCCCGGACAACCACTCACGTCCGCACTGATTCAGGACGTGGAGGTTTGGCGCGCCGCCACCGGAGTCGATGCAACTGATCGCAGAGCCCTTGGCCAAGTCCAGCTCGGCACCGCGGCACGGACGTGGCACCGACACCTCGAAGACCGACTCCGAACCGATACGCCACAGGCGTGGACGGACATGCTGGCAGACCTCCACCCCGAGATCCGCAACGACCCATATGCAGCCGTCCTGGCACGTCGGATCTCTGTTCTTCACGAGGCAGGTGTCCCGGTAGCGGAGATTGTGGCCGCAGTCGTTGCCGACGGAGTGCTCCCGGTCGAACAACCCGCCGCCGCCGTGTGGTGGCGCCTGTCCCGCCACCTCACCCTCGCCGGGCCGACTGTCACGCAGCTGGATTCCTCTACCAACTCACCGTACGAGGGGGACATGCCAGCAGAGAGCCCGACCGGAGTCCGTGATGCTTGCCCCGTTGACGCCGAACCGGAGTTTGACGCCCATGTCGCCGAAGGTGGTGGAGATGGGCAACGCCCGACGCCGGAGGCAACCACGACGGTTCTTGGGATCCTCCGCGACCATAACGACTCAGAACAAGCTGACATCAGGAGGGCACGACGGCCGATTGAGGTTACATCCCCGTCGCTGACAGCCCACCAGCGTCACGAGCGCAACAGTAAGCATTCGCGTCCATCTGATGGGCCACGTCGATGAGGGGTACACGCCAACCCATTCACAGAAAGGCACCGTTCCTAAAATTTGATATCACAGTGGTATCATCGTGACCATGGCTATGACGCTCCGGCTGGACCCCGAAGACGAAAAGGCTCTTGCCCTGCTCGCCGAAGCAGAAGGGGTGAGCAAGCAGGAGGCCACTGTGCGCGCCATCCGTGAGGCCGCCGCACGACGGCTCCGTGAGGACACAGTGCGGCAACTTTCCACCGCAGCTCGGGCACGCTACGCCGATTTGCTCGACCGGTTGGGCCAGTGATCGAATACCTCACGCTCGAAGATGTGTTGTCGTTGGCCGACGACCTCGGAGTTGGCCCCGTGCGCGACGTCGGACTGCTCGACTCCGCGGTCCACCGCCCTCGCGTGAGAGTCTTCGGCCGGGATGCGTATCCCACCCTTGATGACAAGGCTGCCGTGTTACTGGAATCCCTGGTCGGCAACCATGCCCTGGTCGACGGGAACAAGCGCCTTGGGTGGCTGTCGCTGGTGGTGTTCTACGGACTCAATGGCGTCGTCTTGGAGGCGCCGGACGACGACGCCTACGACATGGTGATCGCGGTAGCCAGCGGAACCGCGACCCACCAAGAAGTATCCATTCGCCTGTCGTCTTGGCACTGACCAACAGTGGCATGTCATCCGAAGTTCCATGGCGGGCAAGAAGCATGGGCCGAGCCCGTTCGTCGGATCAGCCTGGACCAGAGCTGTACCCGCAACTCCCAGGGAGCCATGATTGTTTTCCTGTGCTCCGGATCATGCTCGGGATCCTGCAGTTCGAACGGCGTCGAGTTCCACAGCCAGGCGTTGATCGGCGTCGGCCATGGCGTGGGTGTAGCGCATGGTCATACTCGCCGTCGTGTGCCCGAGGCGGCGCATGGTCACCGGCGTTGGGGCGCTGATGTCGGCGGCCAACGAGGCATGGGTGTGGCGCAACACATGGGGAGTGGCGTCGGGGCGCCCGATCGATTCCGCAGCCTTGGCGAATGCGCGGGCGAACACTGACGAATGCAGGTGTCCGCCGTTCGGTGCCCCGAACAGAAGTTCGTCAAGCCCCGGTCCGGTGTATTCACACAGGTGCTGCCGAAGTTCGTTCAGCAAGCTGGCGGGAATGTGCACCGTCCGCTCCCCGGCCTCGGTCTTGGGTGGGCCCACCTGATAGCCGCCGGCAACCTTGATGACACCTCGTTCCACGCGGATCGTCCCGGTCCGCAGGTCCACGTCCCCGCGGCGTAACTCCGCCAGTTCGCCATAGCGAAGCCCACACCAGCCGCCGATGAGGACCGCCACACTCAAATGAGCGGGCATGGAGTCGGCAAGGGCCTCGAGCTCCATCATCGATAGTGGGAGAATTCTGCGAGCCGTTTTCGTGCGTATGCGCGTCCGACGCGGCAGTGTCACGGGGTTGGTCGCCAGCAGGTCGAGGTCCACCGCAGCGTTCATTGCGGTGTGCAGGAACTGGAATGCCTTGGACCGAGCGCGGGGCTTCTCTGGGTCCAGAGCATCCCACCAACGCTTGACCCGCGCCTTGGTGAGGTCCCGCAATGGCACTTCGTCCAAAGTGGGTGCGACATGGTTGCGCAACAGCGACTCGTAATCGCGACGGGTGGTCGGGCGAAGCTCGACAGTGGGCAGCCAGTTGTGGATGAACTGGGTGACTGTGATCGACTCGGCTTGGTGCTCGGCCTCGGCGGCAGCTGCGGCGTCCAGCCTGGCTTGCTCCCGGTATGGCGGCGGGACCCATGCGTCGCGTTCGATGAGCCTGCGCTCGATGGCGATCCAGCCCTCGGCATCCATCTTGCCGGCAAAGGTCGTGGGCGCCGTGTGCCGTCGACCGTCGGGGCCGGTATAGCTCGCCTGGTACTTCCTAGACGGGAGCCTGCGTATGCTCCCGAAACCTCGCCTTGAGGCCACGTGCCCTCCAATTTCGTGCAACTATCGTGCAACATCTAAGTACATTCTAGTCCGTTCTGGGTCCCCTAAGTGCACGTTGAGGGAAAACAAGTGTGACGTTAAGCGTAGTCAAACGCCGATGACAACGTATTTCTCCTACGGAGAAGGGATCCTGAAGAAGGATTCAAGTCCCTTCTTCGGCACCGTCTCAAGTGGGTTTGACTACGTGTTGTGAGTCCGTTGACTCGACGTTGCGAGGCGTCTTGCGTCACACGTGCCAGCATCTGTGGTCCGTCTGACCGCGCTCTGGAGGCAATGCCGACTGCTGCTTCGAGACTTTCTGTCCGATGTGTCCCCCCAGATCAGTCGAGCAGTGTGGACTGTCTCGTCCTTCGCCGACGTGGACACGAACGCCGGCGGAACCCGGCTGTAACCTTTCGGGCACCTCGGCGCAGTTAAGGGGTAAGGGCGCCCCTGGTGCCACTGGCACACGAGGAAGGTGAAACGGTGGACGCTGAAGCGATCGAGAAGCCGTCGACCACCCGTCTGCTCCCCGGCGACACGCACGCGGTGGTCGAGCGGTACGAGTCCATGGTCTACGGCATAGCGGTGACCCACACGGCCTGCCGCGGCGACGCCGACGACGTGTACCAGGAGGTGTTCCTCACCTACCACCGCCGCCGCCCGGCAGTCAACGACGAGGAGCACCGAAAGGCGTGGCTGATCACCACCGCTCTGCACTGCGCAAGGCGGGTTCGGCTCAGTTCGTGGCGGACGAGGGTCGTGCCCCTTTCCCCGGACCACGTCGACACCGGTACTGCCAGCGCCGCCGACGACTTCACGCTGGCAACCGATGAGCAGAACGTGCTCTTTCGTGCGTTGCGCTCGCTCCCCGAGAGCCAGCGCAGCGTGCTGTACCTGTTCTACTTCGAGGATCTCCCCGTCGCGCGGATCGCGGATCTGCTCGGTGTGGAGCCCGGAACCGTAAGGGTGCGCCTCTCCCGAGGCCGCGCCCAGATGCGAGACAAGCTCCTGGGAGGGCTGTGGGATGAATGACGACATCTTCTCCGAGATCGCAGGCCAACTGCGACCCGACCCGCAGGTCAGGGCACGCCTGTTGGAGGCCCTCGACGCCGAGCCCGCAGCACCACCACCCGCGCTCCGTCTCCGCCGCTGGCTGCCACGCGTCGCAGCGGCCGCAGCAGTGGCAATGGTGGGGCTGGCGATCCTGCCGACGTTGATCCCGGGCGATCGGGACCTCACCGATCCTCCTGTTCCGCTGGCCCCGGGGTCCGGCGCAGCCGTCGATCCCGGTGACTATGCCCAGGCGTACGCCGCGGTGCAGAAGGCGTTCGCGGCAACCCCTCAGCGCGAGTACGAAGTTTGGGGTGAAGCCGCCGTCGCCGCCGACGGCCGGTCAGCTGACCTCCAGTTTGCCCAGTCCACCGCGACGGAAGACGGAGGGACCTGGACCACCAACACCCAGGTCGTCGGTATCGACGAGGGCGACATCGTCAAGAGCGACGGCCGCACCATCTTCACCGCTTCGGGCAACGACGTTGTCCTCGTGTCGGCTGAGGGTGCCGACACCACCGAGGTGGCCCGGATCGACACGACAGCGCAGGAGACCGGGCCCACGGCCGGCACCGTCCAGGGTCCGGTGATCGACCTGATGCTGCACGGCGATTCACTCGTGGTGCTGGTCACGGAGTACACACCGCGGCTCTCTGGGCTGCCCGCGAGCGAATCCATGACGTATGTGCCCTACGACGCATCCCGGACCAGAGCCCTGCTCTACGACGTGAGCGACCCCACGTCGCCGCGTTTCGTGACCGGTCTTGGCCAAAGCGGCGCCTACGCGACCTCGCGCCTGGCAGGCGATCTGCTCTACCTGGTGACGGACTACGCCGTCGGTGACCGCGACGCGGTCGACCCGGACGATCCGGCGACGTTCGTTCCCTCCGTCGCCGACGCGATGGGGGTCGCCCCGGTGGCCGCCGCCGATCTGAGCATCCCGGCGAGTCCGACGGGGCCCATGTTCCAGGTGATCAGCAGCATCGACCTCTCCAGTGGGCAGCGCATTGACACGGCGTCGGTGATGGGACGCGCCGACATCACCTACATGGGCGACGACAACCTCTTCCTGGCCTCCACCACATACCAGTCCACCGCCGCGTCCGAGTTCACTCTCGACCAGGACAGCGGATTGCGCGACGTGGCCCAGAAGACCGACGTGGTCCGGATCGAACTTGCCGATGGCGGGATCACCGTCGCGGCCAGTGCCAGCATCCCGGGCATGCCACTGAACCAGTTCGCCCTCGACCACTTCGACGGGCACCTCAGGGTCGCAGTCACCATGGACGGCACCACCGCCGCCGGGGGCTGGGCGACGTACCCCACCGTGTTCGTGCTCGATGACGCACTGGGCGTCGTCGGGTCACTGCCGCAGTTGGCCGTCAACGAGCAGATCCAATCGGTGCGTTTCCAGGGCCCACTCGCCTACGTCGTCAGCTACCGCCAGATCGACCCGCTCTTCGCGCTGGACCTCAGCATCCCGGCTGACCCCAAGGTGATGAGCGCCCTGAAGATCCCCGGCTTCAGCACCTACCTCCATCCCTGGGCGGAAGGCCGTTTGCTCGGACTCGGCGTGGACGCCTCCGAGGATGGTCAGATCCTCGGAATGAAGCTCTCCATGTTCGACACCGCAGACCCGTTCGACGTCACGGAGGCCACGACGATCAAGGTGCCATTCCACGACGCCGAGGCTCTGCGCAACCACAAAGCCGTCTTCGTCGACCCCGACCGGGGCCTCATCGGGTTCGCCGTCGCGACACATGACAACGCGGGGAAGGCCAACACTGACTACCTGCTCTACGGTTACGACGAGACGATGGGCTTCACGCTGCTCGGCGAACTTCCCGTCCAGCAGTCGCCCACGAACCAGGCCGCAACCGCCAGGGCGATGACCATCGACGCTGATCTGTACGTGGTCGCTCCTGCCGGGGTGGACGTGTACACCACCGATTCCCTGACCCAGATCGCCTCGCACCAGTTCATCGACGGCTGACACGCGGCCGGGAGTGGGCGGCGGCTGCCAGCGGTTGGCGCACGCCAGTGTTCTGCCGCCGACAGGACCGCCTCACGAATCGCGGTGGGGCACTCCTCCGGTGGTCGAGTAGTCGCCGCGAGGTACGAGCAGCGATGTGTCGAGATCCTTGTCAGACGCACGAGGTCTCGACACGCGCAGGGCTCGTTCCTCGCCGAGCGCTGCTCGACCAGCGGTGCGGGGAGCGTTTTCGTGGCAGTTGTTCAGGGAGCTTCGTGAGAAGTCTTTTCGGCGTCTGAGGTCTCGACACGCGCAGGGCTCGTTCCTCGCCGAGCGCTACTCGACCAGCGGTGC
>JAUNVL010000103.1 GCA_030537675.1 Propionibacteriaceae bacterium | reverse complement strand
GAGCTACAGCGTGGGTGAGGACTGGGTCTTCAACAACATCGTGCGGTTCGCCTGACATGTGAACCACGCCACAGCGGCCCGGCCCCCACTCTGGGGGCCGGGCCGTTGTCGTTGTATCCGTCGGCGATCCGACGGGGCTGCCGGAGCGGGGTACGCTCCACTTTCCGCCCAAGGCACTGCCCCGGGCGTCCACCAACAACCAAGGAGTCACGAGAGACATGCCCTTGTCCCAAGTCGTGTCAGTGATCGGATCGATCCTGCTGTTGTCCGCCTACGGCGGCATGCAGACAGGGCACCTCAAGACGACCTCGTACCTCTACCAGTTCGCCAATTTCTTCGGTGCCGCATTCCTCACCTACTCCGTGATCGAACCCTTCAACACCGGAGTGTTCATGACGGAATTCCTCTGGAGCATCTTCAGCCTCATCGGCATCTACAAGACGGTCAGAATCCTGCGCAGGGACAGGACCCAGGCGGCCGCGACGTCGCCTGACGCACACTGACCGCCACGAAGCGACGTGGGTCTCCGATCGGCACGATGAGGGGTGGGCTGTGATCACGGCACGGGCATCCAGATGGCTACCACACGCCTTCCACGTGGTTGAGTCGCCCCGAACTATCTTTCAGCGCGCCGGTGGAAGATAGTTGACCCATGGCTAATCTCGCGGACAATGCTGCAATCAACCTGCGACTCGGGCTGCTTGGCCTCCCCATTCCGGAAGAAGCCCGCCACAGCGCAGGGTCCCTGTTGGTGGAGCCCATCCTCGCGCGACAGCGCGAACTCGAGCGTCGGTTGTCCCACAAGCTCCCCGCCGTCGACTCCCGGATCCAGGCCTTTCTGGATGCCTACCTCGACGGCACGGGTACGGCACCCAAGCTTCCCAAACAGACTTTCGTCCTGGACCAGCCGGGTCTGGCACGCTCCCTGTCGCTGCCCATGGACGGCGACACCTTCGCCTCCGAACACCTGACCAGTTACCGCCTGGTGAACGGCGTCCTGCACAACCCCACCAACGATCGCCGCACCACCAAGGGTGTCTTCCACATCGCCGAGGGTGGACTCCCCATCCAGGATGACAAGATCGCCGTCCCGCGTGAGGTTTTCGGTCGCATCATGGAAGCGGCATTCCAGCCCCCCACGGACGCCATGGTGCTGCCCTACGGATCCGGCCAGCCCGATCCTCCCAAGTGCTGGGCATCCCTGCAGCTCCGCCCCGTCGTCGTGCCCGCCGTGCCGGGGTTCACCCGTGAACGCACGCTCGAGGTGCGGTTCTTCGCGCCGGGCACCCTGATGGCCAACCTCGACTTCGTGGAGGGGATCTTCGGCAATGCTGGAGACCCGTACCTCCCCCAGCACGACGCCTCCCTGGATCCCGAGTCCTGGACCGGTCACACCGGAGCCGTCGTTCTCGCGCCTCACCTGACGAAGCTCAGGAAGAAGGACGTCGGCCTTCCCCACATCGACGACGCCACTGACCGGCAGCGCCGCGACGGCATGTGCTGGAGCTCCGAGACGGAGCTCTACAACGGTGGCACTGCCTTCAAGCTGTGCGCCCGCGATGAGCGCGGCGTCATCGTCACCGTCATCGCCGACAACTACTTCGGCTACTGCAAGAAGGAGGTCAAGGCGCAGATCAGCTACTCCGCCAACCTCTTCGGGCTGGTCGAGGAGGAGCACTCCGGCGGAGCGACCGTCTTCCCGCGCTACAACCTGGGCAGCCACTTCGTGCACGAGAAGGACAACGGGTACAGCCTCGCCGACGTCGTCGCCCGCGATCCGCAGCGCTTCCGTGTGCAACCAATGGGGCACGCGCTGGACCGCGAGAACCGTCAGATCGTCCTGGTGCCCTCGGGGACCACTTACAACATCGCTGACGGCAGCGTCACCTGGGAACTCGACGGCGTGCATGGTCGCCTCCAGTTGCGCGCAGAGACCACCTATGTGGGACCCGACGGCTACCTCGTCAACCTTCACCACGTCGACACCGACGGCAGCAAGTGGACCCTGGTGGGCACCTCCCCCGATGCCACCACCTGCCACAAGCCGGCCACCGTGTCCGGAGGTGGAAAATCCGAGATCTCCAAGGCCATCACGGATGCGATCATCTCCGGCAACGCCTACGTAGCCGACATCGACGCCGACATCGCAGCGGTGGTGGACATCCTGAATCACGATTTCGCGGGCAGGTTCGTCGACGCCTCGCGCGAACCAGAAGATTTCCGTCCGATCCTGTCGGAGCGGCGCAGCATCGGCAGCGTCATCAAGCTGATGTCACCCAGCTCGGACTACACGGATGAGTACAACAGCTGGCTGGAATCCATCCCCCACCACATCAAGGAACTGTTGTACGTGGTGAAGCGGTTCCGCCTGCCGGAGTGGGGTGATGACTGGGCAAGCCACTTCTCCACGGGCATCGTGAACGGCCGCAAGGGCACCTCCCTGCGCGTCAACGGCGAAAAGGTGCACGTCAACATGCTCCGCGTGGGGTTCGAACCTGATGGTTCGTGGCGCCTGTTCGGTCTGCGCCATGACTTCCACCCCGCCATCAAGGTGCAGACGGAAGACGACATCACCGCCAGCATCGTCGCGCCGCCCAGCGTGACGGGGATGGACGTGTCGCGCAAGTTCGTCACCAACTGCGAGCAGCTGTTGTTCCAGCGTCCCGACGACGCGATCCACCGCGGATATGACAAGCAGACCGAGGCCGACGTCGCTTCCGGTGACACGTTCCTGTCCAACTTCCAGCCCCTGACACGCGACGACGCCCGCAATCTGGTGGATGACGCCATCGCCTTCAGCGAGTTCTCCCCACCGATCCAGGACCTGATTCGACGCACTGTCGCCGGTGACGATTCGCAGCCCACGTACTTCGTGTCATCCGCACATCCACGCATCGTCAACGGGCAGCGTTCCAAGAACCCGCGCTACCTCCAGGTGCGGCCCGATCTGTCGAACCCTGGCGCCACCGCCATCGCAGACCTGGCCACCCACCTGTTCCGCAAGGAGCCCCTGAACAAGCAGATCGCCCACAGCGTCGACGTGGTGGCCGCCGGTCGCCGGAACAACGCTGCCGAGCCCGGCGTGCCTCCGCTCTGCTCATACTCGCCGCTGCACTGGATGGACCTTCCGGAACTGCTGATCGAGTTCATCAGTTCCATGACCGGCAAGTCCCCCTCGACCACCGGCGCCGGGTCGGAGGGCGCCATGACGAAGGGACCGTTCAACCCGCTGCCGTCGGTGATCGACCTGAACGCTGCGTTCCTGTCCTTCGCGCTGACCGGTTACGACGGCTGGCTCTCCAGCGCAGGCGTCATCGGGCCGCTGGTCCGGGTGGATCACGACATCTCCCTGCTGGTGCCGGAGGTCTTCTCCCGCATGACACCCGCCGAACGAGATGCCGCATCCCTCATTCGCGAGGGCTGCCTGGAGCCTCTCGAGGATTTCGAGCACGACGGCGAGACCGTCCTGGCGAGCCGGCTGGGCTACCGCATGACGAAGAAGTTCGCCTCGAAGTACTTCGGACGCATCTTCCTGCACCCGCACGTGGTGTTCACGGAGCAGATGCTCAGGCCCGAACTGCAGGACATGGAGGTGTTCGCGGAGGCGATGCGCACCATCGTCACCACCCACCAGCGAGTGGCCGCCACCTACATCGACGACGGCACGATCGCCATGGCCATCCCTCCGGTGAGGGCACTGCTCGAGGTGATGGCCAACGGCGCCACCGCGGACGGCCTCACCCTGCATGATCCGGCCTTCCGCAAGGAGTTCACGCGCGAATCGGTGCTCGCTTCTGACTGGTACGCCGCGCGGCTGGCGTCCCAGCGAACATCCGACATCGACCACGCGGAGCGCGCGCTGGCCGCCATGGCGGACTTCACCGCCAAGGAACACTTCGACACCACCGAGCGCCTCGGCATTCTCGCCAAGTCGGACTCCGTAGCGGCACGGCTTGCCGAACTGCAGGGTGACGAGGGCAGCGACGTCTACGTCGGGACCCTCGGGCGCCAGGTGGACTGGAGCCTGTAGAGCCCGACGCTCAGATTCCCTCGATGAGCTCGAACGTCAGCTCGTCGAGGGAGTCGAGCACCGTGGTGCGCGCCAGCACGTCGTCGCTGGGCGGGTGGAAGGTGGGGGGAATGCAGACCACCTGCATCCCGGCCTCCAACGCGGAGAGCACTCCGTTGGTGGAGTCCTCAATGGCCAGACAGGCTGCCGGATCCACTCCCAGCAACTCCGCTGCGCGCAGGAACCCATCCGGTGCGGGCTTGCCGGCCGCCACCTCCTCCGTCGACACCGTCGCCGACAGCAGATCACCGATGCCCATCGCCTCCACGCCCGCGTCGATCAGTCGTCGAGGGGAGGAGCTGGCGATGGCCAGGGGGTAACGCTCGGCCATGCGACGCACTGACTCGATCGCTCCGGGCAACAACTCCACGCCTTCGCGGTGGTGCTGCGCCATGGCGTCGATGGTCTTCTCGGCCGCTTCGGGAGCGCTGTAGGGAAGTCCGACGAAGGAGACGAGGTACTCGGACCACTCCGGTGTGCTCATCCCCATCATGGCGCGGGTGGCCTCCTCGGGCCACGTGATGCCGGCGTCGGCCGCGAGCTGGCGCCGGACGACGTCCCACTGCTCTTCGGTCTCCATCAGCGTGCCGTCCATGTCGAAGATGATGGCCTGGGCGTGCATGGTCCCCCTGTGTTCGAGTTCGGGTGTGGTGGACCCAGTCTCGCAAAGATGCAGGCCTTGCAATACGATTGCCCAGCAAGCCCGAGAACCCGGTGCAAATCCGGGGCTGTCGCGCAACCGTGACCCCCATCGTCGGGGAAGTCGGATCGAAGGGCTCGCACCATCTGTGCAAGCTCCGTCGCGATCAGCGGGCCACACGTGTCCGATCGGGGTGGCGGGGCCACAACTCGAAAGGTCTCTCTCATGTCCCTCCTGCAGCGCCGTGGCGCCCGAGCAACCCTGACCGTCCTGGCCGTGGCCGGGCTCGGCTTCAGCATTCCCCTGCTTCCGGCAGCCGCCGACCCGAGCCCCGCGGCCGCGTGCCTGGAGGCAGGCAACGTCTGGGTGCACGTCGAACTCGATGAGACCGTGTCAGGGGGCTGCGCCACCGCCTTCGGCACCGGACTCGAGGCGTTGGCCAGCGCCGGCTTCACCGCTGTGGCCCCCGGAGGGTTCGTCAGCACCATCGACGGCAAGCCTGCTCCGCGTGGTGAGGAGGACTGGTGGGCCTACGCGCACACCGACGACGCACTGAAGGCGTGGGAGTTCTACCTGGTGGGTGGCGCAGAGTCCAAGCCCGTCGCCGGCAGCATCGAGGCCTGGCGCCTCATGCACACCTACTCCCAGGATGTGAGCAGTCTGCCGCTGGTCACCCCGGCGAAGCTGTTGGCCGATGTGGAGCCTGCGCCCAGCCCGTCACCGTCGGTGTCCGCCACGCCCAGCGCCAGCACCGCCCCGACGCCGAGTGCCACCACCAAGCCCGCCCCGTCGCTGCCCAACACGGGCAACTGAGCTCATGGTTACAGATCGATGAACTGATCCCGGTGCACCACGGGGCGCAGGCTCTGTCGCTGGTCCCCGTGGTGTCCGAGCATCCCGGCAAGTGCCTCTGATCCGTAGCCGACGAAGCCGCGTGCGAATGGTTCGTTGTCCGGGCCCACGATGTCCACGGGCTCGCCCTCGCTGAAGACTCCTTCGAGGCTGACCACCCCGGCCGCCAGCAGCGACGCGTGCGTGGTGACCAGCGCGTGCCGCGCGCCGGTATCGACGTGCAGCCGTCCCCGGGTCTCGGCGGCGTGCGCGAGCCACAACAGCCGTCGGGGGCGCCGCTTGCCGACGGGCGAGAACAGGGTTCCCACCTCCTCCCCCGCCAGAGCGGGGACCAGGTTGTCGGCGTGCGTGAGCACCACGTGGATACCGGCCTGAGCCGCAATCTGCGCGGCCTCCAGCTTGGTGGCCATCCCGCCGGTTCCCACCTTGGAGCCCACCCTGGAGGTGTCGACGTCCAGCGCCTGGATGTCCGGCACGTGTCGGATGAGCTCGCTCCCGGGTTCGCTGGGATGAGCCGTGTAGAGGCCTTCCACGTCGCTGAACAGGAAGAGCGCGTCAGCCCGCACCAGATGGGCCACCAGCGCGGCCAGACGATCGTTGTCACCGAAGCGGATCTCGTGCGTGGCAACCGTGTCGTTCTCGTTGATGATGGGCACCACGCCGAACCGGAACAACCGCGACATCGTGTCGAGCGCATTCCGGTAGGTGGTGGGACGCAGCACGTCCTCGACGGTGAGCAGCAGTTGCGCGACCAAGACACCGTGTTCGGCGAACGCCTCGGTGTAATGACGGATGAGCAACCCCTGCCCGACGGCTGCCGCGGCCTGTTGGGTCTCCAGGTCACGCGGCCGCCTGCGCAGCCCCAGCGGGGCCAGGGCTGCCGCGATCGCACCGGAGGTGACCAGCACCACGCGCCTGCCCGACTTCTGCAGTTCCGAGAGCGCGGCGGCCAGTTGCCTGACGCGGTCCAGGTCGAAGCCGCCGTCAGGAGTGGTCAGGGACGAGGAGCCCACCTTGACCACGAGACGGTCGGCGTCGGCAATCTCACTGCGCATCTGTGGGCGCATCCCCCGTCGTGTACCCGTGGGTGGCAAGGTCCACGGCCCGCTTGGCCTCGTGGTACTCCGCGTCCATCTGTCGACGCCTCGTGACCGAGGGCCGCTCCATGTCCATCCGGTCGTCCTCGCCGCGGCGCGACATGATCTCTGCACCGATGTCCACCTGAGGGGCGAAGTCGAAGATCACAGCGTCCTCGCCACCGATCGCGACGGCGTCGCCGGGCCGGGCGCCGAGTTCCAGGAGCTTGTCCTCGATGCCGATCCGGTTGAGACGGTCCGCGAGGTAGCCCACGGCCTCGGCATTGTTGAAGTCGGTCTGGCGGATCCAGCGCTCGGGCTTGGCTCCCCGGACGCGCCACACGAAGCCTCCGTCGCCGTCGCCCTTCTGGACGATGTCGAACTGTGGTTCATTGCGCGTGCGGCCCACCGGTGCGGGACGCAGCACCTGGACGGGAGCGGGTGCCGGCAGTGATGCACGACGGGCGGCCACGAGTTCCGCCATCGCGAACTTCAGCGCGTTGAGGCCCTCGCCCGTCTTTGTCGAGATCTCGAACACACGGTGCCCCATCGCCTCGAGCTCGGGACGGGCCAGCTCGGCCAGTCCGGGCCCATCGGGCAGGTCGACCTTGTTCAGGGCCACCAGACGGATGCGATCCTCGAGACCGCCATGCGCCGCCAGTTCGCCCTCGATGACCTCGAGGTCCGTGATCGGGTCGCGGCCCGGTTCGTAGGTGCCCAGATCGATGACGTGCACGATGGCCTGGCACCGTTCGATGTGACGAAGGAAGTCGAAGCCCAGGCCCCTGCCCTCGGAAGCGCCTTCGATCAGCCCGGGTACGTCCGCGACGGTGTACGTCACGGCCCCGGCCACCACCACCCCCAGGTTCGGCACCAGCGTCGTGAAGGGGTAGTCCGCCACCTTCGGCCGCGCGCGGGAGATGGCTGCAATCAGGGAGGACTTCCCGGCGGACGGGAATCCGACGAGGCCGACGTCGGCCACCACCTTGAGTTCAAGCTGGAGCTGGCGCTCCTCGCCGTCCTCGCCCAGCAGGGCGAAGCCGGGGGCCTTGCGGGACGCCGACGCGAGCGCCGCGTTCCCGAGGCCACCCTTGCCACCGTTGGCCGCGATGAACTCCTGGCCCGGCTCGGTGAGGTCGGCCAGCAGCATGCCGTTCTCGGCATCGGTGATGATCGTCCCGCTGGGAACGGTCAGTACGATGTCGGGTCCGCGGGAGCCGTGCTGGTTGTCACCACGGCCCGGCTGGCCGTTGGTGGCCTTGCGTACAGACTGCCTGTGGTATTCCACCAGCGTCGTCATGCTGTCGTCGACGCGGAACACCACAGAACCGCCGTCGCCTCCATTGCCGCCGTTGGGTCCGCCGAGGGGACGGAACTTCTCACGCAGGACGGACGTGCAGCCGTGGCCGCCGTTGCCTGCATGCACGGACAACTTCACGCGGTCCACGAAAGACGGGATCGCCATGTTCACTCCTCATTGCTGTTGTGGGGCGGTTTGTGTTGCGATGACGAATCATCAGCAAACGGTGTAGCCGCGCCATGTCACACCGGATGAAACGAGAAAGGGCAGCCCGTGCGGGCTGCCCTTCCTTCTTGCTTGCTGCTGTCTGCTCAGGCCTCGGTGGGAGCGACGTTGACGACGCGACGACCGCGCCTCACGCCGAACTGCACCTGTCCGGGGACCAGAGCGAAGAGAGTGTCATCTCCGCCGCGGCCGACGCCGACGCCGGGATGGAAGTGGGTGCCGCGCTGACGGACGAGGATCTCGCCCGCGCCGACGACCTGGCCGCCGAAACGCTTCACGCCGAGACGCTGGGAGTTCGAGTCGCGACCGTTACGCGTCGAGGACGCGCCCTTCTTGGATGCCATGTCTGTTTCCCCTCAGTTTTCGATGCCGGTGATCTTGACCTGGGTGTACCGCTGACGGTGACCCTGGCGCTTCTTGTAACCGGTCTTGTTCTTGTACTTGATGATCCGGATCTTCGGGCCCTTCTTCAGGCCGATGACCTCGGCTGAGACGGAGACCTTTTCCAGTCCATCGGCATCGGAGGTGATGTTCTCACCGTCGACGAGGAGCAGTGGCTGAAGGTTGACGGTACCGCCGACCTCATCCGACACCAGATCGATGTCGAGAATGTCGCCAACAGCAACCTTGTGCTGGCGTCCGCCGTTGCGCACGATTGCGTACACGCCTGACCTACCTTCTGAGCTATTTCAAGTCTTTGGCACGACCCCGGCGTGAGCCGGATCGTCGGATGGTGCAAGGCATCAGACATGACGCCGGAGCCAGTTGCACCGATGGACAACTCTACGAGACAAAGGGCACCCGGGTCAAACGAAGCACCGGGCGCCCCTCGTGCTCAATCAGACTTCTTCTCGTTATTGCTGCCGCCACCGGAATGGCCGTTGCCGCTGCGACGTCCGCGACCACTGCGGCTGCGATTGCCTCCGCTGTGTCCGCCGCCACCGCCGTGGCTGTGACGGTCCCCACCATCGGAGGGTGCCTGCGAGTCGACGGGCTCCAGGAAGCGGTTGTAGCCGTCTCCGTGGCAGTGCTCGCATTCCTCGGTGAAGGCCTCCGCGAGGCCGGTGCCGATCTTCTTGCGGGTCAGCTGCACGAGCCCCAGGCTGGTGACCTCGGCCACCTGATGACGGGTCCGGTCACGTCCCAGGCACTCGACGAGGCGACGCAGGAGCAGGTCCCGGTTGCTCGGGAGCACCATGTCGATGAAGTCGACGACGATGATGCCGCCGATGTCACGCAGCCGCAGCTGACGCACGACCTCCTCGGCCGCCTCCAGGTTGTTGCTGGTGACGGTGGCCTCAAGGTTGCCCCCGGCGCCGGTGAAGCGGCCGGTGTTGACGTCGATGACCGTCATGGCCTCCGTGCGGTCGATGACGAGCGATCCACCGGAGGGCAGGAAGACCTTGCGGTCCAGTG
>JAUNVL010000102.1 GCA_030537675.1 Propionibacteriaceae bacterium | reverse complement strand
CCTGAGAAGCACTGGCATCACGGCAGGGTGAAGGGGTGACCCTGTGCAGGATCGCACCCACCCCTCATGATGTTCAGCCCGTCAGCACGGTACGGCTCAGCGGTAAATCTCTCCTGAGAACCAGGTGCCAGCGTTGATCCACTGACCCGCGCCGCCACCGCCCCACCCGTTGTTGACGTGAGAACACGTGCCCGTCACCGTCACGGGGCAATGGCTCAGCCATCCCGTCCCGATGACGGCGGGTGTGCGTCGGTAGGCGATGGAGCGTGCCGCGTAGTTGGCCAGCCGGGTCTCGTGGATGCCGAGAGAATTCCAGTGGGGGATCCTCCGGCGGAAACGCCTACTGGTCGGGCAGGTGGGGCCTCTACCGGGAGGATGGTGGCCGTGGCGAGGATGCCGTGGCGCCCACCTCCCACGACAACGGGGTCAGGAACACTCCCAGTGGGCCACCTCGTCCAGATCTGGCCTGTGAATGGGCATGACCTCATCGCCGAAGTGCGCCTCACGCAGACTTCGGCGATTCTTCGAGGGCATGCCCAGCAGGGACTCCAGCATCCGGGCCGCTCGACGGCGGTCGGCCACCGGGACCTTCTCCCATGGAACTCTCATGTCTCACTCCTTTGAGACCGGCGCGTTGCGCCTGACTCACGAAGAGGAGTCGAGCCCCCGCCTGAGACGCGGGTCGGAGAGAAAAAGTGTCAGCTGGTGGCCAGCGGTAGTCGCGTTCCCACGAGGCTGCGCTTTTTGCTCGTGATGAGCCGGCCCAGTTCCACCATGGCCTGGGCGGCTGGGTGGTCGGGCGCGGAGACGACGATGGGTTCGCCGCGGTCGCCGCCCGCCAGCAGCGCCTCGTCGAAGGGGATCTGCCCGAGCATGGGTACGTCGTAGCCGAAGCGGTCGGTGAGTGCCTCAGCCACCAGGACGCCGCCACCGGAGCCGAAGAGGAGCATGCGGTGGGATTCGCCGCAGTGCGGGCAGACGTTCTCCAGCCAGCTCATGTTCTCCACCACGCCGATCACGCGCTGCTCCATGATGTGTGCCATGGTGCCGGCGCGCTCGGCAACCTCGGAGGCCGCCTGCTGGGGAGTGGTCACCACGAGAACCTCGGAGGACGGAATCTTCTGTCCCAAGCTCATGGCCACGTCGCCGGTGCCGGGTGGGAGGTCGAGCAGGAGGTAGTCCAGATCGCCCCAGTAGACGTCAGCCAACAGTTGCGTGAGCGCACGGTCCAGGATGGGTCCGCGCCAGGCCACCACTTGGTCACGGCTGGGCTTCAGCATCCCGACGCTGATGACCTTGAGGCCCTCCAGCGCGGGAACCGGCATGATCATGTCGTCCACCACGGTGGGGCGGGCCTCACCGATGCCCAGCAGGTCGGGAATGGAGTGACCGTAGATGTCGGCGTCCAGAATGCCGACCGAGAGACCCTGGCGGGCCAGTGCCAGTGCCAGGTTCACGGTGACGGACGACTTGCCGACGCCGCCCTTGCCGGAAGCGACAGCAACCACGCGTGTCAGGTTGCCGGGCTGGGCGAAGGGGATCGTGCGCTCCGCCTGGCCGCCGCGCAGCATCTGCCGCATGGCGCTGCGCTGCTCGTCGTCCATGACGCCCAGCTCCACGTCGACGGCGTTGATGCCCTCCACGGCCTGCACGGCCGTCGTCACACGGGTGATGATCTCGGATTTCAGGGGGCAACCGGACACGGTCAGGAGGACGCGGATGAAGACGTTGGCGTCCTCGTCAATGCGTACGTCGTCCACCATGCCCAGGTCGGTGATGGGGCGTCGGATCTCCGGGTCCTCGACGCCGTGGAGTGCGGCGCGGACGAGCGGGAGCAGAGGATTTTCGGAAGTCACACCCCCCTTGATACGGGGCGGGTCGTGTCAAATCAAATCCGTCTCGAAACCGTCCACCGCTGGTAGCCCGCTCAGGGCTCGTCCAGGGCGTCGCACATCACCACGATGCTGAGGGCCACGATGGCAGGCAGCAACAGGTGGGCGAGGCTGCCGAGGACCACGACAATCGTGCCGGACACCACGTGGACGGTGGCCCGCTCCTTGAACGTGAGCCGGCGCGTGGAGCCGGCGGCGAGCCAGATCCGCCATCCCAGGAGGTAGACCAGGGCGAAGATTGGAGCCGCGATCCAGGACGCCGTCCCCCCGCCCGCAATCACCCAGACGGACCCTGTGCCGATGGCCAGCAGTGCCAGGTACGCGATCAGCAGGACGACGGCGAACCACCGGATCGCCCCCGGGTGGGAAGTCGCTCGGGCGTCGGTGATGTCGACCATTTCGGGCAGCTCCTCAGGCATCGCGGGCCACCGTCGCCTCCAGCCGTTCGGCAAGATCGCGCAGTTCGTTGCGGAGTTCGCCGCGCACGAAGTCGCGCGTGGCGAGTTCGCCGAGGTTCATCCGGATGGCGGCGATCTCGCGTGCCAGGAAGTCCATGTCGGCCCGCGACTGGGCCGCCAGCCGCCGATCCTCGTCGAGGCTCAGCTTGTCGCGGATCTCCTGCCGGTTGGTGGCCAGCAGGATCAGGGGTGCTGCGTAGGAGGCCTGCGTGGAGAAGAAGAGGTTCAGCAGGATGAACGGGTAGACGTCCCACCGGTACCCGTAGATGCCGATGACGTTGAGGGAGATCCAGACGATCACGAACACGGTCATGTAGACGATGAACTTGCCCGTACCCATGAAGCGGGCGGCCCCCTCGGCGAAGGCGCCGAAGGCGTCGGCGTCGAGTGAGACCTTCGGGATGTGTGAGCGGCGTCCCGGCTCCGACAGGCTCTTGCGCTCAGTACGCGGCATCGTTCACCTCCACTTTCGAGGGCTCATCCATGTGGTCCCCGCGCCAGTCGTCGGGCAGCATGTGGTCCAGCACGTCATCGACCGTGACGGCACCGATGAGCTGGTGTTGGTCATTGACGACGGGGGCCACCACGAGGTTGTAGGTGGCGAAGAACCGGCTCACTTGCGCCAATGGGGCGGAGGCGGCGAGCGGATGCAGGCCATCGTCGAGCATGGTGGCAACGAGCAGGGTGGGTGCGGCCCGCAGCAGCTGTTGGACGTGGCAGGCCCCGATGTAGCGGCCCGAGGGTGTCTCCACCGGGGGGCGGCAGACGAACACCATGGAGGCCAGTGCTGGGGTGAGCGACTCCTCGCGGCACCGTGCGAGCGCGTCGGCGACGGTGGCGTCGGTGTCCAGGATGACCGGTTCCGGCGTCATCATGCCGCCAGCGGTGAACTCCTCGTACAGCAGGAGCCGCCGCACGTCGGAGGCCTCCTCCGGCTCCATCCGGCGCAGCAGGTCCTCGGCGACGTCGTTGGGCAGATCGCGGATGAGGTCGGCCGCATCATCCGGATCCATCTCGCCCAGCACGTCTGCGGCGCGTTCTGATTCCAGGGCGGAGATCAGCTCGATCTGCTCGTCCTCGGGAAGTTCTTCCAGCGCCTCGGCGAGTGTCTCGTCATCGAGGGCTGCCACGACGGCAGCGAGCCGGTCCGGGTCCAGGTCGTGCAGTTCCTTGGCCACGTCCGCAGGTTTCATGTCGGCCAGTTCCGCCACGATGTGGGCGGCCGTGCGTCCCTTGAGCATCACCAGGTCCGACACCTCGCTCCAGCGCACCACTTCGGTCTGGCTCCGGCCGCCGAATCCGAAGCGGCTGACACCCGACTTGCTGCGCAAGGCCACGCTCCGCAGCTCCCACTCGCGATTGCGGACCTGGAACATGGAGACATCGGAGATGCGGGTGGGGTGGTCGCGGGAGACGGCGCGGTCGAACAGGTCGGCTGCCACGAGGAATTCGGTGTCGCGCTTCTTGAAGCGGCGTGTGTCAACCTGACCGAGGATGGCCACCTGGTTGGTGGTGATGTTGTGCACCCGGATCATGGGCACGAAGATGCGCTGCCGGGCGAAGAGCTCCACCACGAGCCCACGCACCCGCGGAGCCAGAGTATTGACGCGCAGGTGATACACCACGTCCTTGACGCGGCCCACCTGGTCACCCGCCGCATCAACGATGGGGAGGCCAATGATGCGCGAGATGAAGACCTGTGTGTCCTTGGCGCTCATGGGCGGCAATCTACACTCCCGCCGACCGTTCGGCCGATCAGTGGCCCTGCGATGGTCCACCACGTCCTCCATGAGGTGATGTGGCGGATTCATGCGCACTTGATGATGCGGCGGGGCGGACCACCGTCGGGCATGAAAACTCCTATCGCACCGACTCGTGCCACTGCGTAGTGTTGGTGCCAATAGTCGCGCGGGACATCGCGCGAACACTTCAGGAGGCAACAACCATGAGTACGACCCCGGGCCCCGGCAAGTCATTCAAGCTCGACTACCCGCATCTGGTGGGGCAGTACAAGCAGTACGAGGAGGCCCAGGCTGCCGTCGACTTCCTCTCCGACAACCAGTTCCCCGTCGAGAACCTGATGATCGTGGGAGCAGACCTCAAAACGGTGGAACGCATCACAGGGCGCAGGACGTGGGGGACCGTGCTGGCGCAGGGTGCCATCTCGGGCATCGGGACGGGCATCTTCGTTGGGTTGATGCTGATGCTCTTCACCGGTGGGCAGGCTGGCTTTCTTCCGGTCCTGCTGGTGGGTCTGATCCTCGGTGTGCTCATCGGGACGACCACTACGGCCATCGGCTACGCCCTCAGCCAGGGCAAGAGAGACTTCAACTCGATGCGCCAGACCGTGGCAACCAGCTACGAGGTGCTGTGCGAACACAAGGTGGCCGCTCAGGCCCGCGAGATGCTTGCTTCCCGTCCCGAGGAACGCGCCGCACAGTTCGAGTGATCAGACTCGTGCTGCACGGCCGCGTGCCCGCGTCAATCGTTGGGGCACCACCCCTTCCAGCGACGCGCTGAGTATGTTGGGATTCAACGACAACTGATCGAGGCGGTAATGGAACTGACGTATGACGTTTTCAATCCGGCGAGTACGGCCGGCCGTGTTCTGGTGGTGACACCGAGCCTGGGCGGCGACGCGACCCATCAGTGGACTTCTGTTGCAGAAGCCCTCGAAGGACAGGCACGCGTGATCTTCATCGACCTGCCGGGACAGGGACACGCTGCGCCCTGGGACGACGCGGACGAGCCCACCATGCAGGTCCTCGCCAGCGGGATTGCCGACGCGCTGCGTCGCGTTAGGGCTGACCACGGCGACCTCCCCATGTTCTTCGCCGGACTGTCCATCTCGGGCGCCATCGCGCTCCACCTCGCCATCGAACACCCCGAGGACCTGAGCGGTGTCGCAGTACTGTGCTCCGCCGCGACCGTGGGGGAGCCCGACCGTTGGCTCGAGAGGGCCGCGCAGGTGGAGGAGTCCGGGACCCAGCAGCTGGTGGAGGAGACGGAGAAGCGCTGGTTCACGACCAACTTCCGCGCCCAGCAGCGCGGCGCCGTCGACACCATCATGGAGGGGCTCGCCGCAAGCGACGACCATTCCTATGCGCAGTTGTGCCGAACGCTGGCCACGCACGACGTTCGCGCGGAGATGGGTGACATCCGCCTGCCACTGCTGGTTCTCGCCGGAGGTCGGGACAGCTCCACACCCATCGAGAACGTGGAGCTCGTCGCGGAGACCGTGCCTGGCGCCGAACTCCACGTGCTTGCGGAGGCAGCGCACCAGGTGACGGTGGCCAGTCCTGGCGACGTCGCCACCCTCCTGCTGAACTTCATGCAGCGCGCCGAGCAGCCGTACCGCAAGGAGCAGGCGGACGACTGAGCACCAGCGCCGGCGGTTCCTGCGCAGCGCTGATGCCCAGCTGTCAGTGCTGCTGCAGGTCTGCCAGCCAGGCCTCAACCTCGTCCGCGTCCCGAGGCAGTGACGCGGAGAGGTTCTCGTTACCGTCGGCGGTGATGAGGATGTCGTCCTCGATGCGGACGCCGATGCCGCGGTACTCCTCGGGCACCAGCAGGTCGCTCGACTTGAAGTAGATCCCCGGCTCCACGGTGATGATCATGCCTTCGGCAAGATCGCCTCCCCGGTACACCTCGCGGCGTGCCTGTGCGCAGTCGTGGACATCCAGCCCCAGGTGGTGTGACGTGCCGTGGACCATCCAGCGGCGCCACTGGCCACCCTCCTCCGACAGCGCCTGCTCAGCGCTGACCGGCAGGATCCCCAGTTCCTCGAAGAACTCGGCGAGCACCGTGACGGCGGCCGTGTGGGGGTCGGTGAATTTCGCGCCCGGGCGGCACGCCTCGATGCCGGCAGTCTGCGCGGCCAGCACCACGTCGTACACCCGGCGCTGCGCGGGCGTGAACGTCCCGCCCACAGGCAGCGTGCGGGTGACGTCGGCGGTGTAGAGGGAGTCCACCTCCACACCGGCGTCGAGCAGGATCAGGTCGTCGGAGGAGAGGTCGCCGTCGTTGCGGATCCAGTGCAGCGTGTTGGCGTGGTCGCCGCCGGCCGAGATGGTGTCGTAGCCAACGGTGTTGCCGAGGTGGCGGGCGTGCAGGCCGAAGACGCCCTCCACCCACCGTTCCCCACGGCCCTTGACCACGGCGTTGGGCAGCTCCCGTGCGACGGCCTCGAACCCGACCCGGGTGGCATCGCAGGCGCGGCGCATTTCGTCGATTTCGAATGCATCCTTGACCAGCCGCATCTCGGACAGTGTGGTCTCCAGCACGGCGTCGGCGTCGACGGCCGGGTCATCGCCACGGAGGCCGTCCACCAGAGCGTCGACGGCGGGGTCGACACCGCGCAGCACCACCAGATCCTCGCCGGTGAGTGCTTCCTCGAGCCCGCGGATGTCCTGGCACGGCAGTTGCAGCCGGGCGCTCATCTCCTCCAGGGAGTCGCGCTGGCCCACCCACATCTCGCCGTAGCGGGAGGAGGCGTAGAACTCCTCCTCAGTGCGGGGGCAGCGGGGACGGAAGAAGAGCGTCGCGCCCCGTTCGGCGGACACCACGAACACCGCGTCGGGTTCGCGTTCGTCCCCCAGCCCACTGAGCCAGGCAAAGGCCGAATGCGGGCGGAAGCGATGGTCGGTGTCGTTCGAGCGCACCCGATAGGCACCGGCGGGCACCACCACCGTGGCGGACGGGAAGTGTTCGACCACCGCGGCGTGGCGGGCCGGAGTCCACTGTGAGGCGGGTAACGCGTCGGGGAGCTGGGCGTCATAGGGCTCCCAGTCCTCCACGATGAACTGCTTGAACGCCTCCGAAAAGGGGGGTTTGCGGTTCGCCCCGTCGATTGCTGATGCCTTCTTCTCACCGTCGGTCATGGCAGCGAGTGTAGACGCCGGGTGGAACCCTTGTAGATTGACCTCGAAACGCTATTGGGAGGACACCCCGCGATGCTCGCAGAGCCAGCTGACCAGCACAAGCTGCTGAATCTCGCCGATCTGGACGCCGAGATGGGACGCCTGCAGCACACCGCTCGCTCCCTTCCCCAACACCAACGGATCGCCGACCTGATGGCGGAGCGCGCCACCGTCGCTGACTCATTGGTCCAGGCCACCACCGTCGTCGATGACCTGCAGGTGGCCCTGCGCCGGGCCGAGGCGGACCTCGTCCCTGTGCGTGCGCGGCTCGAGCGCGACCGCAACCGTGTCTCCGACGGCTCCATCAGCGACGGCAAGACCCTCAGCGGGCTCATCGACGAGGTGGCGCGCATCGAGCGTCGCATCGTCGAGTTGGAGGACGCGGAGTTCGAGTTGATGGCCCGGCTGGAGGATGCCGAAACCCAGGCCAAGGAACTCAGCGACCGACGTGACGCGATCGAGACCACCCTGCGTGACGAGGTGGGGGAGCGTGACCGGCAGGTCAACTCGCTGAGCACCGAAGCCAGGGGGGTGTCGTCGGCCCGCAAGGACATGGCCAGCACCGTGCCAGCAGCCCTGCTGACGCTCTACGAACGCATCCGCGCCCAGCGGGGTCTGGCTGCCGCCAAGCTGCACCGCGGGCGCTGCACGGGCTGCCAGTTGGAGATCACCGTCGCCGACCTTGACGGCTACCGCAAGGCCCCCGCCAACCAGCTCCTGCGATGCGCCGAATGTGATCGCATCCTGGTGCGGACGGCCGATTCGGGGATCTGATGATCAGCCGCCACGTCCTGATCCCCGGCGTCCCCGACGAGGTCGTCCGTGGCCTGCACAAACTGCAGGAAAAGCTGGGACTGCCCTCGGAGTTTCCGCTCGAGGTCCTTGAGCAGGCCGAGTCCCTGAGGGCCAACCCGCCCGACTTCGCCGGCCATGTCGACCGCACCTCGCTGGATTTCATCACCATTGACCCGGCCACATCCATGGACCTGGACCAGGCTCTCCACATCCAACGCGACGGCGACGGCTACATCGTGCACTACGCCATTGCAGACGTGGCGGCGTGGGTGGAGCCCGATTCGCCCATCGCTGCGGAGGCGTGGAAGCGGGGCCAGACGATGTACGCGCCCGGCGCCAAGGTGCCGTTGCACCCACCCGCTCTGAGCGAGGACGCGGCGTCGCTCCTCGCCGACGGGCAGCCCCGGCCTGCCCTGCTCTGGTCCCATCGGGTGGACGCATCTGGCACCGTCGTCGCCTCGACGGTGGAGCGGGCCATGGTGCTGAACCGGGCCAAGCTGAGCTACCTGGACGTGTCCGCGCAGCTCCGCTCGGAGAACCCGTCGGAGACGGCCGTGCTGCTCGCGGAAGTCGGCAAACTGCGCGTCGCCAAGGAGATCGAGCGCGGTGGTATCAACCTCAATCTCCCTGACCAGGAGATCGTGCCGGAGAACGGGACCTGGCGGTTGCAGTTCCGCACCGTACTCGACGTGGAGGAGTGGAACGCGCAGATCTCGCTGATGACCGGCATCGCCGCCGCTCACATGATGGTCGACGGCGGCGCGGGGATCCTGCGCACCCTCCCACCCGCTGAACCTTCCGCGGTGGCCAAGCTGCGGCGGACAGCGGCGTCCCTGAACGTCGCGTGGCCCGAGGACTTGGCGTACCCGGACTTCGTCCGTGCGCTCGACCCCACCAAACCCCGCGAACTGGCCGTCATTTTCCAGTGCACCGCTCTCTTCCGAGGGGCTGGCTACCTGGCGTTCCGCGACGGGGCACCGGAGACCGACCCGCAACACGCTGCCGTCGCCTCCGTCTACGCGCACACCACGGCACCCCTGAGAAGGCTCGTGGACCGGTTCGTGCTGGAGACCTGCCTCTCGCTGTCCACCGGCGTACCGGTGCCCGACTGGGTCACCGACGCCTTCGACGGGCTCCCCGGCGTGATGCAGGAGACCGGCCAGACAGCCAGCTCCTACGAGCGTGGCGTGATCGACCTTGCCGAAGCGCTGGTCCTGAAGCCCAAGGTGGGGGAGGTCTTCGACGCCGTCGTCGTCGACGTCAATCCGCGCAGCGGCTATGGGGTGTTCCAGATCACGGAGTTCGCCATTGAGGCCCGGATCAAGGGCACCGACCGCGAATCGGTGGGCAGGCATGTGCGGGTGCGTCTCGACGGCGTCGACCTGGTGAAGGGGCACGTCTCGTTCAGCGTAGAATCATCCGAGGACGAGTCGGCCAGATGATCGCGGCGTGCAAACGCTGAGGAAAGTCCGGACTCCACAGAGCAGGGTGGTGGGTAACGCCCACCCGGGGTGACCCGCGGGAAAGTGCCACAGAAAACAGACCGCCCGGCTTCGGCCGGGTAAGGGTGAAACGGTGGTGTAAGAGACCACCAGCACACCGGGCGACCGGTGTGGCTAGGTAAACCCCACCCGGAGCAAGACCAAGAAGGCCAGCTTCGGCTGGCTGCGAACGCTGTCTGAGCGCTGCTCGCGCGAGGCGTTCGGGTAGGTCGCATGAGCCCGTCGGCAACGGCGGGCCAAGATGGATGATCATCCTCCGACAGAATCCGGCTTACCGGCCGACTCGTCCCC
>JAUNVL010000006.1 GCA_030537675.1 Propionibacteriaceae bacterium | reverse complement strand
AGGGTGGGAATTGTCGGAGGTGGGCAGCTTGCCCGCATGATGCACCAGGCAGGAATTGCGCTGGGCATCGACGTGCACCTCCTGTCCGAGGCGCCGGGTACCTCTGCCGCCCAGGTCATCGCCACCACCGTCATCGGCGATTACAACGAACTGGACGTGCTGTCCCGCTTCGCGGACGAGGTGGACGTCCTCACGTTCGACCACGAGCACGTCCCCACACGGCACCTGCGCCTGCTCGCCGACGCCGTGGAGGTGCGGCCCGGACCCGACGCGCTGTCCCACGCACAGGACAAGGCGCTGATGCGGGAACGCCTCACCTCGATGGGCATCCCCTGCCCGCAGTTCGCCGTCTGCCGCACCCCGGCGGAACTGGCCGCATTCGGGGATCGCATCGGGTGGCCGATCATCGCCAAGACGTCCCGCGGCGGCTACGACGGCAAGGGCGTGTGGAAGCTGGATGGCAGCCACGAGGTGGAGGAACCCTTCGCCGCCAAGCCCGAGACCTCCGCCGGTGAGGAGGTGGTGATCGTGGCCGAGGAGTTCATCGACTTCACCCGCGAACTCTCCGCCATCGTCGTCCGTTCTCCGTCCGGTCAGGCGGTGGCCTACCCCATCAGCGAGACCACGCAGACCGACGGCGTGTGCGTCGAGACCATCACACCGGCACCTGGCCTGGCTGAGGACCAGGCCTCGGAACTGCAGGCCATGGCGCTGCGGATCGCGGGCGAGCTGGGGGTGGTCGGGGTGTTGGCCGTGGAGCTCATGGCCTCGGCGTCAGGCCGCGTGGTGGTCAACGAACTGGCGATGCGACCCCACAACACCGGCCACTGGAGCATCGACGGCGCCGTCACCAGCCAGTTCGAGAACCACCTGCGAGCCGTCCTCGACCTTCCCCTGGGTGCGCCGGATCTCCGCGCACCACACGTGGTCATGACCAACGTGCTGGGCGGCAGCGAGCCGGACCTGACCGGCGCACTGCAACACGTCTTCGCCCGAGACCGCGCCATTGCCGTGCACCTCTACGGCAAGGACGTGCGCGCCGGCCGGAAGGTGGGCCACGTCACGGCCTGCGACCACGACCTGGAGGTGGCCCTGCGCCGCGCCCGCCACGCCGCTCGCTACCTGATGGGGGACCCTCATGCCTGAACCACTCGTCTCGATCGTCATGGGTTCGGATTCCGACTGGCCCGTCATGCGCGCCGCCGCCGATGCCCTGTCGGAATTCGACGTCGCCTTCGAGGCCGATGTGATCTCCGCGCACCGCATGCCACAGGAGATGCTGCAGTTCGGTCACGCCGCCCACGGGCGCGGCATCAGGGTGATCATCGCCGGCGCCGGGGGAGCGGCGCACCTGCCGGGCATGCTCGCGGCGCTCACACCACTGCCGGTCATCGGTGTGCCCGTGGCGCTGAAGCGGCTGGACGGCCTCGATTCACTGCTGTCCATCGTGCAGATGCCGGCCGGGGTTCCTGTGGCCACCGTCGCCATCGACAATGCCCGCAACGCCGGCCTGCTCGCGGTCAGGATCCTTGCCGCCTCCGACGTGGCCCTGCGTGAGCGGATGCTGACGTTCCAGGACGCCCTGCGGGATGCGGCACACGCCAAGGGTGCTGTGGTCCGCGACGCCGCCCAACAGGACTGACCTCAGCCCTGGAACTTCTCCAAGGTGGCGACGTCACCCGTGGCGATGGCATCGAACATCTGCTGGCTCGCCTTTTCGTCCCAGATGATGGCAGATCCTACGCTCGTGGAGGCGTTGGCGTCGGAAATGGGGACCGTCAGGCTGAGACCGGAACCGGTCGCCGTCTGGAAGAGGCCGAGCCCGACGGAGCCGAGGGCCACGAGTCCGGTTTCCTCGCTGCGGGCCACTGACCGGGCCAGCGCCATGTTGAGCTTCCAATAGGTGAACGGGTTGAGGATGTTCAGAGGGTGGGTGGCCTCCCGCATCACCAGGGCGATGACCTCGCGCTGCCGCTCGATGCGTCCCAGATCTCCGCGGGGATCGGATTTGCGCATCCGGACGTAGCCCAGTGCCGTCACGCCGTCGATGTTCTGGCAACCGGCGGGGATGTCGATGTGGGCATCCTCATCCTTCATGGGATTGGGGGGACACACCTCGATGCCGCCGACGGCGTCGACCATGTCCACGAGTCCCAGGAATCCGATCTCCAGATATCCGTCGACACGCACGCCCGTGCTCTGCTCCACCGTTTCGACGAGCAGGGGGGCTCCACCGATGGCGTATGCCGCGTTGAGCTTGTTCTTCTTGTGCCCGGGAATGGCGACCAGCGAGTCGCGGGGGAGCGACACGAGGGCGGAGTTCCCGGACGGTGGGATGTAGAGCAGCAACATGGTGTCGGTGCGGCGGCCGTCAGTGCTGCCTGTCCGCAGCCTTGAGCGTTCCTCCGGCGTCATGTCCTCGCGCGCGTCCGAACCCACCAGCAGCATCGTGCGGCCGGGTTGCTCCGGCGGACGCTCGCCTGCGGGTGCCGCGTCCACGACCGTGCCCCGAGTCAGCGCAAACAGGGGCGTGCCCACCATGAAAAGCACCCAGGCCAACGCCAACACCAGGATGGTGTTGCGGATGGGGTGGCGACGGCGGCCGCGGCGCGTGCGTGGCGGTGGCCTGTTGCCTCCGGACCTCGTGGCGCGTGGCTGCGGCGAGAATTGTTGCTGTGGTGCAGGGGGCGCTGCTGCGGCCGGAACAGGTCTGCGCTGCGGTGCTGCTGCTGCGGTGCCCTGCAGCGATGCCAGTTCGGCAGCGGAGAGGACTCGCGTCTGCTCGGCCTCCTCCTCCTGGCGGTAGAGCCATTCCAGATCATCGTCGCGGCGACCGTTCGACATGTGCCTCCCTCCCCTGGTGACCCGTCAACAGTACCTGCGCAGTTCCAACCGCCGCCTTCCGGACCAATTGGGCACCTGTCGGCGCGTCACGTTTTCCACGGCGTCCGGGAAGGGCACTCTGTAGGGCACCCCATCTTCAGGAGCTTGTTGTGTCCACTGACCGTACGGCCACCGAATCCCACGTTCGGTCCCGTCGCGCTCTTGCCCTCGTGACCATGTCTGCAGTGGTGCCTGGCTCGGCACAGGTGGCGGTCGGGAACCGGGCGCTCGGACGGATCGCCATGCGCGTCTGGGCGGGCGTCTGGATGATGGTGATCCTGGTCCTCCTGGGGTTGTGGCTGTTTCGTGGTCCCACCCTCGCCGTGCTGTTGAACGGGCCCATCACCGCCGCTCTCCGGGTGGCGGCCTGGTTCGCGTTCGCCGGGTGGGCGGTGCTGCTGCTGGACGCCTGGCGCCTCGGCCGCCCTCTGGGGCTGGTTCGCGGTACCCGCCTGGTCCTGACATCCGCGTGTCTGGTCCTGGTGCTCTCAGCAGGATTCGCCACCAACGTCGCGGCCAACGCATTCACCGCGGCCAACAATGTGTCCGAGGTCCTGCGTGGGGGCGGCGACTCCAAGAAGAAGGCTGGCCGGTACAACATCCTGCTGCTCGGCGTGGATGCCGCAGCCAACCGTGAGGGCATCCGGCCGGACTCCATCAACGTCGCCTCCATCGACGCGGAGACCGGCCGTACGGTGCTGTTCGGGCTGCCCCGCAACCTCCAGGGCGCCCCGTTCCCTGCAAGCTCCCCGCTGCACGACAAGTACCCCGAGGGCTTCCGGTGCGAGGACGCCGCCTGCATGCTGAACGGGGTGTACACGCTGGCAGAGGACCACGCCACGATGTATCCCGGGAAGGAAGCCGGCCTTGAAGCCACCCGCGAGGTTGTCGAGGAGACCCTTGGGCTGGAGATCAACTACTACGCCATGGTGGACATGGGCGGCTTCAAGTCACTCATCGACGCCATGGGCGGCATCACCCTCAACATCGGGCGCGACGTGCCCATCGGCGGCGGCACCAGCCCCGTGAGCGGGTACATCGAGGCGGGTGAGAACGTCCAACTCGATGGGTACCACGCCCTGTGGTTTGCGCGCTCACGCGAGGGTTCCAGCGACTACGAACGCATGAACAGACAGAAGTGCGTGATGTCGGCCATGGTCAAGCAACTCGACCCCACCCTCGTCGCCAGGAGATTCGTCGACCTCTCCGAGGCAGGCAAGGACATCGTGGTCACCGACGTGGGTGCGGGACACGTGGCTGAACTGGTCGAACTGGCGCTCAAGGCGAAGTCGGTGGACCTCGCCAGCATCGACTTCACCCCGCCCCTGATCGTCACCGCTGATCCGGACTTCTCGCTGATCCGGTCCACCGTCGTCGACGCCATCGCCGCAGCTGATGAACTGGACCACCCGGGCACGAAAGCACCGGAGTCATCGACCCCGCCCGGTGATACCGGCGACCCGGTATCGGCGGCGCCAGTGCCCGACGTCACACGGACAACCGCGCCGGAAGCCACCGATGATGACGACGCCGAAGCGCCGCCCATCTGCACCGTCAGCTAGGTTGACGGACACAGTTCTCCCGATAGGAGCCCCACGTGCCAGGTCATCCGAGCGTGAGCGTCGTCATGCCCATCCGCAACGAGGAGCGACACCTTCGGGCGGCCGTGGAGCGGGTGCTCGAACAGGACTACCCCGGTGAACTGGAGGTGGTCCTCAGTGCCGGCCCCAGCGAGGACGACACCTTGGCGGTGGCGCACGACCTGGCAAGCAACGACCGCCGCATCACGGTGGTCGACAACCCTTCGGGGTACACGCCGACGGGGATGAACATCGGCATCGCCAAGGCCCGCCACGACATCATCGTCCGGGTCGACGGACACGGGGAACTCAGCCCCGGCTACATCACGCTCGCCGTCGACCTGCTGGAGAGCACCGGGGCCGCCAACGTGGGTGGGCTGATGGACGCACAGGGCAGCACACCGCTGGAGCAGGCCATCGCCACCGCGTACAACTCGCGCGTCGGTCTGGGCGGGGGCGGCTTCCACCTCGCCGACACCCCGGCCGGTCCCGCCACGACCGTGTTCCTCGGAGTGTTCCGTCGGGAGCCGCTGGAGGCGGTGGGCGGCTACGACGAAAGCCTGCACCGCGCCCAGGACTGGGAGCTCAACCACCGTCTGCGCCAGGCCGGGCACCTGGTGTGGTTCACGCCTGACCTGCGAGTCCTCTACCGCCCCCGCTCATCGATCCCGGCGCTGGCCAAGCAGTTCTTCCTCACCGGGAGATGGCGCCGCGAGGTGGCCCGCCGGCACCCGGAGACCCTGTCGCTGCGCTACCTGGCGCCACCCGTCGCCGTGGCGGGCCTCGCCGTCGGCTCTGCGGGTGGCCTGGTGGGACTGTGTCTCCGCAACAGACTCCTGACGCTGCTGCTGGTGGCCCCGGCGGTCTACATCCTGTTCCTGGTGGGTGCCACGGCGAGCATGCGTGACCTTCCGCCGGCCGCGCGCGTGCGGTTGCCGTTGGTGCTGGCCGTCATGCACATCTGCTGGGGTGCCGGTTTCATCAAGGGCAAGCCCGAGGGCTGATTCCGCTGGTGGCGGCCGCTGTTGGGGCGTGGCGGACTGTTCAGCCGATCTCGGCGTGCTCCTGAGCCCTGATTCTCTCGATGTGTTCCTCCGTCGCCTCCACCACGACGACGGTCGAGCCGTTGCCGAGCAGGGGGGCAACGAGCAGGTCGCGGATCGTGTGCCAGCCGGGCGCGGGGTCGGTCGCGAGCAGGCGCTCTGCCCGGGGCGTGACCTGCCGGAGATCCTCGAACGTCACGTCCGGGGTGACAGCCACGTTCTCCGGCGTGACGGGCTCGGCAACGTGGTCATCGGGCTGGGCCAGGACTTCCGCGTAGTCCGAGCAGCCCGCCGGAACCACGGGAAAGCCCAGGCCGAGCGGATGCAGGGAACAGGCCACCGTCAGCCTGCCGTCACTGAGCGACCCGGGGCCCTGCACCACCAGAGCGGCCGTGTCGTCCTCGGTGAGCGAGACCGTGCAGCCACGCTGCCAGCAGGCGGCGACCCACACCATCGTGACCCAGTGCCCGGGGTGGGACCGGGCCACATCGAGCTGCACCACCTCGCCTGCATCCACGCCCATGTCCTCGAGCATGTTGCAGGTCTTGTCCACCCAGTTGGCGAACGTCACTGCTGAGAGCTCGATGCGTGCGTCGCCCTCGTAGTGCGTGAAGAAGGGCTGCGACGGAAGTGCGTTCAAGCGGCGGCGGAGCGCGGAGATGGCCATCACCTGATTCTAGGTCCCCCCACCGCCGGGCCGGGCGGGGGATACGGTGTCTGCCATGCGTTACGTCGTCATCATGGCCGGCGGGTCCGGCACCAGATTGTGGCCTCTCTCACGGCAGGGCACTCCCAAGCAACTGCTGGAGATCTTCGGGGGCAAGAGTCTGCTGCGGCTGGCCTACGAGCGGGTGGCCGGGTTGGTCCCCGACGCCCAGATCCTCACCTGCACCTCCAGGACGTACGCCGACGTCGTGGCGGAGCAACTGCCCGAGTTGCCCAGGGACAACATCCTGGGTGAGCCAGTGGGCCGTGATTCGCTGAACGCCGTCGCCTGGTCTGCCGCAGTGTTGGCCGATCGTGACCCCGACGCCATTGTTGCGATGGTCACGGCGGACCAGATCATCGAGCCAGTGGACGAGTTCCAGGCAACAGTGGAGAAGGCCTTCGACGTGGTGCAGGTGCACCCCGACGCTCTGGTCACGATGGGTGTGGTGCCCACGTCACCCCACACCGGCTACGGCTACCTTCACCGGGCCGAAGCCCTGGAGGGTTTCGACGGTGTGCATGCGCTGGCGGAGTTCAAGGAGAAGCCGGCACTGGACGTCGCCGAGAAGTACCTGGCAAGCGGTGAGTACTGGTGGAATGCCGGCATGTTCGTGTGGCGGGCCGCCACTTTGCTGCAGCAACTCGATGCGTTGCTGCCGGACACGGCCGCCAAGATCTCCCGCATCATCGCGGACCCGTCCCTGCTGGATGAGGTGTTCCCGACGCTCACGAAGACCTCGGTGGACTACGCCATCATGGAGCCGGTCTCTGCCGGGCGCACGGACGCGCGCGTGCTCGCGGTGGCCCTCGACGTGGACTGGCGCGATGTGGGGGGCTACCTCAGCCTCGCTGAGCAATTCTCCACCGACTCCGACGGCAACGCACGGGAGGGCTTGACAATAACGCTGGATTCCAGCGGCTGCATCCTCATCAACATGGCCGGCGAGGATCACCTCGTGGCAGGGTTGGGTCTTTCGGACCTCCTCGTGGTCCACACCCACAGTTCCACGCTGGTCGCGTCGCTGGATGCCAGCGAACGCGTCAAAGAACTGGTGGAACTCGTGCGAACCACGCACGGGGCAGAGTTTGCCTGACCACGCGTGGAGGCTCAGATGACCAACGGCAAATCAGTGCGCCTCGCCAGGGGTGTGCAGCACCTGCTGCCCGTGGTGCTGCTCCTCGTCGCGTTCCTCGAACTGAGCGCACTGATCCCCGTGTCGTTCGACACCCTCGACGTGGGTGGGGTCGCAGCGCTGCTGGGGCCTGCCTCCTTCGTGCCCGTCTCCCTGGCCGTCGTGTGGTCCGCCTTCCTGCCGCCCACCCGCACTGGTCAACTCGTCAAGGTCGTCACCGCAGCGGGTGCCACGGGCTTCGTCGGGGCTCGGCTTGTCCTGACCATCCTCTGGTGGGTGGCGGCGGCTGACAACGGCGCTCCGGGGTGGAGCACCACCGTCCTTGGCCTGGCTGGTCTCCTGCTCGGCATCGCGCTCGTGGTGTGGTCGGTGGCCGACGTGGCGGCCACGCGCACGGCGCTGGTGGGCCGCTCGGTGACGGGCACTCCGGAGCCGGCCCCGTCACCGCAGAAGAGCGCCGGGATGGCGCAACCAGCAGCGCTGAGAACCCCGTGGACATCGGTGTCAACGCCCTGGCCACGGCGCGACGAGAACGATCCTGAAGGCACGTTGATCCGGCCACCCCGGCCTCAGGGACAGCGCCGCTGACGGTATGCACATAGCACAGACAAATTCACTACGACTCGCCGCAGAGCTTGACGACAGGTGAATTTCACGTGTGTAATTCGACGCAGAAGGGGGGCAACATGGAGACAAGCTTGACGTTGGTGATGGAAAATGACGGTGCGTTCGCCTGGCAGGAAGAGGCACTGTGCGCGCAGACCGACCCGGAGGCATTCTTCCCCGAGAAGGGTGGCTCCACACGCGAGGCCAAGCGGGTGTGCCAGGGGTGCACCGTCAGGACCGAGTGCCTCGAGTACGCACTGGGCAATGACGAGAGATTCGGCATCTGGGGTGGACTGTCCGAACGGGAGCGGCGAAAGTTGAGGCGCGAGGTCGTCTGACCCGCCTGCGATATCGTCGGTCGTGGACATCGCGATCCCAGGAGGCGAAACGTTGACCGAGGAACCGCAGGAAGCGCAACCTGTCGACGACCTGTGGGCGTGGCTCGATCCTGACGACGTGGAGAGCGGGCATCCCCACATCGATCCGGCGACTGTCACGGCCGTGATGGTGGTGCACAACGGGCGCCCGTGGCTCGGGCGCCAACTCCTGGCCCTGGCACGACTGGACCCCCCACCCGGGCGGATCATCGCCGTCGACAACGCCTCCACCGATGACGACCCCATCCTGCTGGCACGTGCTGCCGACGAAGGTGTGGTGGACGCCGTCGTCACCATGCGGACCAATGAGGGATTCGGCACGGCAGTCGCGGCCGCTCTCGGCGACGACGAACCGGAATGGGTGTGGCTCCTCCACGACGACTCCTCACCCTTTCCCCACACGTTGGGGGACCTGCTGGATGGCGCCTCGCGCACCGGGGCAGCCATCGTGGTTCCCAAGCTCTTGCAACCGCGCCGGAGAAACTACCCGGAAACGCTACTGGAGGCCGGCCAGTCCATCAGTCGCAGCGGCCGTCGCGTGTCGGCGGTGGACGAGGGTGACATCGACCAGCATCAACTCGAGCCCGAGCCCGTGCTCGGCGGTTCCACCGCAGGGATGCTGGTGCGGGGCGACGTGTGGCGGGAGTTGGGTGGCCTCGCTCCCGAACTGCCACTGCACCGAGACGGCGTCGACCTCGGATGGAGGGCCAACCAGGCCGGACACCTCGTCACGACGTGGCCGCAGGCTGCGCTGACCCATCGCCAGGCCGGCCGCAAGGGGGAGCGCGTCACCTCACCGGAGATCGGTTCTCACGAGTCGGACCGCCTGGCAGCCCTGAGGGTGGTGGCGTCCCGCGGCAGGAAACCTGCCGGTCGAACACGACTGCTCGCCGGGAGCGGAGTGCGTGCGCTGGGTTTCCTGCTGGGCAAGTCCCCGAAGCTGGCCAGGGCCGAACTGAGCGCGGCACGTACTTTCGCCGCGACTCCCCAGGCCACGACGGCGCTGAGGGCGCGTGCCGCCGCGACTTCCGCGGACCGCGTCGACACAGACCTGCTGCCGGGCCGGTTCTGGTCCCTGCGGCACAGCATCGACCGGGTGGGCAACAGTGCGACGCAACGCTACCGCGGTCTGATCTCCACCGGAGGCGAGACCAGCCTGGATGAATTGACGGGCGATGACTTCGCCGGTGCCCAGTCCCAGAAGCGCGTGCTGCTGTCCCCGATCCTGGTGCTGCTCGCAGTACTCGTCGTGGTAGGACTCGCGGCGGGACGGACCCTGCTCGGCGCGACGGGGGTGGCGGGCGGCGGAATGCTGCCGGCACCCTCCTCTCTGAGCGCTGCATGGGACGCGTACCTGCGGCCCACCGCGGGCGTCGCTGGCAACAATGCGCCATGGCTGCTGCTGGCAGCATTCTTCTCGACGTTCGTGTTCGCCTCGCCCGGCTGGTTCGCGGTGGCGGGACTCGTGCTGCTTCCGGCATTGGCAGGCGTCGCGGCGCTGCTGCTCCTGCGCTCGCTGGAACTCGACGCCCGCGCTGCTGCGGCAGGTGCCGGTGCCTGGGCGGGTGCCGTTCTCCTGCTGGGAATCGTGGGTGCCGGGGATCTATCCGGCATGGCCCTGGCCATCACAGGCCCCCTGTTGGCGCGCAGCATCCATCGCCTCACCCTCGACAACTCCGTCGGCCCCGAGCGACTCCGCAGCCCCGCGGCCGTCGCATTCTGGCTCCTCCTCACCTCAGCCGCGTGGCCCGTGGCACTGGTCATCGCCACCGTGGCCGCGGCCGTGTGGGCACCCGTGCGTCGTCGCCGCTGGCGGGATGCGGCGATCGCCGTGGGATTGCCCTGGCTCTTCATGGCTCCCTGGCTGCCGACCCTGCTGCGTTGGCCCGCGCGGCTCCTGATGGGTGCGGATCCGCTGGCATGGCCGGACTTCCCTCCCGCAGGGTTCGCGCTCCTGGCCGGACGCATCCTCCCCTCGGGCATACCCCCGTGGATCAACGTGATCTTCTTCGGCGGGCTCTGGCTCGTCGCCGTCTTCGGCCTGCTGCACGTCCGACGGCTTCGCCACCGCCTCGTGATGGTCGCTTGCATCGCCGTGCCGCTGGTGGCCGGTGTGCTGTCCTCCAAGGTGGCGCTTGCCACCAACGGTGGACAGGCCCGGGCGTTGCTGTCCGGCTGGGCGTTGCTCGTGGTGGCCGCACTGCTGGTGCCCGCTCTGGTGCCGTTGCGCGTCCGGGACGATGCTGAAACGGCCAGCCGGCGGGTGCGCGGGGTGACGTCCGCCCTCGTGGCGCTGGGTGTGCTGGCCGCGGGGTCGTGGGCCTTCGTGGGCTTCCAGGGTCCGGTGGGACCCTCCTCGAGCCAGCTCCCCGGGTACGTGCGCGACGTCATGGACTCCGAACGTGCAACGCGCGTCCTCATGCTGCAGCAACGCTCGGCCGGCGGGCTGGACTGGAACGCCGTCGATGCCCGTCAACCCCAGTGGGGAAGCGGTGAACGCGAACTCGGTGGCGCCTTTGCCGACGAATTCGGGACGCTCGTCCAATCCCTGGGCGCAGGCATGGTGCCTGAGGACCTGGCCACGCAACTCACCCGGCTCGGCGTCAGCCACGTGTACATGGGCGGATTCAGCGAGGAGGACCTCGCCAGTGTCGGCAACGCGCCGGGACTGACGCGGGCGGCGGTGCGCGAGGGCGACGCGGTGTGGACCGTCGCCGGACTGCCCAGCCGGCTCAGAATCGTCGAGTCACAGACCAGCACCCCGGTGATCGACGGATCCGCCGAGGCCAAGCCGTCTGAGCGCCACCTCGTCCTGGCGGAGGAGGCGGACCCGCGGTGGTGGGCCAGCGTCAATGGCGTCGACCTGGACCTGAGTCCCGAGAGGCCGCCCGTGACGTTCACGGTGCCGGCAGAACTGGGCGGCGATCTCGCCTGGGGGCTGCGCAACACGTGGGCGGCGTTCGGATGGCAGGTGGTGGTGGCTCTGGCCATCCTCACGTTGCTCGCCCCCACGCTGGGGAGCGCAACCTCCGCGCGAAGGGAACGCGAATGAAGCGCAACCTCATCACCCTGATGGCCCTCCTGCTCGCCGTGGGCGCCGGGCTGGCGCTCACGTTCCTGCCCGCCACCCCGCTGCCCCGCACGCTGGAGGTGGTCCCACCGGTGACCTCCAAGTTGGTGTGCGCGGCCATGGGGGAGGGCGGAAGCCTCTTCGTCAACGGCGCAGACGCGATCGCAACACTGGGTCGGGACGACACCGCGGCATCGGGGCCAACAATGCTGGAGGACCAGGAAACGGCCTCCGTGATCCGGGGCGGACACACGCTCATGGGAGGAATGCTCGTCGAGGAGTCGGACACCCGCGCCTGGGTGCCGTGTGGCGAGCCCCGCTCGCAGGGCACGATCGTCCTGCCCGGCGCTGCTGGGACCGACCTGATCATCCTCAACCCGGACGCGTCCGAGGCCGTGGTCGACCTGAATCTCTACGGCAGCGGCGGGGAGATCGTGGCGCTCGGCGCACGCGGGATCGCCGTGGCTCCGCGCTCCAGCCGCACCATCGCCCTGTCGGTACTCGTGGAACAGGATGGGCCCGTGGCGGTGGAGTACCGCGCCAGCCGCGGCCGCGCCACCGTGGTGGCGCGCACCGACACACTGCAGACTCGTGACGCAGCGCAGTCCGCGGCGCCCGGCACCGAACATTTCCTGGCCGGGATCCCACAGGACGCCACCGTGGCCACCCTGCTGATCGCCAACCCCGGCAATGAGCGTGCCGCCGTCGAGGTCCTCGCCCAGGGGATGAGCCTGGCCTACCAGCCCGAGGGCGGAACAGGTGTCTCCGTGCCGGCCCACAGCGTCATCGCCGTCGACCTCGCCGCCTCACTCGCGGGGGAGGCGACGGGCCTGCGCGTCACCGCCGACGTCGACGTCGCCGTCGGAGTGTCCACGGGCGATGACACAGACCTGGCATTCGCCTCACCCGTGGGCACGGCCGAGGCGCTGGGCGCCTTCGGGCCCGCTGGCGGCGTCCTGCAACTCTCCAACCCCGGCGAATCCGATGCGGCCGTCACCATCGCCGTGGACGTGATCGGGGGCGAACAGGCCACCACCACGGCCACCATTCCTGCCGGCACCACTCTCTCCACGCCACTGGAGCCCACCGCTCCCCGCGGACAGGCGGTCTCTGTGACGTCCAGCGTGGCGCTGTTCGGCGCCATCACCGACACCGTCACAGGAGTGAGCGTCATTGGACTGACATCGACGCTGGCGCCGGTCGTCGAACCGGTTGACGCCGAGATCGCGCCCACGCTGCGATGAGGAACTGACGGGCGGCACGAGTTTCGGTGTTCATTGGATTCGGCACGCTCGTCAACGTGCTCACCGTTGTGGCGGGAGCCTCACTGGGGTTGTTGGTGGGCAACCGGTTGCCCACCCGCACCCGCTCCCTGGTCACCGACTGCCTCGGCCTGGTCACGATCGTCATCGGCATCTTCGCGTGCCTGTCCATGAACAGCGACGCCGTCGTCGCCGCACTGGGCAAAGGGGTGGGGCTGCTCGTGGTGCTGGGGGCGCTGCTGCCGGGGGCGCTGCTCGGGTCCTGGCTGCGGCTGACCGAACAACTGGAGCGTGGTGCGGAGCACCTCCGGGGCCGCTTCGGCAAACAGGGCTCGCAACACTTCGTGGAGGGGCTGATCACCCCGGTGCTGGTGTTCTGCGTTGGACCGCTGACCATCATGGGCTCCATCTCCGACGGACTCGGGCTCGGTTCTCAGCAGCTGCTGGTGAAGTCGGTGCTCGACGGCTTCGCCTCCATCGCGTTCGCGGCCAGCCTCGGCGTGGGCGTGCTCTTCTCGGCGGCCGCGGTCGGCATCATCCAGGGAGGTCTGACGCTGGCCGCCTTCCTGCTGGGTGGATTCCTGACGCCGCTGCAGGTGGACCTCCTGGAGGCCACCGGTGGGGTGATCCTCATCGGACTCGGGCTGAGGTTGCTGGAAATCCGTGACATCCGCGTCGCCGACATGCTGCCGGCGCTGGCCATCGCCCCCGTTCTCGCGTGGGGTGTGAGCGCCGTCCTCGCCTAGCGGTGCACCCACATGGCAGTGGCCTCACAGGCCCGGCGGCGGGTGCAGCTCAGCCGCAGATTCACCCGGCGGCCCCTCCGGCCCTCACGAGGCCCGTTTCGTAGGCCATGACGGTGATCTGGACCCTGTCCCGCAGATCCAGCTTGGTGAGCAGGCGCGATACATACGTCTTCACGGTCGCCTCGCTGAGGAACAACTCGGCTCCGATCTCGGCGTTCGACAGGCCCCGTGCAACCAACCGGGCGACGGTGAGTTCTCGTTCCGAGAGCGTCGTCAGGCTGGCGGGAATGCTGCCCGGTGGCGGGGTTGGGACGAAGCGGTCGAGGAGTCTGCGCGTCAGGGAGGGAGCCAGCATTGCGTCGCCGCGTGCCACCACGCGGACTGCGTGCACCAGGTCCTCCGGCGACACATCCTTGAGGAGGAATCCGCTCGCCCCAGCCTGGACGGCGGCGTAGATGTACTCGTCAAGGTCGAACGTGGTGAGTGCCAGCACCCGGACCTCCGGAGCCGACGACACGAGGCGCCGGGTGGCCTCGATCCCGTCCATGCGTGGCATCCGCACGTCCATGAGGACGACGTCGGGGAGGGTTTCCCTGGCCATGACGAGTGCTGCCACCCCGTCTCCGGCCTGGCCCACCACCTCCATGCCCGCCTTCTGGAGGATCAACGCGAATCCGGAGCGGACCAGTTCCTGGTCGTCGACGACCAGAACACGCAGACTGCGCGCTCCCTGGTGCCCGGTCATGGCGATGCCATCGGCAGCACCGCGCGGACGGTGAAACCACCATCGGATTGCGTCTCGAGGTGACCGCCGTACAGGTCGGTGCGCTCCCGCATCCCGATGAGTCCGTGCCCGTCGACCAACGACGACGGCGCCATGCCCACGCCGTCGTCGCGCACCTCCACGGCGACGTGGTCATCCGCGTAGCTCAACAGGACTCTGGCGCGGGTGGCGGACGCGTGCCGGCGCACGTTCGTCAACGCCTCCTGCACGATCCGGTAGATGGCCAGGTCGAGCCCTGCAGGAAGTGTGTGGGGTCTCCCCTCGACGACCAGGACCACGGCGAGTCCACCGCGACTGGCATCCTCCACCAGTGCGCCGAGCCCGTCCGCGCCCGGCTGGGGTGTGAGCGCTCCGGGTTCGCCGTCCGCGCGCAGTACCTCGAGTACCCTGCGCAGCTCAGTGAGCGCCCCCGTTCCCGTGGTGCGGATGGACTCCAGGGCGGAGCGGACGTAGTCCGTGTCGTCGTCGACCATCTCCCGTGCGGCCCCCGCCTGCACCACCATCACGCTCACCGAGTGGGCCACGACGTCGTGCAGTTCACGCGCGATGCGTGCCCGCTCCGCAGCGATGGCGGCCATCGTTTGCTGGGACGCGGACACCTCGACGTTGATGGCCCGTTGCGTCGATTCCCTCGCCCGCCTCTCGAGCGTGCTCAGCCCGAATCCGAAGCTCCAGGCCAGCGTGAAAACCATCCAGTGGAAGAAGACTTCCGTGGTGTCCTGCAGCGCCGGAACCCGCCAGGTGATGAACAGGAGCATCGCCACCGCGGCACCTGCGCCGATGGGCCTGCTCGGTACCGTGTTCGGCATCCTGGTGCTGGCCGTCGGGCTCTTCCGCAGCCGCGTGGTGCCCCGCTGGGTGCCCGCTGCCCTGTGGTTGTTCCTGCTGCTGGAGTTCGTCGGCAGCAGCATCTCCGAGTGGGCGGTGCTGGTCTCCGGTGTCTTCTACGTGGTCGCACTCGGCGGCGCAGCAGTCACCCTCTGGGGTGGGGCGTACGAGGGCCGGATTCCCGTGGGGGACCCGCTGTCCCGCGCCCCGGGTGCCGACCCGGCGTCCGGGTTCAGTCCTGCCAGTCGGAGTCGTCGAGCCCTGTGAGCTCCTGTGGGCTGGCGCCGGTCAGTGCACTCAGTTGTTCCACGATGGTGCGGTACACGAGGCGCCGCAGCTGGCCGCGGCTGGCCGCGCGGTGTTCCAGTGGCCGCTCGTAGAGCACCACCTGAGCCTTCGTCGACGACGTGCCCTCGAGCGCGGCCGACATCGGCACGCGGTCCGCGGACCAGGTGGGGGACCACTGGGGCACGTCCTCGACACCCACGAGGATGCCGTCGAGCGCGCTCGGATTCACCGCCGCGATGGCGGCCATGGCGTCGGTCACGCAGCTCGTGAAGAAGTCGGTCCGGCTGGGATGCCTCAGGGGGACCGGTCTGCTTGACCAGGTGTGGGGCAGCGCGAGTGGGCCGCGGATCCCGCGACCATGTCGATCCCTGCTGCGTGGCATGCCGCAACTCTAGTCACTTCACCGGTAGCCTCATCGCGTGCGTCGATGTACCCGGACAGCCTGCCTCTCGCCCGCCGTGGCGACCATGACCTATGCCTATGCGGATTCCACCGCGGTGCTGGGACCGCTCACGAGCTCCCACGTGCCGGGAACGTTTGACCTCTGTGCCGAACATGCCCGCCGCACGAGCGTCCCTCGTGGGTGGGAGGTGATCCGGCTTCCGCTGGAGGATGCGGCGCCCGTGAGGATGCCCTCGGATGATCTGTTCGCGCTGGCTGATGCGGTTCGGGAGATCGGATTGCGCCACGACGATCCGGAGCCCGACGCCGTCTCCGTACCGCTGGAACCCGAAGTCCTGCGCACGGCCGGACACCTGCGCCTGCTGGGGACTCTCGACTAGGCTCGCCCTCGTGCTCACACCGGGAATTTTCAAGGCCAACGACATCCGTGGTGTCTTCACGGGCAGCTCCCCGGAGTGGGACGCCGAGGGGGCGCGACAGTTGGGTGCCGCGTTCGTGAAACTCCTGCAGCTCGACGGCCAGGAGTTCGTCATGGGCCGCGACATGCGTACCGGGGGCGAGGAACTCTCGGCCGCTTTCGCCGACGGCGCACGCCGCGCGGGCGCCAGTGTGGTGGACCTTGGACTCACCTCCACCGATCAGCTGTGGTTCGCCTCCGGCTGGTTGTCCCTGCCGGGCGTCCAGTTCACCGCCAGCCACAACCCGGCGCAGTACAACGGCATCAAGTTCTGCGGGGCCGACGCGCGCCCGGTGGCCCCCGACTTCACCACCCGCCTCCGGGACGTCGCCTCCGACATCCCGCTGGGTTCCAGCGTGAGGGGTTCGCTGCGTTCGATGGACGTCCTCGACGCCTACGCCGCGAAGCTGACCGAGCTCGTCCCGGTGGGCCTTGGCAGGGAGATCAAGGTGGTCATCGATGCGGGCAACGGCATGGCCGGCCACACGGTGGCCAAGGCGCTCGAGGGCAGGGGACTCGAAGTCATCGGGCTCTACCTGGAGCTGGACGGCACGTTCCCCAACCACCCGGCCAACCCGCTGGAGCCGGAGAATCTCCTGGATGCGCAGGCCGCCGTGATGGGCCACGACGCCGATCTCGGTCTGGTGTTCGACGGCGACGCTGACCGCTGCTTCATCATCGACGAGCGGGGCGACGTGGTGGATCCGTCCGTGGTGACCGCCATGATCGCTCTCGCCGAGCTGGAGAAGGAGCCCGGAGCCAGCATCGTCATCAACAAGATCACATCCTGGGCCGTCAAGGAGGCCGTCGGCGACAAGGGCGAGGTGATCATCTCCCGCGTCGGTCACACCTTCGTGAAGGCGCTGATGGCCGAACACGATGCCATTTTCGGTGGCGAGCACTCCGCGCACTACTACTTCCGGGATTTCTGGTTCGCCGACACAGGGATGCTCGCGGCCCTGCACGTCCTGGAGATGATGCGTGCCTCCGGCCATCCCCTGTCGCAGTTGGCAGAGCAGTTCGACACGCACCACCGCTCGGGGGAGCTCAACTCGCAGGTGGCGGATGCCGCCGCGTGCCAGGACGCCGTCGCGGCTGCCTTCGCAGGCCGTGGCGAACAGGACTGGATGGACGGGTTGACCGTGGCCAACCATGCTGCAGACTGGTGGCTGAACCTGCGGGCCAGCAACACCGAGCCATTGCTGCGCCTCAACGTGGAGGCTCGCGATGCAGCGACGATGGCTGCGCTGCGTGATGAGGTGCTGGGGATTGTGCAACAGACGAGAGCAACGATCGACGCGAGGAGCGCGCAATGAGTGAACACGAGATGGACCTGTCCCCGGAGTTCCTGGCCATCGCGGCCTGTCCGGCCTGTCATGCCAAGTTCGCCGTCGACTACGACGCGGCGGAACTGGTGTGCACCAGCCAGGCATGTGGATTGGCCTACCCCGTTCGTGACCGCATCCCCGTCCTGCTCATCGACCAGGCCCGCAGCACACTGTGAGGACACCGTGACCATGAGGAATCCGGAGTTTGACGACGCACGGCTGGATCATCCCGACGTGATGGAGGATGCGCAGCTGCGCACACTGGCAGAGAGTGGGGCCCGCATTCGTCGTGCCTGCCTCCTGGAGCCGGTCGGCACGCTGGAGCGCATGGACCGGCCACGCGGTGTGCTGGTGCTCGGCGCGGAGGCGCGCCTCGTGCGTGCCGTGCTGGAGCCCATCTGTCCCGTGCCGTTTCTGGCGTGGCCCGGACCGGCGCTGCCGGCCTGGGTGGGGCCGCTGGACCTCGTCGTGGTGATGGGGGGACGCGACGCACCGGAGTGGGAGGTGGCGTGCACCTACGAGGCGGCGCGCCGAGGGGCCACCCTCATCGTCGCTGCGCCCGAGTCCTCTCCGCTGGCGGTTGCGGGATCGTCGCACGCAACGACGCGGATACCGGTGTCAGGCGCAGATCCCATGGCCGCTGCCGTGGCGGTGCTCGAACTGTTGGGCAGGCTCGAGCTGGGACCACAGGTGAACCCGGAGCATGTCGCCGATGCGGCCGACCTGGTGGCGGAGGCCTGCTCACCCATCCGCAACCTCGCGGAGAACCCGTCCAAGGACCTGGCCATCGGACTGGCGGAAGCTGTGCCGCTGGTCTGGGGAGGCACCACGCTGGCGATGCGGGCATCGAGGCGTATCGCCGAGGCGTTGCGCCGGGCCAGTGGGCGGCCCGCGCTGGCCGCCGACGCCGACGAACTGGAGACCCTGCTGCGGGCGGTGACACCACGTGATCCGTTCAGCGATCCCGACGAGTCGGGCACGGACGTGACGCCCGTGTTGTTGATGCTGGATGACGACAAGGTCCCGGACAGGCTGGCCGAAGTGCCCCGGCAACTGGCAAGACTGGCCGAGGCCATGGGGGTGCGCGTCTGCCGGATCAGCTCCGGTGAACGGGCGCTGGGAGGCAGTGACGTCGAGAGCTATGTCACCCTGCTGCAGTACGGCCGTTACGCCGCCGCATACCTGCGTCTCGGATTGACGACGTAGATCTGGCGACATAGACCCGGGCGCTGGCAGACTGCGTCTCGTGAGCACTGAAGGTGGAACCAAGGCTGTCCTGGCCGCCGCTGCGGCCAACGGGTTCATCGCCATCACGAAATTCGGCGCGTGGCTCCTGACGGGGTCGTCCTCGATGCTGGCCGAGGGCATCCACTCCGTGGCGGACACCGGCAACCAGGCACTGCTGCTGGTGGGTGGCCGCAACGCCAAGAAGATGGCTGATGAGGAACACCCGTTCGGCTACGGACGTTCCCGCTACCTCGCCGGTTTCCTCGTGTCGGTGGTGCTGTTCTCCCTGGGCGGCCTGTTCGCGCTCTATGAGGCGTGGCACAAGTACCAGGCGCTGGCCGACCCTTCGCACGCTGAGGACAGCATCCTGGACTCGCCGTGGTGGTGGGTGCCGCTGGTGGTGCTCGTGTTCGCCATCGGCGCCGAGGGCATGAGTCTGCGCACGGCGCTCAAGGAGGTGGGCAAGGTCCGGGGGCAGCAGAGCCTGTTGAAGTTCATCCGCTCAGCCAAGTCACCAGAACTCCCCGTCATCGTGCTGGAGGACATCGCAGCACTCGTGGGTCTGACCTTCGCACTGGCTGGCGTGGGCCTCACGCTGTTGACCCAGCAACTGATCTTCGACGTCCTCGGCACGGCCATGATCGGCGTGCTGCTGGTGGTGGTGGCGATCATCCTCGCGATCGAGACACGCTCGATGCTGTTGGGGGAGGGCGCATCGGAGGAGAACCAGCAACGCATCCAGCGGGCGCTCGAGGAAACCGACGGGGTCGACAGGGTGATCCACTTCCGCACACTCCACCTCGGCCCCGAGCAGATCCTTCTCGCAGCCAAACTGGGTGTCAACAGGGCAGACACTGCCGCCGACGTTGCGGACCTCATCAACCGTGCCGAGGCCAGCGTCCGGGCGGCGGTGCCCCACGTCACGGTCTGCTACATCGAACCGGACATCTACAACCCGCACCACACACCCACCACGTCCCTCCACCAGGAGCCGCAACCATGATCCGAGTCCTCGTCCTCAACGGTCCCAACCTCGGACGCCTCGGCGTGCGCCAGCCGGAGATCTATGGCGCCACGACGTTTCCCGAGTTGGCTGAGCACCTGCGCGAGACGGGGCGCGCCCTGGGCCTGGACGTCGACGTGCGCCAGACCAACCACGAGGGCGAGATGCTCGACTGGCTGGGCGAGGCTGCCGACGAGGGACTCCCCGTGGTGCTGAACCCGGCGGCGTGGTCGCACACCTCCATCGCGATCGCCGACGCCGTCGCGCAGGTGGAGATGGTGGTGGAGGTCCACATCAGCAACGTCCACGCACGTGAGGAGTTCCGCAAGCACCTCGTCGTGTCCCCCTACGCCACGGGTGTCATCGCCGGGCTGGGGCTCGGTGGCTACGACCTGGCGCTGACGCACATCGCCGCCACCGCTGATGTCGTCGATGGCTGACCTGTTCGCCAACGCCCGCCTTGATCCGGGAAGCCCGTCCTGATCGTCGATGCCCGCCGAATTCGGCAGGCATCGAACGTTTGGGCGGGCGTCCGCGTGTGAGGCCGGCCATCATTTCCGGCAGGTAGGCTGTCGATGTGGATTTTCGCGTAGCAGACCTGTCCCTGGCCGAATTCGGACGCAAGGAGATCACCCTTGCCGAGCATGAGATGCCGGGCCTCATGGCCATGCGGGAGCGTTACGGCGCCTCCAAGCCCCTGACCGGGGCCCGCATCGCCGGTTCCCTGCACATGACAGTGCAGACCGCAGTACTCATCGAGACACTCGTGACGCTGGGCGCCGAGGTGCGGTGGGCCTCCTGCAACATCTTCTCCACCCAGGACCATGCGGCTGCGGCGATCGCTGTCGGCCCCGAGGGCACCCCGGAGAAGCCGGCCGGTGTACCGGTGTTCGCCTGGAAGGGCGAGACACTCACCGAGTACTGGTGGTGCACCCGCCAGATCCTGCAGTGGCCCGACGGCGCGTTTGCCAACACCATCCTTGACGACGGCGGCGACGCCACCATGCTCGTGCACCAGGGTCTCGCAGCCCAGCGCGCCGGGGAGGTGCCTGCAGACGAGCCGTCGGACTCCGAGGAGTTCCGCGTGGTCAAGGCCGCCCTGCGCGAGGCGCACGGCGTGACCGATTGGGAAGCCGTCTCGGACGCCCTCATCGGCGTCACCGAGGAGACCACCACGGGCGTGCATCGCCTCTACGAGATGGCCCGCGACGGGTCGCTGCTGTTCCCGGCCATCAACGTCAACGACGCGGTCACCAAATCCAAGTTCGACAACAAGTACGGCTGCCGCCACTCACTGATCGACGGCATCAACCGCGCCACCGACGTCCTCATCGGCGGCAAGGTGGCCGTGGTCTGTGGCTACGGCGACGTCGGCAAGGGCTCGGCCGAGTCGCTGCGCGGCCAGGGCGCCCGCGTCATCGTCACCGAGATCGACCCCATCTGCGCCCTGCAGGCAGCGATGGACGGCTACCAGGTGGCCACCCTGGAGGACGTCGTCGAAACCGCTGACATCTTCATCACCGCCACGGGTTGCTTCAACGTCATCACCGCCGAGCACATGTCGCAGATGAAGCACCAGGCGCTGGTCGGCAACATCGGCCACTTCGACAACGAGATCGACATGGCCGGCCTGATGGCCACCGACGGCATCGTGCGCAACAACATCAAGCCGCAGGTGGACGAATGGCGCTTCGCCGACGGCCACTCCATCATCGTGCTGAGCGAGGGACGGCTGCTGAACCTGGGCAACGCCACGGGCCATCCGTCGTTCGTGATGAGCAACTCCTTCACCAACCAGGTGCTCGCCCAGATCGAGATCTTCACCAAGCCCGACGAGTACCCCATCGGCGTCCACACGCTGCCGAAGCACCTCGACGAGGAAGTGGCGCGCCTGCACCTGTCCGCGCTGGGCGTGCGCCTCACCGAACTCACCCCGATCCAGGCCGGTTACCTCGGGATCCCCGTCGAGGGCCCGTACAAGTCGGACCACTACCGCTACTGATGGCCGGTGGCGCGAAACGCCTGCCGAAAAGCTGAACGCCAACCCACGAGCTGCTCTGGGTTGGCGTTTCGCTCCGCCGTTGGCATTGCGACGTTGGGCAGGCGTTGCGTCGGGGCGGTAGTCTTTCCCGACTACTGCTTCGCCCCCGGGTTCATTGACTGCCAGATTTCCTTGCACTCAGGACAAACGGGGAATTTCTCGGGGTTGCGGGTGGGCACCCACACCTTCCCGCACAGTGCCACGACGGGGGTGCCAGTGACCATGGCCTTCATCAGCTTGTCCTTCGGGACGTAGTGCGAAAATCGCTCGTGGTCACCGTCCTCCACCTGGGACGTGCGCTCGTCAACAACTGTCTGGGACCCCGGGGCAAGTTCACTCATGCGGCAATTCTAACTTCGGAGGGACAGTGGGCACCACGCGCCACGTACCGGGACGCTCCCGGCTGCTGATCGGTTTGGTGCTGAGCATCTTCGGGATCGCGTTCGAGACCATCGGTGTGGCCACGGCGATGCCCACCGTCATGCTGGATCTGGGAGCGCCCCAGCTCTACGCCTGGGCGTTCTCGACGATGGTCACGGGCATGTTGCTGTCCACGCTGATCTCCGGGCGCATCGTCGACCGCATCGGCCCTCTGGGGCCCATGGTGGTGGGGTACGTGCTGTTCGCACTGGGTCTGCTGCTGGGGACACTTGCGCCCAACGTGTGGGTGTTGCTCGGGGCGCGTTTCGTCCAGGGTCTCGGCGCCGGAGCCCTCGTGCTCGCGCTGTTCGTCACGATCGCCATGACCTTCGACGGCGCCCAGCGGGCGTCGGTGCTGGGAGCACTGAGCTTCGTCTGGCTGCTGCCGGCCTTCATCGGACCGCCGATCGCCGCGTGGATGACGGTGATCTCCTGGCGGCTGGTGTTCAGCGCCATGCTGCCGCTGTTGGCCGTCGCCGCCCTCCTGGCACTGCCAGCCATGCGGGGAGTGCAGGCGCTGTTCGTCCCGGCGGACGAGACCGAGCCGATGTCGTGGTGGACCGTCACGCTCGTGGTGCTGGCGCCGTCGCTCGTGCAACTGACGGGCGAACCGATAGGAGCCGCTGGTCAGATCGCCGCGGGTATCGCCGGTGTGGCGAGCCTGGTGGTGGGCGTGCCCAGGGTCATGCCGCGCTCCATCCGGTTGTTCGGATCAGGGTTGGGGCCGGTGGTGCTGACGCGTGGGCTGATGGCCGGCTGCTTCTTCGCTGCCGAGGCCTTCGTCCTGCTGATGCTGCAACGTGTCCGCGGACTGGACCCGCTCGAGGCGGGCCTTGCGCTCACGATCGGCAGCATTGGCTGGACCACGGGTTCGTGGAGTCAGGCCCGGCCGTGGGTGCGGATGCGCCGCGACCAGCTCATCACCGTCGGAGCGCTGCTGTGCGCCGTGGGACTCCTGACCATGGTGGGCTTCATCGGATGGAGCGCGCTGCCGCTGTGGTTCGGCGTGTTCGGCTGGGTCATCGCGGGGCTGGGCATGGGTGTCATGATGCCCAGCACGTCCGTGGCCATCATGGGACTCTCCAGCGCCCAGGAGCAGGGACGCAACAACTCCGCGCTCCAGGTGGGCGAAGGACTGGGCAACGCCCTGCTCACGGGATTGGCTGGCGCCATCTACGTCGCGGTGGCCCGGCAGGCCTCGCCGCAGACCAGCTTCGTATGGCTGTTCTCGGCGCTGACCGCGATCTGCATCCTCGCGGTGGTGGTCAGCCGACGCATCGGACCCATCGAGAACGACTCCCTGGTCCGGGTCAGCACCTGACGCGAGGCCGTCGTCGGGGTGGCCCCGCCCGCAGGGGGCCGGTCACCTCGTCATGAAGTGGACGGTGGCCCACATGGTCAACCCGAGCAACGCCAGGGCTGAGAGTCCCACCCACGCCCAGATCAACGGTGAGTGCTTCTCCCGCGAGACCGCTGGCCGGTAGCGACCGTGGCCGATGTACTTGTCCAGCATGGCCGTGGGTGTCTGGCCGTCCGGCCGCCCGGGCTCATCGTGGCGGCCACCGCTGGTGTGGATGATCGACGGTTTGGGCGCGGACGGGGCGGCGGTACCGATGGTGCCCGGCTCGGTCACGCTCACGTGGCGCGGCTGGTACTGGTCGCCTCCCACCATCACGTCCGCCAGACGATCCAGGGCAGCAGCCAGTTGCAGGGCGGTCTGCGGACGACGGTTGGGGTCCCAGGACAGGGACGAGGCGAACACCTCGTCGAGGAGGTGGGGCGCGTCCACCAGATGGGCGATGGGGGCCGGGCCGACGGCTGGGTTGCGCTCCACGAGCTCCGTCAGCGTCCGGGCGGGGAACGGGGGACGCCCCGTCAGGAGGGCGTAGGCCACACACGCCATGGAGTAGACGTCGGAGCGTTGGTCGAGCTGCGTGGAGCGCCCCTGCTCCGGGGCCATGTAGGCGGGGGTACCGGCTGTCATGGTGTCGCGCTGCTCATCCAGCAGCGACTTGGCCACCCCGAGGTCAGCCAGCATCACACGCACCCCGCTGGGGCCGGTGGACAGCAGGATGTTGCCCGGTGTCACGTCACGGTGCACCAACTGGTTGCGGTGCAGGACGTCGAGTGCCCGGCAGGCCTCGGCGCAGAGCCGCAACGCCAGGCCGGGGGCGACGGGCTGTTTCCGGAGACCTTCCAGCGAACCACCGTCGGCCAGGTCCATCACGAAATAGGGCTGGCCACGCTCAGTGGTCCCGATGTCGTAGACGCGCACGATGCGCTCGTCTCCCAGACGCCGCAGCAGGCGGGCCTCGGCCACGAACCGGGCACGGACGTCGTCGTTGCCGGACCAGTTGTCGGCGAGCACCTTGATGGCCACGGGTACCTCGAGGCTGTCGTCCTCACCGCGGTACACGGTCGCGAACGAGCCGGCGCCGATGCGGCCGGTGATCCTGTAGCGTCCGAGCATTTCCATCACCGAACATTCTCTCCCATCTCGTGCCGAGCCGGAAATCATCCGTCCGGCAACATGGCATGCTGTTCGCCATGAGCTTTTCTGCAGACCTCCCACCCGCCGGGTGGTACTCCGACCCCGCTGGATCCGGCGGTGAACGCTACTGGGACGGCGGCGACTGGTCACAGGTCACCAGACCGGTGGGAGGGATGGCGGCCGGGTACGCACCGCACCAGGGCCAGCCCGGAGGCCAGCAGAGTCCACAGAACCCCTACGGTGCCACGGCGTACGGCCAGCCGATCCACGGGGGAGGCTTCACCCCCCAACCGGTACTGGCAGGCTTCTGGTGGCGCGTGCTCGCCGCCTTCCTCGACGGGTTGATCACGGCCATCCCCTTCGGTCTCCTCGTGTTTTTCGCCCTACCGGGCCCCATCGGCGAACTACAGCAGTATTTCGCCGACAGCTTCAATTCCGGCTATCTGGGCACCGCCATGCCGGACACGCCGGATGCGGCACTCGCTGTCCTCAGCATTGCGTCGGGGCTCCTGTCGGTCATCTACCGCACCGTCATGGTTGCCAAGCTGGGCGGCACGCTCGGCCAACTCATCACCGGGCTGAGGGTTCTCCCGACTGCTGGCCAGCTGGGAACCCCCGTGAAATGGGGCACCTCGGCACTGCGGGCAGTCGCGGCAGTCGCGTTCGGTCAGGTCCCGATACTGAACATCGTGGACCCCCTGTCGATGCTGTTCTCCGCCAGGAAGCAGACATTGCACGACAGGATTGCCACCACCATCGTCGTCAAGAAGTAGAAGTCTGGAAGGATGGCTGCCGTGTCCCAGCTCCCCGAAGATTTGACCAGGCTCGCAGACCACTTCGGCATCGCTCTGGAGTTCCGTGATTGGAAGCACCGATCCCTGGAAATATCCCAGGCATCCGTGATTGCGGTCCTGGGTGCTCTCGGCGTGGATGCTTCCACCCCGGAATCGAGGGTGGCCGCGTTCACAGAGCTCACCGATGCGCGCTGGCGACGCACCCTCCCGCCGTGCACGGTGGTGGAACTCGGCAATGGCGTGAGCGTGAATGCGCACGTGCCGGCAGGGACACGGGTGGAGGTGTGGCTGGAACTGGAGACCGGCGGCCGCCGTGACGCCCACCAGATCGACAACTGGGAACCCGACCGCATGGTCGACGGCCAGCAGAGGGGACAGGCCACGTTCTTCCTGGGACACGACTTGCCGCTCGGCTACCACCGACTGCTTGCCACGGGCGATGAGGGCACGCATGAGGCAACCGTCGTGGTGACGCCGCCACACGTGGGATTCCCCGCGGCTATGGGCGAGGCTCGCACCTGGGGTTACGCCACCCAGCTCTACAGCGTCGTCTCGGAGAAGTCGTGGGGCGTCGGGGACCTGGCCGATTTGGCCGACCTGATCGCCTTCTCGGGAGCGGAACAGGGTGCCGGCCACGTGCTGATCAACCCGCTGCATGCCGCCGAACCGACACCCCCCATGGAACCCTCGCCGTATCTTCCGGCCAGCCGCCGGTTCATGAATCCGCTCTACATCCGCCCGGAATCCATTCCGGAGTTCACCTCGCTCGGCAGGCACGACCGCAGCAGCGTGCGCAGGCTTCGCAAGCAGCTTCGCCCCGTCGACGGGCAGGCTCGTGTGATCGATCGCGACGGTGCCTGGAAGGTCAAGCAGGAGGCCCTGCGCCTGATCCACCGGGCGGGCAGGCGTCCCGCACGCCAACTCGCGCTCGAGCATTTCGTGCGTCGCGAGGGCCAGGCCCTGCAGGATTTCGCCACGTGGTGCGCTCTGGCCGTCGAATTCGGCAACGACTGGCGTGAGTGGCCCGCCGAGTACCAGGAGGTGGGCTCGCCCGCAGTCCTGGAGTATGCCGCCGTCCACGCGGAAGAGGTGTCGTTCCACACGTGGTTGCAGTGGGTTTCCGGTCAGCAGGTCTCCGCCGCACAGACCGTCGCCGAGGAGGTGGGGATGCCCGTCGGGGTCATGACCGACCTCGCCGTCGGCGTCAGCCGCAGCAGCGCGGAGACGTGGGCCATGCCGGACCTCTTCGCCGACGGCGTCACCGTCGGCGCACCACCGGATGACTACAACCAGTCCGGCCAGGACTGGGGCCAGCCCCCGTGGCGCCCCGACAAGCTGGAAGAAGTGGCCTACGCGCCGTTCCGGGAGATGGTGGCCGCGGCCATGCGTCGCGCCGGCGGTGTGCGGATCGATCACATCATCGGGCTGTTCCGCCTGTGGTGGGTCCCGGAGGGACTGGGGCCGCGGCACGGCACCTACGTCCGCAACAACCACGAGGCACTCATCGGGATCCTGTCGCTCGAGGCGCATCGCGCACAGGCGCTGGTGGTGGGGGAGGACCTCGGCACCGTCGAGCCGTGGGTGCGGCAGTACCTGTCCCGACGCGGGATCCTCGGCACCTCCGTGCTGTGGTTCGAGAACGACCACGGCCGACCGCTGGATGCCCATCGCTGGCGCGAGTACTGCCTGGCGTCGGTCACCACGCACGACCTCCCGCCGACGCTCGGCTACCTCGCGGGGGACCACGTCCACCTGCGTGACTCGTTGGACCTGCTGACCGAGCCGCTCCAGGAGGAGCTCGATGCTGCCCGGGCAGAGCAGTCGGGCTGGCTCAACAAGTTGGTCGACGAGGGTGTGCTGGATGCTGACCTTCGTGAGGACCCTGAAGAGGTGATGCTGGCACTGCACCGCTACCTGCTGCTGACCCCGTCACGGGTGTTGCTGGCGAGCCTCGGCGACGCCGTCGGTGAGCGACGGACGCAGAACCAGCCGGGAACCATCGATGAGTACCCCAACTGGCGTGTCCCGCTGGCTGATGCGACGGGTCGTGCGGTGACGCTGGAGGAAATCTTCGAGGCCGAGCTCCCCAAGCGGCTCGCCGCGGTGATGAACGACGCCGAAGGCCTCTGAGGCGCTACGACCCCAAGTGCCGGGCCATGGTGCGCCTGCGGGCATGGCTGCTCTCGCCCGTGGCTGCACGCCGGTTCGCCGCATCGTTCGTCCGTACCGCGAAGCGCTGACCCGACGGAAAGTAGCCTGAGCCGGCGTGGTGGCGACGTCACCCAGGCTGGCGGCGGCTCGCGTCAGATGTTGGCCGGTTTCGGAGCTGCCTGGTACGGGTTGGTGGTTTCCTGTCCGCCGGAATCCAGGATGATCGTCTCGATGGCCGGGTCGCCCTTGCTGATTCGCAGCGCCGACGGCGGCAACTCCTTCAGCGAGTCCAGGTGGCGCTGCCGGGCGTCCTCCAGCGTCGAGTCGTCGATGATCTTGCCGTCCTTGACGATGTCCACCAGCAGGTAGCGGTCGTTGCCGTCGGTCGCGGGGGCAGTACCCAGACCGATGACCTCGGCCTCTGCGCGACCACGCTCGTCGAGTCGGCGCATCGCGAACTTGCGGCCACCCAGGGTGTTCTTCCCCTTGGACTTCTTGCCGACAGGAATCATGGGAGCGCTGCGATCTGCAGACTCGGCACGCGCCACGAGCTTGTAGACGAAGCCGACGGTGGGGTGGCCGGATCCGGTCACCAGGGAGGTGCCCACGCCGTAGCCATCCACGGGGGTGCCGCGGAGCGCGGCGATCTGCCACTCGTCCAGGTCGGAGGTGACGACGATGCGGGTCTCGGTGGCGCCCAGGTCATCCAGCAGGTCGCGGGCGCGGCGGGCGGCGCTGGCGAGGTCGCCGGAGTCGAGGCGGATCGCGCCCAGCTTTCCGCCGGTCAACTCGACGCCCTTGCGGATGGCGGCTTCCTCGTCGTAGGTGTCCACCAGGAGGGTCGTTCCGTCGCCGAACGCGGCGAGCTGTGCACGGAAGGCATCCTCCTCGGTGTCATGCAGGAGGGTGAAGGAGTGGGCTGCCGTTCCCATCGTCGGGATGCCCCAGCTGCGGCCGGCCTCCAGGTTCGACGTCGCCGAGAAGCCGGCCACGTAGGCGGCGCGGGCGGCGCCGACGGCGGCCCATTCGTGTGTGCGACGCGATCCCATCTCCGAGCAGGGCCGTCCCTCGGCCATCGAGGTCATGCGGGATGCGGCTGAGGCGATGGCGCAGTCGTGGTTGTAGATGCTGAGCAGCAAGGTTTCCAGGACGCAGCATTCGGCGAATGAGCCCTCGACGGAGAGGACGGGGGAGCCGGGGAAGAACACCTCGCCCTCCGGGTAGCCCCAGATGTCGCCGCTGAAGCGGTAGTTCGCCAACCAGTCGGCCAGGTTGTCCTTGATGATCCCGGACTTCACGAGGTATTCCACCTCGTCCTCGTCGAACCGGAACGACTCGATGCCCCGCAGCACGCGGCCGAGCCCCGCCAGGACCCCGTACCTGCGGCCCTCGGGCAGGCGGCGCGTGAACAGGTCGAAAAGGCTGTGCCGATCAGCCGTCCCGGCATCCATGGCGGCCTGCACCATCGTGAGTTCGTAATGGTCCGTCAGGAGCGCCGTCGTCATGGTCCGCAAGCCTAGCTGCACGTGAGCCCCACGCGTGGGTATGCACATTGTCGGCATGCTTTGGAACAATGGGGGTATGAGCGAGCAGGGGAGTCCCGGAGGCGGGACAAATGTGGGTGTACTGGATGCACCGTCGGAGGCCCCTGATCTGGCGTCCCAGTGGGTCACCATCGTGTGGGATGACCCGGTCAACCTGATGAGTTACGTGGCCTACGTCTTCATGGAGTACTTCAAGTACCCACGGACCAAGGCGGAGACACTGATGCTCCAGGTGCACACGAACGGCAGGGCGGTGGTCTCCACCGGCAACCGCGAGGCCATGGAGCGCGACGTCATGGCGCTGCAGAACTACACGTTGTGGGCCACGATGGAGCGAGCATGAGCACCGAAGAGATCATCTGGGAGTTCGACGGCGGCGATGGCCGCACCGATGTCCTCATGGCGCTGGTGTCCCAGCAACTGCGGGTCCTCGAAGAACTTCTGCCCGAGGACCAGGAGGATCCGATGGCCCGGCTGGCGGCCGAGATGTCGGAGCGACCCGTGGAACTCCTGGATTCCAACCCTGTTCTGGCGCGGCTGTTCCCGGCGGCACTGAAGGACTCAGCCGAGGCGGACCAGTTCCGGCGTGACGCCATCGGCCAGCAGGCCAGGTCGCGGTTGGACGCAGGACGAACGGTCCTGTCCGACTGCGCAGTGGCCGATGACGAGATGGTCGGGGTGACCCTGGAGCACCTCGACGCATGGATCACGACGCTCGGCGCGCTCCGGGCGGCCTGGACCGTGGAACTCACGGGCAGTGCGGAGCGCACGGCTCGGGTGACACGGGCCGACATGCGAAGCAATCCCACCGCAGCCACCGTCTGCGACTGGTTGGGCTGGGTTCTTGAGGATGCACTCGGCGCGCACATGCTCCTCCCATGATGCCGGAATCGGCTTTGCTTCTCAGCAGATCCCCTCGGCGCTACGCTTGATGCATCCCCGCGCATCGCGGTCACCATCGGAGGCGAACATGAGCAACGATCTGGAATTCGAGCCCGAGACCACGACCGGTGAGGGGTCGAAGCAATGGGGCATGCACAACGGCATCGTCGTGCTCGCCGCCTTGGGTTTGGTGGCGCTCGCACTTCTCCTCGAAATGGTTCCTCAGATGGTGCTGGCGGCGGGTATTCCTTTCTGGCTTCTCAGCTTCCTCAGTTCCATCGGCTTCGTCCTGATGTTGGCCGCGGGAAGTGTGATTGGCATGCTGGTGGCCACGCGGATGCTGCAGGCACACGTCGGAGAAAGGGGCGCCAGAATGCTGGCACTGTGGGGGATCGCAGCCCTGGTCGCCTCGCTGATGCTGCAGGCAGGTCTGCTCGCTGTGAGAATCGGCTTGCAGGCACAGGCCGCAATCCCGCTGGACTTCGCCATCACGGCCATCCAGTACTTCGTGACGGGAACGATTGCGGTCGGCGCAGCCATGGTTGCGCTGGCGTTCGTGGGTCGGCTGCACAGTTGACGGTGACATCCCAGCGGGCTGGTGGGGATGTCCTGGACAGGCCCATCGGTTTGTTCGACTCCGGCTTCGGTGGTCTGACGGTCATGCGTGCGCTCGTGGACCAACTTCCGCATGAGGACTTCATCTACCTGGGGGACACGGCCCGCGCGCCGTATGGCCCCCGCCCCATCGCCGAGGTCCGCCAGTTCGCGCTGCAGGGGCTCGACTACCTTGCAGGTCTTGAGGTCAAGGCCCTCGTCATCGCCTGCAACTCCGCGTCGGGAGCCGTGCTGCACGACGCGCGGGAACGCTACTCCATCCCCATTTTCGAGGTCATCCTGCCGGCAGCGAAACGTGCCGTGGCTGCCACGCGCAACGGTCGCGTCGGGGTTGTGTGCACGCAGGCCACAGCCACGTCGCGTTCCTACGACGACGCCGTCGCGGTCGCGGCCGACCTGTCGCTGACCACCAAGGCATGCCCCCGGTTCGTCGAGTTCGTGGAGGCGGGCATCACGGGTGGACCGGAACTTCTGGGGGTGGCTCAGCAGTACCTGGCACCGCTGTCGCAGGCTGACGTCGACACCCTCATCCTTGGCTGCACGCACTACCCGCTGCTCGCAGGCGTCATCAACTACGTGATGGGCAACGAGGTGACGCTGGTCTCCAGCGCGGACACGTGCGCGCAGGCGGTGTATTCCGGGATGACCCGGCGCGGCCTCCTGCATGAGCAGCCGAGGGACGCGGTCCGCACCTTTCTCACCACGGGCGACGCCGATGATTTCCACGGGATTGGCCGTCGATTGCTCGGGGGATTCGTCACGGGCGCCACTACAGTTGCCCTCGACTGAAGAATTCGTCAGACGAGGGAGCTACACCATGTGCCACAAGATCACCTGCGACAAGTGCGGCAAGCCCACGTGGGAGGGCTGCGGCGACCACATCGAGCACGCCTTGGGCGACGTCGCCGTCGCTGATCGCTGCCACTGCAAGGCGTACGTGGGCACCGACGAGCCATCGAAGGGCGCGGGCGTCTCCTCCTGGTGAGCACTCGTTGCGGCGTTTCCGGTTGCGGTCCGCAATCAGAACCGGCCGCGGGCCGCGGTTCAGGGGCGCGCTAGGTTGTTCGGCATGACAACCCCCTCGACTTCCAGCACCCGCATCGATGGCCGCGCGCCCGACCAGCTCCGCCCCATCGGCATCACGCGTGGCTGGCTCGACCACGCCGAGGGCTCCGTCCTCATCGAATACGGCAAGACCCGGGTGCTGGTGGCCGCGAGCGTCACGACTGGCGTTCCGCGGTGGCGCAAGGGCTCCGGACTGGGCTGGGTGACCGCCGAGTACGCGATGCTTCCCCGGGCCACCCACACACGCTCGGACCGCGAGGCGGTGCGGGGGCGCATCGGTGGCCGGACCCACGAGATTTCCCGGCTGATTGGCCGCGCGCTGCGCGCCGTGGTCGATTACAAGGCGCTCGGTGAGAACACGATCGTGCTGGATTGTGACGTGTTGCAGGCCGACGGCGGCACCCGTACCGCCGCCATCACCGGCGCCTACGTGGCCCTGTCCGATGCCGTCTCCCACCTGAGGGGCCTGGGACGGCTCGAGGGGGAGCCGCTGCTGGACTCCGTCGCAGCCATCTCCGCCGGATACGTCGGCGGCGTCCCGCTGCTGGACCTCGCCTACGAGGAGGACTCGACGGCAGGCACCGACATGAACATCGTCATGACTGGCTCGGGCGACTTCATTGAGGTGCAGGGCACTGCTGAGGGCAAGCCCTTCAGCCGAGCCGAGCTCGACGTGCTGCTGGACCTCGGCGCCGTCGGCTGCAAGGAGCTGACCGCTCTCCAGGCGAAGGCGCTGCTGGCATGACGCGACAGATCGTTGTGGCCACCGGCAACCCGCGGAAGCTGGAGGAGTTGCGGAGGGTCGTGGAAGCCGCGGACCTGGACGTCCAGATCCTTGGCCTGTCGGACTTCCCGTCCTACCCGGAGCCGGAGGAGACCGAGAGGACTTTCGAGGGCAACGCCATGCTGAAGGCCCAGGCTGCCGCGCGGCACACCGGCATCGAGGCGATCGCCGATGACTCGGGCATCACCATCGAGGAACTCAACGACATGCCGGGCGTCCGCTCCGCCCGCTGGGCGGGCCCCGCCTGTGACGACACCGCGAACCTGGAGCTCCTGCTGGCCCAGCTCGACGGCGTTGCCCAGCCACGCAGGGCAGGCCAGTTCGTCTGTGCACTGGCGCACGTCACCCCTGGCGGTAAGCGTCGCGTGTTCCGGGGGGAGATGTCTGGACACGTCGCGCCATTTCGTCGCGGTGACAACGGGTTCGGCTATGACCCCATCTTCATCCCCGAGGGCCAGGGCAGGACCACTGCCGAGATGTCGGCGGAGGAGAAGGACGCCATCAGCCATCGTGGCCAGGCTGTCCGCGCATTCGTCGAGTGGTTGAAGGAGGGCTGAAATGCAGCAGTACCTCGACCTGCTGAACAGGATCCTCGACGACGGCGTGGACAAATCGGACCGCACCGGCACGGGCACCCGCAGCATCTTCGGCCACCAGATGCGCTTTGACCTGCGTGAGGGCTTCCCGTTGCTCACCACGAAGAAGGTTCACACGCGCAGCGTCTTCGGCGAACTGCTGTGGTTTCTCCGCGGCGACACCAACATCGCCTGGCTGCACGAGAACAGAATTTCCATCTGGGACGAGTGGGCTGACGAGTCAGGGGACCTGGGCCCCATCTACGGCCACCAGTGGCGCTCCTGGCCCACCCCGGACGGTCGGCACGTCGACCAACTGGCAGGCGTCATCGAGGCCGTCCGCACCAACCCCGATTCCCGTCGACACATTGTGTCGGCCTGGAATGTCGCTGACATCGACGACATGGCGCTGCCGCCGTGCCACACCCTGTTCCAGTTCTACGTGACGCCGGTTCGAGATGGTCGGGGCCGGCTGAGCTGCCAGCTCTACCAGCGCTCCGCGGATGTCTTCCTGGGCGTGCCGTTCAACATCGCCAGCTACGCGCTGCTGACTCACCTGGTGGCCGCAGTTTGCGACTTGGACGTCGGGGACTTCGTGCACACACTCGGCGACGCACACATCTACTCCAACCACCGTGAACAGGTGTCCGAACAGCTCTCGCGCACTCCCGGCACGCTGCCCACGCTCTGGGTCAACCCGGATGTGACCGCAATCGACGCCTTCACGCTCGACGACATCGCGGTGCGCGACTACCACCCCGCGCCGCCCATCAAGGCACCTGTGGCGATCTGATGGGAGCACAGGAGCTGAGGATCGTGGCCATAGCCGGCGTGGCTGGCAACGGCGTGATCGGCGACGGCGCCGACATGGTGTGGCACATTCCTGAGGACTTCAGAAGGTTCAAAAAAGTCACGACGGGCAACACTTTGATCTTCGGGCGCCGCACGCACGAGGGCATCGGGCGCGTGCTGCCCAATCGGCGCATCATCGTCGTGACGCGTGATCGGGAGTGGACCGACGATGGTGTGGAGGTGGCCCACTCCATCGAGGAAGCTCTGGAGTTGGCAGCGCAGACCCCTGAGAAGATCTGTTACGTGGGCGGTGGCGGGGAGATCTACCGCGAGGCGTGGCCCTACCTGACCGAGCTCGACATCACGCACGTCCACCAGTCACCGGACGGCGACACGAAGTTTCCTCTCGTCAGCGCGCGGGAATGGGTGGAGATCTCGCGAGAGCTTCACGGAGGATTCGACTTCGTGCAGTATCGACCGACGCCCCTCTGACACGTCAGAGCGCAGGGGTCACGAACCGTGGCGCTGTTACCCTTGAACCGGCCTTGGTGTTCAGATTGATGGGGGAGCCCGTGGGTATGCAGGATGTCGTCAACAACGTCGTGAACAAGGTCTCGGATTTCGTGCACGGCGCCCCAGACGCTGGCGGTGGGCCGGGCGGCAGGGGAGAGGCGATCGCGGGCCACGTCGCAAGCCTGCGGAATGCATGCGAGACGGCGAAACAGCGGGACAAGACAGAGGCCGCGTTCCACTGGGCCACCTCCATGGCCGGTGGGCCCATCACCGCTGCCATCACCGCCGCCCGAATGACATTCGACTCGAAAGCGGGTGCGCTGACTCAGCATCTGGATACTGAGATGAATGCGCTTGATGCCGCTGTGAAGAGGGAGATTTTGCCGCATTTGGGCGCACCCTCACAACTGCGGGGGGACGCAAAGCACTGGGTATCGCTGGCATCGCGGGTGCAGAAGGTCCAAAACACTGCGAAGGCGTTGGTCGCTGTGGATGGCTGGAGCGACAAGGCATCTCCGGAATACGCGAAGGCTGTGAGCGTGCAGGTCGGTGCGCTCGCCAGCTTGAGCGCCATCATGGACGAGGTGGCTGTCTCCTGCAGGCAAGGAGCAATGCTGAACGACGCCGGTTTCGAGGAAGTCGTCCAAGAGCTGTTGGGCGCCAGAAACAAGATACTTGGCAGCGGTTCAGGAGGGGGATCCTTTTATCAGCGCACGGCCGCAGCTATCCACACGGTCGTGACGCTGAGGATCGCGGTGGACCCGGAGCTCTTGAAATCACTGCGCGCGGCCATCAAAATTGACGAGCACTCCTCGCGGGTCCTCTCCAGCACCGACCTACCCGCTGATCACTGGCCCGGTGGGAACGCTCCCACCGGGATCAATGCCTGACGTGGCAATCTTGAGCTCTACGACGAGGGTATGACATGTCCCAGACGCAACCGCCGGCCCCTGGCTCAGGTTCGAACGGTCCGTTCGTCTCCGCCCCGGGCACACGACAAGGTCTGGTTCCTCCCCGCTCCACCCGCGGTTCCGCGGGCTGGTGGGTGGCCGCCGGTGTCGCAGTCCTGGTGATCGTGGTGCTGGCGGTGATGCTCCTGCAGGGGAGTCGTCAGCCGGTGGTGGTCACGCCCACGCCCACGCCGCCTGCGTCGGAGAGTACGGTTACCGATCCCGAGGGTCTGGGCGAGTTTGCACCAACTTATGACCTGCGAGAGCTGTCCACTCTGGAGTTCCCTCCGACATTTGACGGATATGACCTGGATTCAGAGCAAAGCTCGTCCCAGGTGCGGCTCGCCAATTACATGAAGGACGCTGAGCTGGGCCTGTTCAAGGTCATCGTGGCCTTGGCGCCGTCCGAGTTTGCCTACGGCTTGGAGGAACTCGCGGATCCTTCCTTGATCGGGGATGCTGTGTGTGGGGTCACATCGGAGGATGGCGAGCTCAAGGAATGCATCATGGCGGGTACCGATGGCTCCATCAGCATCAGCAGCGCGGGTGACACCATGACGCTGGAGGAGCTTGCCCGCATCATCCAGGCGTTCTATGCGTTCCCCTGACGCTCTCGGTAGCAGCCGCGGCTGGTGACTAGGCTGATGAGGTGAGCGATGCATCTCCGCCGAACGGGCCAGAGGACGAGTACCCCGGGAGTCCTGCTACGCACCGGGGACACACGCGACGCGCCGTGCCGTTGGGCTCCCTGAGCAGCCTGCTGTGGTGGGGCATGGCCGGGCTCGCGCTCATCTTCACCGTGGGAATGCTGGTGGGTTTACTGACGGCGGATCGACCATCGCCCGCCGTCAACGACGCTGCGCCGTGTGCGAGCGCCGTACCACCGGGCTCAGAAGGTGTCGAGCCGCTTCTTGGGGAAATGGGCGATTTCGCGCCCACATACGATCTCCGCGACCTCACTTGCCTGACACTCCCCGAGGCCCACGCCAGTCACCGACTCACCGACGAGCGCGGACGGGGCGCAACGGCAGGCCGCAGTGCCATGTACTCGAGCGTGGAGGATGGCACATCGTTCACCGTGCGCATCATGGGAAACCGACTTGCCTATGTCACGTCCGTTGCTGATCTTGCGGAACCGAAGAAGGTGGGCAAGGCCGTGTGCGGAAGCCGGAATGCGGGCGAGCGTGAGCCGAGCTACTGCCTCATGGCAGGGGCGCTCGGGGCAATCATGGTGGAGAGCCCGGACGGCAACCTGTCGGTGGAGGATCTCTCGTTGATCGTCCAAGATTTCTACGACCTCGCATGAGGGACAGCTCTGGGTGGGCGGCGCGAGAGATTGAGACGCTGTCACAGTTCGACGCCGCCGTCGGCTCCGGCTTCGACCTCGCTCGCGCCGTGGTGCAGTCGCTCGATTTGAGGGGCCGTGAAGAGGTGCTCGCTCTGTGCAGGGTGGACGCAGCCATGTTCATGGGCTGCGAGTTGGGCGCGGTTGCCGCGGACGATCTTCGCTCCCGTGGGGCCCTGCTGTTCCCCCGGATCCCCGACTCCCCGTTGGACCCGTACCGGGCGTCGCTCTACCGAGCCATCAACCTCTACGACACGATGCCCGGGGGCACCTATGCGGAGAGTTTCGACGCCATCGCGTACGCCTGGACCCGGACGTGCGGCGAGGTCTCGACGCTGGGGAAGACCCTGGTGGCGGCGCTGCACGACCACGCCATCTCCGACGCCCTCAACGAATACATCGAAGGCCTGGGGCCACAGCAGGTGGTCGGGATCATGGGTGGCCACGCGATGGCAAGAGGATCGGCGGAGTACGAAAGAACGGCGGCGCTGGGCATGTCACTTGCCGAGGCCGGATTCCTCGTCGCCTCCGGCGGCGGACCCGGCGCCATGGAAGCTGCCAACCTGGGTGCCCGGCTCGCACCCCACGGCTCGGATGCCCTGGCCGAGGCCCTTGAAATGCTGGCTCGCGTTCCCAGCTTTCGGCCCTCCATCGATGATTGGGTCCGCGTGGCGTTCGACGTCAAGAGCAAGTTTGCCGGGGGAGCAGACACCCTGGGGGTTCCGACGTGGTTCTACGGTCACGAACCACCCAATGCCTTTGCGACCCGCATCGCGAAGTACTGCTCGAACGCCGTACGGGAAGCCACCTTGCTGGACCTGTGTCGCGGAGGCCTGATCTTCCTGCCGGGGGCAGCGGGCACAGTCCAGGAACTCTTCCAGGCAGTGACCGGAAACTATTACGCCGTGGACCCGGGCTCCATCACGCCTCTCGTGCTGGTCGGCGTCGAGCAGTGGAACGAGACACTGCCGGCGTGGCCCCTGCTCCGCTCGCTCGCCTCTGGAAGACCCATGGAGAAGTCCATCGCTCTGGTGGAGACCGTCGAGGAAGCAGGTGCATGGTTGGCTGCGAGGTAGCCTCTCCTCCATGCGTTCCGCGGCCACGATCCTGCACCTGGACCTGGATGCATTCTTCGCGGCGGTCGAGCAACGGGACAAGCCCAGCCTGCGTGGTAAGGCCGTTGTGGTGGGTGGGGCCGGCCCCCGGGGGGTGGTGGCCACAGCGAGCTATGAGGCGAGGGTGTTCGGGGTGCGCTCAGCCATGCCCGGCACCGAGGCCCGTCGCCGCTGTCCCAACGCTGCCTTTCTGGGGGGCCGGTTCGAGGCCTACCGCCAGTCCTCCGACGTGGTGATGGCGCTGTTGGGTGAGGTCTCCCCAGCCGTTGAGCCGCTGAGCCTCGACGAAGCGTTCGTCGACCTGGCATTGAGCAACTGGGACCCGGACAAGGTGGTCGAGCACGTCGAGGAACTGCGGCGCGAGTTGACGCGTCGCACGGGAGGTCTGACCGCGTCCGTGGGGGTGGGGACCAGCAAGTTTGTGGCGAAGGTGGCGTCGGAGGCCGCGAAGCCCAACGGGTCACGGATCGTCTTCCCGGGCGAGGAGCTCGACTTCATCGCCGCCCTCCCCGTCCGCGCCATCCCGGGTGTGGGGCCCGTGACGGAAACGCGACTGGTGGCCATCGGCATGCACACCGTCGCGGATCTGCGAAAGGCGAGCAGGGAGGAACTGGTCCGGGAGCTCGGCCGGGCATCGGGGGAGGGGCTGGCCCAACTGGCTTTTGCCCAGGATGACCGGATCGTGAAGGCCGAGCGCGAAGCGAAATCGATTTCCACCGAGGACACGTTTCCCGTGGATCTGGTGGACGTGGCAGCTCTGGAGAGCATTCTCCGCCGTGACGCTGCGCAGGTTGCGCGCCGTGTCAGGGATGCAGGGCTCTTCGCACGGACCGTCGGCATCAAGGTGAGGCTGGCCGATTTCACGACGGTGACCAAGGTCCGCTCGCTGGGTGGGGCCACCGATCGGGAGGAGTCCATAGCCGCCGTCGCCATCGAGTTGCTGAGCGAGGTGGATGTGCGAAGTGGCGTCCGTCTCCTCGGGGTGTCCACCTCCAACTTCGCCCAGTCGGCGCAGGAAAGGCTCTTCGACGAGGACGTCCCGGCATCGTCGCGCACCCTGACGACGAGCGACGTGGATGTCTCGGGGGTGCGCGGGAAGGGCTGGTTCCCCGGAGCTGACGTCTCACACGAGGAGTGGGGGCGGGGGTGGGTGTGGGGTGCGGGGCTCGGCCGCGTGACAGTGCGGTTTGAGACGAGAAAGACGGGCCCGGGTCCGGTCAGAACATTCGCGGAGGATGATCCGGCCCTGCATGTGCAACCCGAGCTTCCGGCGCTGCCCTAACTGTCTTGCTTCTCGGTGATGTCCGGACGCGCGGACCGCGTCGAGGTTGGCTTCATCAGCCAACCTCGACGCCATTCCGCTCACCGTGGACAGCTCCGCGATATCTGCGGCCAGAGCCGCTCGGGCGATGCAGGAGACGCATCAAACCCACCATCGGAGCCGTCGGATCCACAGCGGCCTTCCCCCCAGAAGAACGTTGTGGCCTGAACGGTTCAGTCAGGATCTTTCGAACAATTCGTTCGGGACATCCTGTCTGCAATCACCATAGCGGGGAATCAACCCCGATGCCAGTGGGTGATCGAAAGTCCCCACAAGTTGATTTTCGGCCAGGTTGGGGAAGGATCACGGCGTCCTGTGATCAGCCCCGGGCGCTGCTAGAATCGCCGGGCTGCAAGCCGAAGTGGTGGAATTGGTAGACACGCAGGATTTAGGATCCTGTGCTTTCGGGCGTGAGGGTTCAAGTCCCTTCTTCGGCACCTCGCAATATGGCTCTGACTACGTGTTGTTGTCGCAGGTCCATTAACTTCCTCCTCGTCGTGCGTCTTGCGTGCAACAGTGCAGGACTTACGTCGGTCACCACACCGAGCACCTTCTTGTCGGGTGGAGACCAGGCGCGCACCGCGATCATGAGTCTGGTCATCGCTGGCATGGTGAGAATGATGTGGATTTCCCTCACGCGAACCACGGCTCGTCGTGGGTGCGTCCGGCGATGGTAGTGACAGCAACCGAGCCGTGAGTGGGATGGCGGAGGCCAGGCTCAGAACCACCGTTACGGACGCGGACACAGTCCCGAGCTTGCGTGAGCTGACACTCAGTCCTGGCACATCGCCTGCTCTCACCTGCGGCGTAACGGCCAGCCCCTCCGCCGGTTGCTGCTGCGGCTCCTGCGTCACATCCGACATGGGGCGGGGCGGTCGTCGTTGAGCCGGAGGCGCGTTGGGTGCGGTCCCGCGTCCGCTAAGGACTGGTCGCGTCGTCGGCTGTCGACAGACGTTGGCGATGACCTGTGAGGCCGCCGCTTCTCGTGTGGGTCCGGCGCCATCAGGAGTTGTTGTCGCGGCGGCCACTGCGCTATCCCCGAGCAGTGCGAAGACGAGGATGGGTTGGAGTAGTCCGGAGGCGATGTAGATCGTCTGTGCGTAGGTGAACGCGTGAATGAGTCCGATCTCGGAGGTGGTCCAGATCAGATCCCGAAACCTACCACCGCCGACCGCAGCAACGCTGATTCGCGTTCTTTCACGAGCAGCATGGCGGACGCCAGCTGTGTGCCGCCAACGACGACCAACAGGATCAGCCCTGGAATGGTGAAGGTCGTGAACGGTGTGTCGGCCAGCATTGACTTGGGCATGGACCGGCCTTCGCCACGATCATCCCGATCCCGCCGCGGATCGCCGACAGCGCGTTGAGGCCTGGCGTGGAATTGGTCTGGGTGTCACTGTAGCCGTCGCACCAGGGCGAGTTGCCCAATGTCATCGGCTTGTGCATGCTCCAACGGAGAACGCGGTGGTGTTATGTGTAGACGAGAAGCCCCAGCTCCAGGAGCTTGACCGCAGCATCGAGGTGTTGCAGATGCAGCCCGGATGGTCGAGCGCCGTCCACATCCGGCGACCTCGGGTCTCGTGTCCGTCCAAGGGGCGGGCCTGATGTGTCTGTCTCCGGGCCGGATATCCCTGCTGCCCGCGGAACTCTGGGCGGGTTATATCCATTTCGGATCATCTGAAGTTGTCGATTTTTGTGGCGGTTTGGTGTGTCGTGTGGCTTCGTGTGATGGTTCTTTGGTTTCCACCGTGAACGTTCCTGTTGTGGGTGGTGTTTCTCAGGGTTGAGGAGTGCTGTTCATAATGTGGGTGCGTCGTTTGGTGTGGTTGGTTGCCTCGGTTGCTTTGATTGCTGGGGCTGGGGTTTCAGGTCCGGCTTGGGCGGATCCGCCTGATCCGGTGGTGGGGGAGTTGGTTCGGCCGGATTGGGTGTCGGCGACGGTGACGGCCCGCTCCACAGGGCAGCGGGTGGAGGTGTTGTCGGAGAAGTCTGAAACCGGGCGGGTGTGGGTATTCCCGGACGGGTCTGTGGAGGAGGAGCAAGCCGCTGCGGCGGTGCGCTTCCTCAAGGAAGACTCCGATCAGTGGCGCGATATTGACACGACTCTGCAGGCCACCTCTGAGGGTGTGGGGCCGGTGTCGATGCCGGTGGATGTGCAGCTCGGCACGGCGGGGGAGCCGGCGGTTGTTTTCGATGCCGGTGCTGCGGGTGAGGTGAAGTTTGCTTTGCCCGATGTGGTGTTGCCGACACCGGTGCTGGACGGACCTACCGCGGTGTACCCGGAGGTGCTGGCGGGGGTGGATTTGTCGGTGGAGGTCCGCTCAGCGGGGTTCGAGGTGTTGTGGATCGTGAAGACCCCCGAGGCCGCCACCACCCTCCTTGAGGAGTACGGCGTGGAGGAGCAGTTGCGGCTACCGACCCTGCTCAGCGCTGGTGGTGACGTTACCGCCGATAGTGGCGGTGTGGTGCAGGTCCAAGACGCCGCAGGTGATGTGGTGGGCTCCTTCGCGGACCCGGTGATGTGGGACACGAACACCGAAACCCCGGGTGAGCAGGGTGTGGTGGAGCCTGTGGTCATGGAGGTTGCCGCCGAGCCGGTTGGTGCGTCGGGAACCCCAGTGGATGTGGTGGCTGATGGTGCCTGGTTGAGCGACCCGGAGCGGGTGTTCCCGGTAGTGATTGACCCGACCTATACGCTGGATGACCGTATCCCGGCTTTTGATGCGTTCGTGCAGCAGGGCATCACCTCGGATCAGTCTGGCTCCGCGGAGTTGAAGCTGGGCAACAACGGGCAGGGGCAGATCGCCCGCACCTTCATGAACTTCGACGCGGCCTTGTTCAAGGGCCGTCAAGTGATTTCCTCGACGTTGTCGTTGTATGAGTCGTGGTCGTATAACTGCACGGCCCGCCCGTTCTCGGTGTACGCGGCAGGGTTGGCCTCCACATCCACGAACTGGGCAAACCAACCCAGCGTGGGGGTCAAGCATGCGACGTTGAATGTGGCGGCCGGGTACTCGGCGTCGTGTCCCGGCGCCCGGGTCCAGTTGGACACCACCTCGTATGCCAAGGCGATGTCGACGGCCTCTACATCACAGGTCGGGATGATGCTGCGTGCCGACAACGAAACCGATGTGGTGTCGTGGAAGAGGTTCCATTCCTCGAAGGGGCAGAACAAGCCGGTGATTTCGGTGCGCTACAACCGGGCACCCAATGTCCCTGCTGTCCCGACGGTGGGTGGGTTGACCAATGCCATGACCCAGTCCGGTGTGAAGCCGTTCGTGGCTGGCGCCCCGAAGTTGAGTGTGGTGGTCAGGGACGCCGACGCCAACACCTCCAAGGCCAACTTCGCCGCGTTCACCTCCTCGACATCGACGGCCGCCCCTGTCACTTTGTGTCAGTCAGGGTTGGTGGCCTCCGGTGGCACCGCCACGTGTACCGCAGTCGCGGGGGTGTTGAAGGACAACACCACGGTGTGGATCCGCGCGACCTTGGGTGATGAGGTCGGTGGCTGGTCTGGGTGGGGACCCGCCCAAGAAGCGAGGGTCGCCTTCGCAACCCCTGTGACCCCGACGATCACCTGCCCGACGGCCAATGGGTCCTGGGGCGACACGGCCAAACCCAAAGAGACGTGTGTGATCACGATGCCGGTCAACCCGGCACAGGCAACCTCGGCCCCGGTCAAGGTGAGGTGGTCGATCAATGGTGCTGCATGGCAGGAAGTGACCAAAACCCAGCCGTCACCCACCAGCCCGAACAGCCACGGCGTGCAAATGGGCGGCAGCGATGGTGTCCACGCGCTGCGCGCGGTAACGGTCTCTCCAACGGGGAAGCAGTCCGCCACCCAGACGTACCAATTTGGCTATGGAAAGGCGAAGCTGACCTCCCCCGGTGCGGGGATGGTCACCCACGGCGAGATAGAGGTGAAGGCTACCGGGCAGCCCAAGGGTGCAGCACCGACTGTCAAAGGGTCGATTCAGTGGCGCATCAAGGGATCCAACGACAACGCCTGGACAAGCGCCCCGAACAATGCATGGAGCACCACCGCCACCACATCAGGAACGACCTTCAGTGGCCGACTCGACACAGCCGCCCTGGAAGGCTTGGCTGACGGGTCCGGGGTGAAGGTCGCCAAACGGGTCTCCACCGTCATCCAACTGCGCGTGGTGTTGGACTACGGCACCTCCGGTAAAACCAACACCGACCCGGTGGATGTGGTGCGGGTACCCCACGCCTTTGGTGCCGGGTTCCCCGTCACGGAGGCCGGCGGCGGGCAAGTTGCTTTGTGGACCGGCGAACTGCAAATCAGTGACACCGACGCCCAACTGTCCACCCCCGATGGTGGCCTCTCGATCTCCCGGGTCCACTCCACCTTCGCCGGGGATCCCAATGTCGCGAACGCGGTGTTTGGGCCGGGCTGGGTTGCCGCCTTCGATGGCGACGGCTCCGGCACCTCCGGGATGGAGTTGATCGACAACACCCTCTACGACGGCACCCTCGTACTCGTCGATGCCGACGGCACTGCCCTGCCGTTCTCCCTTGATGGGAAACGCCGCGCCTCTGCTTTCGCTTCCAAGGCCGTGTACAAGCCGGTGGGTGCCGATGCTGAGGCCTCGGGACTACGCCTGTCGGTGGCAGAGATCAAGACCGGCGACACGACCATCAGTATTCTTGTCACAGACGAGGACGCCATCACCACCAGGTACTCAGCACCCATGGTGACGGCGGCAACAGAAGCCGACTTCCGCGTGGTGGAGGTCATCGATCCCGTGGTGGAAGGCAAGACCACCTATACCCACGACACAACAGGGAGAGTCACCAGGATCACTGCTGGCCTGCCGGATGGCGTCACGTCATGTCCCAGCACGGGTTCTGCACCCGGATGCCGGGCCCTGGAGCTGCAATACGACACCAACAAGCGAGTGAAATCCATCACCGCGGAAGTCAACGGGGAAGCTTCCAAGACGTTGGCCACCTACATCTACGACACCTTCGGCCGGATGACCAAAGCCACCGACACGATCACGGGACTCTCCACCACCTACACCTGGACCGGCTCAACCATCCAGCCCCGTCTGGCCACGATCACCGAACCCGGTCAGGACCCCGTCACCTACACCTACACCAGCACCACCCCGTCAAAGTTGGCAAGAGTTACCCGGCCGGTACCCGCCACAGACGGGGGCGGAACATCACAGTTGGCAGCATTCCTCTACGACATAGCCCCCGCCGACATCTCCGGCCTGGGTGCCCTCGAGGCCCAATTCGCCAACTACAACCTGCCCCGCACAGCGTCGAAGGCGTTCGCGGTGTTCGGCCCCGACACCCCCACGGCACCTGTTTCCGCGGGGGACACAGCATGGCGCAAGGCTGATGTGTGGCTCACAGACCAGGCCGGCTACACCATCCACGAAGCCCGCTACGGCGCCGGCCAATGGCAACTGAGCGCCAACATCTACGACGACTCCGACAACATCATCTCCACCTGGGACACCCGCGCCACCGCCGCCATCCGGACAGGAGAAATCACCGACATCGCAGCCGCCGCGACCAATACCGTCTACAACACAGACATCACAACAGCTGACGGCAAGACTGTTTTGGTGCCGTCCGGGACCAGAGTGACGGACGTGTACTCCCCGGCGGCAATGATCCTGCCTGCGGGAGCTACCGAGGAACAGATGCTGCGGCGCCACCTCCACACCGACTACGACCAAGGTGCACCCAACAACGGCATCAACCCCCAAACGCAGCGGCCTTACGGTCTGGCGACCACGGCTACGGTGACCGCGAAGCGCCTCGATGGCACGGTTGTTGAAACGTTGACCACCACCAAGAGCGGCTACACCGCCCCCGTCGTGGACGGCACCATTACTGGTTGGGACCTCGGTTTGCCCACCTCCACCACACTCGACATGGGAACGGCCCAAGACGGCACCAAGATCCCTGATCTCATCTCGCAGGTGCGCTACGACAAAAAGGGCCGCACAGTCGAGGAACGCAAACCCGGCTCCACCGGCACCGACGCCGCGACCCGCAAAACGGTGTACTGGTCCGCCGGCCCCAACCCACGCGACGCCCAATGCGGCAACAAAGCACCATGGGCGGGCTACCTCTGCAAGGTCGGACCCGCCGCCCAACCCCCAGCCACCCAGCCCCCGACAGGTCCGGTCCCGGTCACCCTCACAAGCGACTACCAGTGGGACGGCCAAGCCCTTACCCAGATCGAAACTTCCGGTTCGGCGACGCGTACCACCACCACCACACTCGATGACAAGCGTCGACCCAAGACGGTGTCCACAACGGTGATCGGGTTGCCTGACTCCATTTCTGAGCCAACGGTGACAACCACCTACTTCGACACGACCGGCCAAGTGAAAGAGACCTCATCAGCCAGAGGCTCCACCGCCATGACCTACGACACCTGGGGACGCCAAACCACCTACACCACCACCACCGGCGGCACAGCCGAGACGACAACCACCACCTACAACCAGCTCGGTGAGATCTCCAAGATCACCACCCCCCACGGTGAAACCACGATGGTGTGGGACGGGACCGACGCGCAAGGCAACACCGAAACCCGTGGACTGCTCACAGAAGTCACCAACACCGTCAACGGCTACACCACCACCGCCACAGCCGCCTACGACGCCCACGGCGAACTCACCCTGGAAAAACTACCGGGCGAAATCACCCGCAACTCCGTCCATGACCTCACCGGGGAACTAATCACTCAGTCCTACTCCGGCCAGATCACCAACCCCGACACCGGACAGGTCACAGAGGATGTGCCATGGGTGGCATGGAGCATCAGCGCCAACGCCGCCGGACAAATCACCAAAGAATACAACCCCGACGGCCCCGCACTCACCGGCGCCAACGCCCAATACGCAGACCTGAACTACAGCTACGACAAAGCAGGCCGACTCACAACCGTAACCGACCTCTCCACCCCCAACCCCGACAGCGAGATTGTCTGCAGCAAACGCACCTACAGCTTCGACGAACGCGGCAACCGCACCACCCACACCGCCGCCACCGCCGAGGGTGGGCAATGTACTAATCCGGTCGTGACCGCCACCGTGACGCGCAGCTACGACATCGCCGACCGTCCCATCACCGGGGCAGGAGGCCAAGGCGACTACACCTACGACCCCCTCGGCCGACAAACCACTATCCCCGCCGCCGACGCCCCCAACCCCACCGACGGCGACATCTACCTCGAGTACTTCGACGGTGATGCCGCACGCCGGATCCGCCAAGGCAACAACTCCACCACCTACGACCTCGACACCTCCGGCCGACGCACCACCCAGGCCAGCTACACCGGCGGCACCCTCACCAACCCCGGAACCCTCACCGAGAAAACCGTCAACCACTACGTTGACGATTCCGACAACCCCGGCTGGATCACCCACACCAAAAACGGGCAAACAGCCACCACCGTCTACGGCGATCTCGTCTCCGACGACCTCAGCCTCTCCATCATCACCGACACCTTCGGCACACGAGGAGAACTTGCACTCACCACCCCCCGCGGCGACATCGCCGCCACCATCACCCTCACCAACCCCAACGACACAGCCACCGGGCTGGATTCCTGGACCAGATACACCGAATACGGCCACCCCACCACACTTGCCCCCACCGGCATCAGCGGCGCCGCAGGTAACGGCTACGGCTGGCTCGGCGCACACCAACGCACCACCACAGGCATCGGCATCACCCTCATGGGAGCCCGCCTCTACAACCCCACCACCGGACTATTCACCAGCCCCGACCCCATCCACGGCGGCAACGAAACCACCTACACCTACCCCAACGACCCCATCAACAAACAAGACACCACCGGTCAAGAGAGCCGCTGGAGAAAAGTGTTCAAGGGTGTCGTCATTGCAGGGGCCGTTGTTGGAGCACTCGCTTGCGGTGCCTCGATCGTATGTGGAGTTGCAGTGGGAGCGGCGGCGGGGCTGGGTACATACGCAGCCGCCCATGCTGGTTCCAGTCGGTGGAAGTGGCGGGGAGCGTTGAGGGCGACGGCAATTGGCGGGGCGTCTGGCCTACTGTGGGGAAGTGCGGCGAGTAAAATCGGGTGGAAGCTTAGCTCGCGATTCAAATTTGGCGTGCGATTTTCTAAAGGAAGCGCCAGAGGAACAGACCTCACATATAGAGGTCGACGAGTATTTGGTCTCCATTCACACAAATTTCCTGGTCAAAAAGCTTGGCAGGTTCTGCACCATCACCGTCGCCCCGGTATCAAATGGCACCGTCCTTGGGAGGGGCCCAAGAAGACTCCAAGGCGTCGGTGAATCAAGTGCGACATCCACCAGATGAAAGATTTCGACGTGGCGCTGCTAGGCAGATTGCGACTAGCTTGAATTGCCTGCCTAGTACTCTAAGAGCGGCCGCCGCCATTGGATTCGCTGAGCACGCCATACGGAGTTCGCCCCATGCAGATAAAAGGTTCCTCGAGATCTTGACGGAGTGTTGGCATTGCCTTGAAACCGACAAGTCTGGTGAACCTTGCGTCATATCACCGACCATCAGGGATAGTCTGGACGTGGATGCGATCGACGGAGTCGTGTTGGAAGCAATCGCTGCAGTAGAGGGTGATAAGGATGGTGCTTGGCGCGCAGCCTGCCGGGCAGTAGACGTAGCTCTCGAGGTCGACGAAGTGCAAACAAACGCGCCACCTCGGGTTCTTGAAGTTCATACGTTTCAATTGCATTTGCTTGAATCCGTGACCCCGCATATGTCTTTGAGTGCAGCGAAAGCGACCATAAAAAAGCTGTTAGGGACCGATCCTGAGTGAATGGTGGGTCTGCTGCACGATCAGGTGACAGTGTGACCTGCCCCACCAGTTGGGTTCCAGTCGTGGTGGCTAACTGGCAGCGGGGAGCTGTTCTTGTTCGTTGAGTCTCTCGTACTCAATCGGGGAACGGTAGCCCAGGGCGGAGTGGCGTCGTTGACGGTTGTGGAAGATCTCGATGTACTCAAAAATTGCGTTGGCCAATTCCACCCGAGTCTTCCATTTCCGGCGGTTCAGCAGCTCGATCTGCATCCGACGACGTCGAGTACGCAACTGCCGAGTGGGCTGACTGGTACAACTACCGCCGGCTCTACGAGTACTGCGGAGACATGCCGCCCGCCGAACTCGAAGCCCTCTACTACGATAAAACCCAGACTCAGCAACCCGCTGAGGTGTCAAACACGTGACTCTCCGGACATGCCGGCGCGGTTCAGCCGAGTTCGTGGTAGCGATGGCGTAGTTGCCCGCGCTGGCTGCGGAAGACAGCTCGGGAGAGGAGTGGCAGCTCTCGGTGCCGTTGAGCCGGGTGAGGATGCGCCGCCGGTACGTCTCGTCGTCGAGGCACTGTGGGTCGGTTCACCAATTGGCGACATCACATCACCATGGGGTGACGCTTCTCAGCGGATCGGTGATACTACTTGCCACATGCTGACCTTGGAATCCTTCCCTGTTAATTTTGTCTGACACGCAACCCAATCGAAGGAGTTTGGAATGTTCTCTCATCCGTTTATATCAAAAGCCAAGGCTTTAGCACTGAGCGCGGCGCTGGTGGGAGGGACGATTCTGGTTGCCCAAGCCCCCACCGCTAGTGCCATTGGGGGCAACTGCTCGGCCATTCGGCAGCATCAAGTGAGAAATAATCTTCCCGACTTGTACAGGGTCCGGGCATCTTGCAGTAGCCTTCAGGGGGACTCGAAGGCGCGCGGAGTTTTGGACCGCAATTTGGTTCCTACCGCCCTGTACACCTCGTGGTTCACGTCCCTCAACAAGTATTACTACTCAGGGTGGGGAGACTCCATTTATGGTTCTTCGGCACGGACAGAAATTAAGGGTGTCTGACGTCTTCTCGCCGCGGCTGCTGGGCCGCGACCTCACTGTTCGTTTTTCGGCTACGACGCCGCTGAACGGTATCAATTTTGATTTCTCAGCGGAGGATTACCCGGTGGCAGTGACCGGTCCCAGCGGCAGCGGCAAGACCACGTTGTTGCGGGTGATCGCGGGAGTGTTGCCCGCAGATGCAGGCGATGTGCTCATCGACGGTCAGCCTGTGGGGCGCCCCTCGTGGCGGTCTTCGGGTGATGCGCGTATCGGTTTGATCCACCAGGATTACCGCCTGGTTCCCTTCTTGACGGTTGGGGAGAATCTGAGACTAGCGTGGGAGACTCGCAGACCTGGCAGTCCCAGCGACGATGATGTCCTCCAGGCTCTGGCGCAGGTGGGTTTGGATGGGATTAGCCCTGATCGGATGCCGGAGACGTTGTCGGGGGGCGAACAGCAGAGGGTCGCTATCGCGCGCACCTTGCTTGCTGGATGCACCGTGTTGTTGGCCGATGAGCCAACTGGTGCCTTGGATGCGGAGAACACGGGGCATGTGGCTGAGCTGTTGACGCAGCTGGCGCGTGAGCATGGTGTCGCGGTGGTGGTCGCCACCCATGACCTTGGTGTCGCTGCGAAAGCTGTGCGTCGTTTTCGGATGGGTGAAGGAGCTTTGTGTCCCAGCACTTGAACTCTCCGATTGGTTTGGCTTGCAGGTTGACGCTGCGGGATCGTGCCCGATCCGTGGTGCTGGTCGTGGTGGCTGCCGCAGTCGCGGCGGTGATATTTGGTCTGCAGACCATTCATAGTTCTGCGGAGTTGGCTTTGGAGTCTTCGGTGATGGCCGATCACGCTGGCCGAAGCTATGTTGCGCAGGCCGCCACTAAAGATGCTGTTGCGGCGCTGTCGGGGCTCAAGGACGTGGACACCTTCGGCGTGTTTCGGGCAGCCGTGTTCACCCCCACGCATCGGGTCGAGGCGCCGGTTCATGTAATGGCTGATCCTGGTGTCCCCTGGGGGGTGTTGACCGATGGAGAAAGACCCGCCGAGGGGCAAACGGCACTCTTTATCGCATTGGCTGATGCTCTAGAGGTTGGGATCGGCGACACGGTGATGCTGGGTGATCCCGGTGAGGTGCTGACAGTTTCTGGGATTTTGGTTGATCCGGCAACCGCGGACAGGGTCGGTGCTCTCGTGACGGATCCCGGCACCCTCACTATGACGGCCACTGCGTGGGTCAGCGACACAGGTTTCATCAATTTTCCCGAGCTGGAATCATTCATGGTTGAAAGGACCATCACCTACCGGTCGACAGCTGCGCTAGTCGAGGACATGGCTGCCAATCTTCCGCCTCAGGTGACTGGGTTAACAGCATTGAGTTCCTCGTTGGGCGGCGTTGGGCTCCTGCTGATCGGCGTGGTGTTGGTGGTGACTGTCACGGCACGCCGGTCCCTCCGGGAGGCATTGGTATACGCAGGAATATCACCACGAATCAGCTGGGTGGTGGTTGGTCTGTCGGCTGGGATATGTTTGGCGGTGGGGTCGCTGCTGGGTGCCGCGACGGCGTTTGCTGGGTTGTGGGTGTTACGCGAGCCGGTGTCGGCACTGATTGGTCAGCAGTGGATCTGGGTCAAGGCGTCACCGTGGCTCACGCTACTGGGCACCGTGGGTGCGGCGGTTGCATGCCGGTTCATGGGTGAAGGTGTCCGATGCTCCGCCGCTCTCAGCGCCCGGGTCGGTGTTGCGGGATTCTCCTTTGTCAGGTGGGATCGCTGGGCCCTGGCTATCACCGCAGTAGGTGCAGCGCTGATTGGGGTGGCAGCGGCTAGCCGAAGCGCGATCATTCCACCGCGTCAAGAGTTTGTGCTCCTCGCACCGTGGGGAGCAGCGATGATCAGCGCAGCACTCCCAATGGGACTGGGGTTGTTGGTCCGCAGGCGGCTGAGACCAGCCACCGCCGCTGTGGTGCGACACATCGGGGTAGGTCAATATCTGGCGTCAGGCTTCGCTATTGCGGCCGCCGTGGGTGGCGGCTGGTATGCCGGCTTCACGCTCCACAACGTAGACGTCCAAGAGTCCATGTCGGCAGCCCCGCAACCCGCCGGGTCTTACGCGGTCTATGAAATATCTGATACCGTGGTCGACCAAGTCGCCGCAGACTATACGCGCCTCGGTGGACAAAAGGTGATGAAGCTATCCCTGCCACAAGAAGGTTCCCTCGGTCAAGTGAGAGTGACCTCGCCAACGCTGACCCGATGTCACACTCAACAACCCACCAACATCCTTGACGAGCTTCCGGATCACTGCTGGCCTCAAGACACCGCATCGCCGATCAACATCGTCGGCTTGTCCGCTACGGCTCAGTCGGTCTCGGCTGATCCAGGGCTTATTGAGAACAACTATGCAGGATTGATCCGCTTCACGCCCGACGGGAGCGGGGGTAGCGTCGTGACCACTTTGCCCGACCTGTCCGCCGAAGGAGCTGACGAGTTGGGTGGCAACTTGCCCGGCATGGTCATCCCCACCAACTCACCACTAGCCGATGAACTCGGACTGATGCCGTCGGGGTTTGGGATGCTCATCATGCTCGACTTCTCCACCCTCGCTCCCGAGGCCCAGGCTCAGGTCAGGTCGGCTGTATCAGTGGCGGCTGGCGCAGCACAAACAGCCGAAGGAACACCGTTTGTCTACTACACACTCATGCGAGCCTCCGGCCGCACCGCCGCCATCGGCGCCGCTTCCGTCGCAGTAGTCATACTCCTGATTGCCGCCGCAACAATCAGCGCAGCCCACGCTCGCACTCGCCGCATCCTCCTCGATCTTCACACCTCCGTGGAACACCGGAGACACCTCCTCCTCGGCCTGTTCGGTCCCACCTGTGCAGCCTTCCTGCTCGCCGCCGCACTCACCTTGCTCAGCATCCGAATTTCAGCCCTCCCACAACCCGGTGGATACGGAGAGATCTGGATGCTTCCCTTCGCCGCCGGTATCCTCGTGACGCTACTTGCCACCCTCATTTGGCAACAAATACCACCCCGCAACCAAGAATGACTTACTCGGGTTGAAGCGCCCCAGGTTCTTTGCGGCCAATGAGGACCCGCCTCGTCGAGGACCCCCATCTATGGGCGCTGACCCTCTTCGATGAACTCACCGGGCTAAGATTCGGGTCGTCGTATCAGACCCTGACCCGCCAGATCCGTCTCCGGGGGCTGCGGCCGGCCTGTGGCCTGCGCCCACGTCACGAAACGGGCCAACGCTGTCATCGCCCATCCTCCTGGGGAGGAAACCCAGTTCGACTGGGTCGAGCTTCCCGACGCACCACCGGGATGGGGATTCCCCACGAAGCGGGCCTACGTGCTCGTCGGCTCTCTTGCCCATTCTGGGGTCTGGCGGGCCGTGATCTCCCCCTCGATGGACCTGCCCCACCTGCTGGCAGCACTCACCACCCTGCTTGGGCTGCTGGGCGGGGTGAGCAGGGTTTGGCGCTTCGATCGGATGTCTACGGTCGTCAAGGCCGACAGTAGTGACCTGACACCGATGTTCGCCGCCTTCGCGAAACACCACGGCGTCACCGTCGCTGCTTGCCGTCCCCGCTCCGGGAACCGGAAAGGGGTGGTGGAGAAGAACAACCACACCGCCGCGCAGCGCTGGTGGCGCAACCTGGCCGACGACATGACAGCCGAGGCAGCCCAGACCAGTCTCACCGCGTTCGCCACCAGACAGGACGACCGGCGCCGCGAGGACACCCACGGCTCCACTACCGCAGCCGTCATGTTCACCGCCGAGCGGCTGCGACCATTGCCGCCGACGGTGTTCCCAGTGACGGTCTCCGAAGAACGCACCGCCACCCGGCAGGCACTGATCGACTGGCGAGGGAACCGCTACACCGTCCCACCCGAGCTGGCCGCAGCCAAAGTCATCGTCGAGCAACGACTAGGCGTGAAGGTCATTAACATCTCCACGCCCAGCGGAGTGGTTGTTGCCCGCCACAAGGTTGCCGAGCCGGGACTGGGAGTCACGATCCGCGACACCGGCCACGTCACCGCCCTGGAGCGGATCGCGATGGCCTCAGCACCTCCAGGGCGGCCGCATCGCCGCAAGGAACGTATCCCACCCGGACAGGCAGCGCTACGCGCCGCCGCCCTCCTGATCCACCCCGCGACACCCACCAGCACCGTGACGAGTCTGGCTGCATACGAGCAGGCCGCGAAGAACAGGAACACCCTCACATGACCACCACACCCACCCCGGCAACCGTCTATCAGCGGCTCCGCAACCACCTCACAGCCCTGAAACTCGCCGACGCCGCCGAGGCACTCCCACGCGTCCTCGACCAAGCCCAGGCCGAGGGCTGGAGCCTGACCCAAGCACTCGAGCACCTCCTCCACGTAGCGCAGCATCGTGGTGGGGGCCAAGCCCCGCTCGTTGAGCATCCAGGTCCGATACCCATCCAGCAACTCATCCAGCGGCGTCAAGGAAGGCTGTGCTTCTTCAACAAGGCCAGCCTCTCGGAGATACTGCAACGAAGGAGCCATAGCTCGAATCCCGGGAACCGTTCGACGTCCAGAGCGTCGAGCAGCCACGAACACCGCCATCAGCTCCTCATCGAGCTGGGCCACCTGAACCGGCTGCTCCAACAACCACACCCCGACCTGGCCGAAGTCCTTCAGCATGTTCCGGATCGTGCCTGGCGTATACCCCCGCTCTGCCAGCCATGCCCGATATCCCTCGACCTGCAAGCTCAACAATCCGGCATTTCGCCGCGGACCTGTCATCGCACTGAACCTCCTTCGTGGAGCACGGTGCCCCACGGCCAAGGCTCTACCCCGCGCGGAACTATACCGAGGATCGCCGCAACCACATCACAGAGAAATCCAGTCTGGCTACGCCATCAGCAACCCTCCGGCCGGGTCCCTCGGCATAGTCGCAGCCTCGGCATAGGTCGAGCTATGCGGATATCCGCATAGCTCGACGAACTCGGCTACCTACCCTTGCCCGGGGAAGCCGCCTCCGCGCTGTTCCAAGTGATCAACCAGCGCTACCTGAAAACCTCCATCGTGATCACCACGAACCGACCCGTCGGCGCCTGGGGCGAAATCCTCGGCGACACCACCGTCGCCGCAGCCATGCTCGACCGCCTCCTGCACCGCTCCGTCGTGGTCACCCTCGACGGCCCCTCCTACCGACTCCGCAACCACCACGCCCAAGCCAATGAGCTCCGCCGCATCACAACCGGCACCAACACCCACTAACCTGACCACGCGACCCGGGGAATTCGATGAGCAACTCTGGGGATATTCGATGAGCCCCGTCAAAGGCACTCAGAATCTCCTCCGTGGTGAGCGCGGCCCTGTCCTTAGCGCTGCTTCCGCTGCTCCTGAGCGGGCCAACCGCGATGGGCGACTCCGCCCCACCGCCCCTGGCGTGGTCCCCACGCCGGGTGGGGGTGGTCCTCCATGGCCCCCAGTAATCGACGTATATGTCACACCTGGGTGGCACATGGTGAACGGAAGAGAGTGGAGAACAACATGCGAACCCTATTCACAGACCCAGCGCTGCCGCACGGACATTTTGTCCACCCTGGTCACTGAGACCAACGGCGTGTTCACCGCCACCACCGTATGGCACTTCAACACACTCACCTACGCTGGTGAGATGCCCCGGTCAGCATGGGCCGGTAACCCGCTCGCAACAACGGGCAGCTGGACCGCATCGGACGGCCGCCGCTGGCGCACCGAATGCGACACCGAGGCAACCGGCGGAAACGGCTGCAGAAGCTACATCTGGGCGTCGCTTATCACCGCCACCCGCACCTCCGCAGGATGGTCCTACAAATGGACCCAGGACTGGGTCGTCAACATCATCGTGCGCTTCCGCTGACACACTTGAAACCTTCTCACTCATCACCGCCCAAACGGGGACAAATTCCACCCTCCGATGATGGAACTCTGGCAAGGGCGACCGGCCGTCCTGCGTTGGTATCGGCGATCAGTCCATGAATTCGGTCACTCCGAATTTCTGGTCCCCCTCACAGCCAACTGTCCCTCCGTCCGGTGAGCCCAACGGCCCTCCTCCCACCTTGATCGCATCTCCCACCACGGCCCTCACTGCACCATTCTGGTCCACCAACACGATTTCGTCTTCGGCGTACTCCAGAGTTGTTCCTGTCGGCCAAACCGTTGAAATGCCCGCGATCGTGACGCAACCCTCCGGTTGGATCGCGAGCACCCCTTCCAACAGCACTTCATTCGCTGAGGTATGATCCGAGGTCTCCAACGCAGGCAGACTCGGTGTCGGATTCGGTGACTCCACCGAGTCTGATGTGCACCCGATCAGCGGCGCAAGGACTGATACAGGAATAGCAAGAGCGGCGATCAAACGACGGGGCACGGCGGATCACGAACCAGTCAGGATGGACGCGCCGAGTCCTCCCGAGATCGTGTTTACTGGGATAAAGAAGGAGTTCCCGGAAAGACAGATGTCATATCCATAATGTTGTCCATGTGCGATGATCTTGAGATCACTACGGGCAGTGAGCCACGGACCGCCTGAGTCTCCACCTGTAGTGTTGTGCCGATCCATCAGCACTCCGCGGCGGTTTTGCCCACAACTAATGCCGCTGGGAAGCACGTAGTTCGGATTGGTCACATAAGCCGTGCTGTAACCGCTACTGCGCCCACCTCCGAATGCGACGATGTCACCCACCACCCACGACGCCTTAGCTGTGACGACTGTGCGCTTATCGTTGGTAGTAGTGGTACCGACGTAGACAGTGGGTCCATATTGATTGCTGCCAGAAAGGCCACGGACATCAGCGGTGAAGTTCCCCGAGCCCACCGTGGTGCCCCAAAGGTTGCCGTTGTTATAGAAACTGGTGCCATAACAGTGCTGTGCAGTTGAGCCCAACAAGCGCCCGCTACCCCATTCGCGCCAGTTAAATCCCGCGGTGCAACCTGATGCTCCGAAAGTCAGTGAAGACCCACCCGTGCGTGGCAGCGGATCATTGTTTCTAGCCTCTTCAGCGGTTCCAGCCTCCGGGTCCCGAGCCACTTGGACCACGACCCGATCACCGGCTCGTCGCCGGGCTGCTTCTACCCAAACATCGGGATCGTCGTAGTCCATCACAGAGAGAGCCACATATCCTTTGTCAACCATGTAGCCACCACCCGGTTTGCCTGGCAGACCGTCTGACCATCCAGAGGTGTTGTTTAGAAGATCATCAGCCAAGGCGTCCCAGTCGTCCCTTGTATACTGGGTCAGTTCCAACACAACTCGGAAGCTGGAAGTGCTCGTGACGTTGAACTGATCAGCCGCCAACCTGAGCTCGGGACTGATTTCGGTAGCCAGCACCGTCGCGGTGCGCGTCCCCGGGTCGAAGTATATATCTTCCGCGCCCTCGTGCTTGAGCAGTGATCGGGCATCTTCCAACTGCGCCATGAGATCAGCAACCAAGAGTTCCTGTGCCCGGAGTTCAACGGACCCGTCTTCAAACTCTCCGGCGGCAAACCCTGGAGCGGCGGATGCCGTGGGGTCTGGTTCTTCAGCGGCAACCGGAACGCCGAGGGCCAACAGAATGGCCAGCCCTAGACCCAGGGATCGCGCAATGCGACCGATAGGATTCGTCATGAATGTTACGCCTTCCCGTTACGGGGACGCACCATTGCGTCCCCCCTGCTGCTACTGGCTCATGTGATGCTACTCGCTCGTGCCAAAGGCCAACCCGCGCATATGGTGCGACTATAATACACGTCAAGGGCGGTGTCAGGGAAGCAACAGGACCGTTGCCGGACCGAGATCATGGCCACCGTCGTGAAGCAGGTCAAAGGCAAGTTCGTCCAGACCAACGATTGGGCGTTCAACAACCTCACCTACCAGGGGATGACCAGGCACATGTGGGGCACCAACTCGCTGGGCCGGACGGGCTCCTGGACCGCGTCGGATGGGCGTCAGTGGCGTACCGAGTGCGACACCCCCGTCAGCGGCGGTAATGGTTGCCGGAGTTGGATCAAGGCCTCCTACATCACATCAAGCGTCGTCAACGGCCAGCGCACCTACCGGTGGACCAACGACTGGGTCGTCAACAATATGGTCCGATTCACCAATTTCCCTTGGCTCCGACCGGTCGGCGCGTAGACAAACCCACACCAAGCGTGGGCGGTGTCAACCCGTCAAAGCAACATTGTCGTTGAGTAGCTTGGTGAACACTTTTCGTGGTGTGAGGAATCCGAGGACGGCGCGGGGTCGGTCGTTGAGTTCGGTTGCGATCGCGTCGAGGTAGGGCTGGTGGCTCGGGATGTCGATGCCCTTGGGTAGGTACCCCCGAATCAGCCTGTTGGTGTTCTCATTGCTGGGCCGTTCCCGAGGCGAGTGGGGTGAGCGAAGTACACCGGCAGTTGCGTGGCCACGTCGGGTTGGGCATGTCGGGCGATCTCGGTTTCTTGGTCCCACGTCACTGAGCTGACTGGCACCACGATTTGCCCTGACCGTACGTCATCGCTCAGTTCCTGAAGGGCATCGTTGGCGAGGAGCGTTCTGTTCGGGTGTGAATGACGGCCGCGCGTCGCCATCGCGCTTGGCTGCTGTGCATGTCTTCATCTACCCAGTGGCTGACGGGTCAGGGGCCCGCAAGGTGCTGGTTGAAGGCGTTGCCAACGCTGATGGTGGTGGTGCCGAGTCTTGGGTGGGCGGGGCTAGTTCTGCGTTGATGCGCGCCGCGAGGTCCGTGGAAGGTGTCCAGAGGTGAACGCCGTCGGTGTCGGACCATCGCCACTGTGAAGGGGTGCCCGCTTCAGTTTGGGTTTGGATCAACGAGACCGGGTCGCCGTAGGTGTTCAGGAGAACGAGACTCGGCACGCCCATGTCGGGCGGGATGCTGTCCACCCGCGTTTCTGCATTACTGATCTCGGCGGCAATGTCCGAGACAAGTAGCGATGGCAAAGAACGTTCGACAGCGACTTGCGGCTCCGTCTGGAAGTCATCAGGACAGACGTATCCGCGCGCCGCATCCTGTGGCCGAGGCTGTAGCAATGACTCCGTGGCCGGGCAGACCTGGACCTCGCGGGTGAACTTCGTGTCTTGAACTTCTCGCTGATGACTCCAGAGCCCTGTCAGGGTGGAGAGGTAAGACTGCCAGCCGTCACGGTTGCCCACTTCATCGCATGAACCGTCGACCGCTCCCATGATGTGACGGCTGCCGCCTGGATACTCGAACACCACGGTTGCCTCGTAACGGCGGGGTGGCGGGCATCGTTTGACTTGGGCGATGGGCAGCGCGTTGAAAGTTGCGATGGCGTCGTCGACCCCGATGGTGAGCGGTTCTGGGGTGCCAATCCAGAAGCCGACTAGTGGCGGCGTTCGGAAGGCCGTCAGGGTTTCTGCGCACAACCAGACGCGGTCGGCGCCAACAGGCAGTGACCCGTCTTCTTTCGAGCCGGCGTCCTGGTCGCCAGCTCGGTGCGCGCAGTCAGCTGGCTGGAGCTGACCCGGCCCCGCTTGGACAGGACTGCTGGGAGATGCGGTGGCCAAGACCGTGGTGGTGCTCGGGGCGCGGATGGACAGAGATACAGGAATGATGAGCGCGGCGGCCGCGACCGCAGTGATGGCCCCGCCGACGGCTCGCCGTCGGGCACTGCGGCGCCGTGCCGCGTTAGCCCACCCTGCAGGGTTCGGGCCTTCGGGTGCGGCGTGATTCAACATTCGCGTGATGTCATCGTTCATGATCTGCCTCCTGGTCGATGAGGTGAACGGAGTCGCGCATTGCTGCGACACCTTTGTGGGAGGCGGATTTGACGGTGCCTTCGGTGACGCCGAGCAGTGTGGCAACTTCGGTGATGGAGCGGTCCTCGAAGTACCGCAGGACCAGGATCGACCGCTGCCGTGGCGGAAGCTCGTGAAGGGCTCGCAAAACATCAAGCCTCTCCTCATCGACAGGATCTGTGGATAGGGTTTCCGGCATCGATGCAGTGGGACTTTCGCCGCGCCACGCCCGACGCCACCACGAGCAGAACGTCCGATACATCGTGGTGCGCACGTACACGTCGAACGTGGCATCGTTGGCGATGCCGTCGTAGCGGCGAAACGTGCGCGACAGCGCAGTCTGGACAAGGTCTTCGGCAGTATGCGGGTCTCCCGTCAGCAGGAACGCCGCGCGCCAAAGGGCGCGGCCGCGATCACGCACAAAGTCATCAAACGATGACGCGTGAGCCCCCGATGCAGAATCCACTCCCGCCTCCTCACCTTGAAAGACCGGCCAGCCCCTCCAAGAGGTTGCCTCGACGTCCGAAACGGTGGCATCAACCCGTCAAAACAGCAGTGTCGTTGAGTAGCTTGGTGAACACTTCTCGTGGTGTGAAGAATCCGAGGACGGCGCGGGGTCGGTCGTTGAGTTCGGTTGCGATCGCGTCGAGGTAGGGCTGGTGGCTCGTGATGTCGATGCCCTTGGGTAGGTACTCCCGCACCAGCCTGTTGGTGTTCTCATTGCTGGGCCGCTCCCACGGCGAGTGGGGGTGAGCGAAGTACACCGGCATCTGCGTGGCCACGCTGAGTTGGGCATGGCGGGCCATCTCGGTTCCTTGGTCCCACGTCAACGAACCGCGCATCAACGCCGGCAGGACGTTCACGGTGTCAATCAAGACATCAGGCAAAGCGGCGGCCTTCTTCCCCTCCGGCAGCCCCAGCATGATCAGGAACCGGCTGTGGCGCTCCACCACCGACGGCTCCCTCTGCTGAGTCACGTTGTCGCTTCGAGGCTATGACACCGCCGTGAGTTGGGGCGGCTCCAAGAAGGGAGCCGCCCCAACTTTTCCGCCCAACCCGGCGACTATGGCATGCAGCGTTCTCAAACCGGGGGGTCGCCCTATGTCGGTGGCAAGCGGCGGCGGGCGTCGGCGTTCGGTAAGGCTGTTCGTTTCGGAGCATCGCGAAGAGGACGTCGCAGCGCCGTCTGGATAGGCAGATGAGGGCGGCGTTGTGTTTCTTGCCCCTGTGCGCGTTTGCGGTCGTAGTAGGCGCGGCTGATCGGGTCGGATCTCAGGGCTGCGAAAGATGAGAGGAAGAGTGCTCGCTTGAGGTGCCTATTCCCGGTTCGGGAGGGGAACTCTCCTCGGATCGAGGTCCCGGAGCGGCGAGTGACTGGGGCCAGTCCCGCGTAGGCGGCCAAGTGCCCTGCGGTCGGGAACGAGGTGGCGTCGCCGACGTCGAGCAGGACCCGTGCTGCGGTCCTGACTCCGACGCCTGGCATCGAGGTCAGGACCTTGACAAGAGGGTGCGCATCAAGGACCTTCTCGATCTGGGCAGCCAATTCGACGCGCTGGTACCCACAATCCGAACTGTTTCTGCTCGCTTCGATGACCCGCCAGTCCACAGGTCTTGACAATTCCTCTCTGCACTCTGGCCAATCGACGGTGACCACTAGCTAGCGCGCTTTCCTCGGACCTACCCCCAAATCTTGAAGTGCCACACACCTGGTGCATTGCGGATTT
>JAUNVL010000101.1:6430-10159 GCA_030537675.1 Propionibacteriaceae bacterium | reverse complement strand
CCCGTCATCCAGGTGGCGGGCACCAACGGCAAGGGCAGCACCGCCATCATGATCGATGCGCTGCTGCGGGCTGCCGGACTCCGGGTGGGCCGCTTTGCCAGCCCCCATCTCTCCGACGTCCGCGAGCGCATCGTCATCGACGGTGAACCCATCAGTGAGGAACGCTTCGCCGAGGTGTGGAGAGAGTTTGCACCCTTCGCGGCCATGGTGGATGAGCAGAAGCTCGACGGCGTGGACCTCACCTTCTTCGAAGTCATCACCGCCATGGCCTACGTGGCGTTCGCCGACGCACCCGTGGACGTGGCCGTGGTCGAAGTGGGTCTCGGTGGCCGTTGGGACGCCACCAGCGTCATGGAACCCAAGGTCTCAGTGGTGTGCCCCATCGGGCTCGACCACACCCACATCCTTGGCGACACCATCGCGCAGGTGGCGGCGGAGAAGGCCGGCATCATCAAGGCGGGCAGCGTCGCCGTTCTGGCAGGCCAGGACCCGGCAGCCGCCCAGGTGCTGCTGGCACGCGCAGTCGAGGTGGGCGCCCAGGTCAGGGCAGAGGGGCCGGACTTCGGCCTGCTGTCCCGGCAGGTCGCCGTCGGCGGCCAGTTGCTGCGCATCGACACGGCCGGGGGACCGGTCGCGGATGTTTTCCTGCCGCTGTTCGGCGAGCACATGGCGCGCAATGCCGCGCTGGCGGTGGCGGCCGTCGAGGCATTCCTCGGCGGGAAACCGCTGGCGCAGGAGATCATCACCGAGGGGTTGGGTGCCGTGGAGGCCCCGGCGCGCCTGGAACTGGTGAAGAGCTCCCCGGCGATCGTGCTGGACACTGCCCACAACCCGCAGGCGGCGCGCGCCACCATCGACGCCGTCACGGAGTCGTTCGCCTTCTCACCCATGATCGGCGTGGTGGCGATGATGACGGACAAGGATTCCGCCTCCGTCCTGCAGATCTTTGCGGAACAAATGGACGAGGTGGTGATCACCCGCACCGCAAACTCGCCCCGCGCCCGCACCGTCGACGATCTCGCAGCCGAGGCCGAGGACATCTGGCCCAGCGGCAAGGTGCACCGCGCCGAGCGCATGGTGGACGCCATCGAGTTGGCCGCCACGCTCGCCGATGTGGCAGGCACCCACTCCGGCGTACTGATCGCCGGCTCCGTCATCGCGGCGGGGGAGGCACGTGACCTCCTGGTCCACGAACAGGACAAGCCGGAAAACGATGACCGACACACCGAAGACGCATCAGAGGACTACGACTCGGACGACGACGAATCATGAGACTCTCACCCAGGAATCCGCTGCGCTCCGCCCTGCTGTCGGTGCTCATCTTCGAGGTCATCGTGTTCTGGCTGGCGTTCGCGGGCATGATCCAGGTCTCCGGTGTCGCAGTGGGCACTGCCGCGCTGTGGGTGGGTCTCGCGAGCGTCCTCGCCATCGTCGCCACCGCCGGTCTTGGCCGCGGCTGGGGCTACCCCATCGCGTGGCTGACGCAGGTGGTGGCCATCCTGCTCGGACTCCTGACCCCGTGGATGTATGCCATGGGAGCCGTTTTCGCCCTCATCTGGACCATCTCCTTCGTCCTCGGCAAACGCCTCGACGCCAGAAACACACCTCAGCAGGAAGCAGGAAACTCGTGATTGAACGCACCTTCGTCATCATCAAGCCCGACGCCGTCGCCGCCGGGCACGTGGGCAACATCCTCAACCGTTATGAGGAAGCGGGCTTCCGACCCGAGGCCATGGACATGCGCACCATCGACGGCGACTTCGCCGACCGCCACTACGCGGAGCACCTGGAGCGTGACTACTACCCGCCGCTGCGCGAGTTCATGACCGAAGGCCCTCTGGTGGCCGTGATCCTCTCAGGTGAGAACGCCCTCGTGGGTGTTCGGGAACTCAATGGGGCCACCGACCCGTCCAAGGCGGACCCCGACACCATCCGTGCCGACTTCGGTACTTCCGTGCGCACCAACTGCGTGCACGCCTCGGACAGCGCCGAGTCCGCCGCTTCAGAGATCGGACTCTGGTTTCCCGAGTTCTCCTGATGCCGCACCAAAGAAATGAGCATGAAGAAGTGGAAGAACCCGTCCGCGATCCCCGGGCCGGCGTCGTGACGGAGCACGGGAACACTCCGCCGCCGCCGCACTCGACGCCACCGCAGGGATGGAGGCCCTCCGAGGGGCGGGCCCCACAGCACAGCCCGCCGCCGGCATGGATGCCGCCTCCGGCGCAGCCGGGGAACTACGGAGCGCCGCCGCACTGGGGTGGGCCCCAGCAGTGGGGGCCACCACCCAAGCCGCCGACCCTGCCCACGGAGCCGCGCGAGTACCCGGCGTTCTGGAGGGCACCCGGCATCAAGGCATGGCGTCCCATCCTGGCCATCATCCTGGGCGCCATCGGATTCTTTGTGATCTCGATGGTCGTGACGATCTCCGCCATCCTCCTGTCAGCGGTCATCACCGGCGGCTCGGTGGCGGAGGAGTTCCTGAAGCTGACGGACGGCATCATCACACCCACCGTCTTCCTCGCCAACAGCGTTTCGCTGGGCCTGCTCATTCCCCTGACGTTCCTGCTGTCCCGCCTCGTGGGGCAAAAGGGCGGCTGGCTCAGCTCTGTGGTGGGGCGGGTGCGTTGGGGATGGCTGATGAAGTGCTTCCTTGTCAGCTTCCTCGCCGTGGGTGCGTTCTTCGTCATCGGCACCTCGATCGAAGGGTGGAGTGAGCTGGAGCTGTCGCTCAGGCCCGGATGGTGGTTGTTGCTCATCGGCGTCCTCGTCGTGACACCGTTCCAGGCGGCCGGTGAGGAATACCTCGTCCGCGGCGTGCTGAACCGTGGCGTGGCGTCACTGATCCCCATGCGGACGCTCGGCGCCATCCTCGGCGCGGTCGTCAGCAGCGGTGTGTTCATGCTCCTGCACGGTGCCGGTGACATCTGGCTCAACATCACCTACTTCACCATGGGGATGTTGTTCTCCTACCTGGCCTGGCGGACCGGGGGACTCGAAGCCGCCGTGGCCATGCACGCCGCCAACAACCTCGTCGCGCTCGTGTTCCTGCCGTTCCAGGACATCAGCGACATCTTCAATCGCGAGGAGGGCACCGGGGATCCCGCTGTCCTGCTGCAACTTCTGCTGCTGGGGGTGGCGGCGTTCATCATCGTCATCATGGCCCGACGCGGCAACATCGTGAGGGCCACGGCTCCCGCGAGCGGCGCGCCCATGGTCCCCGTGTCGCCCCCTGTGTTTGCGGAGCCCCTCGGGTTATCCTGAGGCGGCTATGACTGACACCGTGCCAGCCCTGTCGCTGTTCCCCCGCCTCGAACCTCTGCTCGCCGCGGTCAACAAGCCCATCCAGTACGTGGGAGGCGAGCACAACAGTGTCGTCAAGGGGTGGGACGACGTCGACGTCCGCTGGTGCCTGTCGTACCCGGACGCCTACGAAGTGGGCCAGCCCAACCAGGGCGTGGCCATCCTCTACGAGGTGCTGAACGAGCGCGACTGGATCCTGGCTGAGCGCACCTACGCGGTGTGGTCTGACATGGAGCAGGCCATGCGTGAGAACGGCATCCCGCAGTTCACGCTCGACGCGCACCGGCCGGTGCGCGCCTTCGATCTGCTGGGCGTCAGCTTCGCCACCGAACTCGGCTACACCAACCTCCTCAACATCATCGACCTCTCGGGCATGTCCCTGCACGCCGTCGACCGTGGCGAGTCGGAGCCGCTGGTGATCGCCGGCGG
>JAUNVL010000101.1:2269-6330 GCA_030537675.1 Propionibacteriaceae bacterium | reverse complement strand
GTCGCGCCCAACCGCCCGGGCGTGCCGTTCCAGGTGCGCAAGCACACCCTGATGAACCTGGACGAGTGGCCCTACCCGGCCAAGCCCATCGTCCCCATGGCGGAAACCGTGCACGAGCGCTACTCGGTGGAGATCTTTCGTGGCTGCACCCGCGGCTGCCGCTTCTGCCAGGCCGGGATGATCACGCGTCCCGTGCGGGAGCGCAACATCGAGACCATCGGGGCGATGGTGGCCGGCGGACTGAAATCCACGGGTCTGGAGGAGATCGGGCTGCTCAGTCTCTCCAGCGCCGACCACTCGGAGATCGCCGAGGTCACCCGCCAGCTCGCCGACCGCTACGAAGGCACCAACGTGTCCCTGTCGCTGCCGTCGACTCGCGTGGACGCGTTCAACATCGACCTCGCCAACGAGTTGTCCCGCAACGGCCGACGCTCCGGCCTCACGTTCGCGCCCGAGGGTGGCAGCGAACGCCTTCGCAAGGTGATCAACAAGATGGTGAGCGAGGACGACCTCATCGACACCGTCGCCGCAGCGTTCAGCAACGGCTGGCGGCAGGTCAAGCTGTATTTCATGTGTGGTCTGCCCACCGAGACCGACGAGGACGTCCTGCAGATTGCGGAACTGGCCTCCCGTGTCATCGAGACCGGACGCAAGGCCTCCGGCACCAAGGACATCCGCTGCACCGTGTCCATCGGCGGGTTCGTTCCCAAACCGCACACCCCGTTCCAGTGGGCTGGTCAGGCGAGCCACGAGACCATCGACCGCCGCTTGCACCTGCTGAAGGACGCCATCCGGCAGGACCGGAATTATGGCCGGGCCATCGGCCTGCGCTACCACGACGGCAAGCCGGGCATCATCGAAGGACTCCTGAGCAGGGGTGATCGCCGCGTGGGCCGCGTCATCGAGCGCGCCTGGCGTGACGGCGCCAAGTTCGACGGCTGGAGCGAGCACTTCAGCTACGACCGCTGGATGACGGCTGCCACCGAGGAACTCGCCCTGTTCGGCGTCGACGTCGACTGGTTCACCACCCGGGAGCGGGAGTACGAGGAGGTCCTGCCCTGGGACCACCTCGACGCAGGCCTGGACCGTGACTGGCTGTGGGAGGACTGGCAGGACTCACTGGACGAGATCAGCGTCGAGGACTGCCGCTGGACACCGTGCTTCGACTGCGGTGTGTGCCCGGAGATGGGCACCGACATCCAGATCGGTCCCACGGGCCAGATCCTGCTGCCGCTGACGGTGACACAGCCGAACCTGGCGTGAACAGAGCGGCTCCCGCGCCGTGATGACCCGGGAACTGGCGCCCAGTCAGGCCCCGGCCTGGCCGGCGTCCAGTTGGTCCTCGATGTACCAGGTCCTGCAGCACCTGATCCCCACGAACGTCATGGGGATCACCAGCATCAGTTGGAATCCGATGGACCAGTTCCACCCGTGAGTGTGCTGGTAGAGGACACCGACGATGAACGGCCCGGTGGCCGCGATCAGATACCCCACCGACTGCACGAAGCCCGAGAGCGCGGCGGTACCGCTTGCGCTGCGTGATCGCAGCCCCAGCAGCGCCAGGATCAGCGGGAAGCTGGCGGTGCCGAAGGCAAGGAATATGGCCCACAACCACGGCAGCGTGGTGGGGGCCAGCAACAGGCCGACGTAGCCCGCCACCAGGAACACCATGATGATCAGGAACAGCCCCACCGGCTCGGCCTTGCGGCTGGCGTAGATGGGTGTGAAGAACGACGGGACGATTCCGGCACCGGTGGCGATGCCCAGCATCAGTCCCGCAGACACCTCGCTGAGTCCGGCGTCGATGTAGATGGTGGGCAACCAGCCGAAGATTGTGTAGGCCTGCGAGGACTGGATGCCGAACATCACCGCCATCGTCCAACCCATCCGGGTGCGTGCGACGGCGGCGACAGAGTGGTGTGAACGCTCGTGCGTCAGGGCCGGCGTGGCCTTGGCGTAGCGCAGCATCGGCAGCCAGCAGAGCAACGCGGCCAGCGCGATGGCCGTACCGGCCGTGAAGGCACCGCGCCAACCGCCGAGGGCGACCGCCAGGGGGTAGGTGGCCGCGCTCGCGGTGGTCACGCCGAGCGTCAGGGACAGTGAGTACAGCGACGTTGCCAGACCGATCCGGTCGGGGAAGTGCAGCCGGACGAGGCTGGGGAGCAAGACGTTCGACAGTGCCATTCCCGCGAGTGCGAGGATGCTGAGCAGCAGGAACGCCCAGGTGCTGGGCACCCACGCCCGCCCGGCCTGGCCCACCACGAGAGCAACGAGCGCGATCCCGATCGTGCGGTGGGGCCCGATCCTGCTGGCGAGCGTGGGGGCCAGGGCACCGAAGGCGGCGAAGCACAGCGCAGGCATCGAGGTCAGGAGGCCAGCGGTCGCTCCACTCATGCCGAAGTCGGCGGTGATCTGCTTCAGCACCGGGCCCACGGAGGTGGCGACGGGACGCAGGTTGAAGGCCAGCACCAGGATCGCCACGAGCATGAGCACCGTGTCGCGTGACACTCGCTTCTTCTGCATGAGGGATCCCGTCGATAGAGCCCGCCCACTATAACCGCGGCGGCACTAGACTCCGGAGCCGTGAGCAGACAGCCCCCCACCCAGCAGGCGCCCCCAGCGCTGAAGGTTCGCCTGCGCTACGCCAAGCGCGGCGCAGCCCGATTCACCTCCCACCGGGACTTCGGACGCGCGCTGGAGCGTGCGCTGCGGAGGGCGGAAATCCCCATGGCCTACTCATCCGGCTTCACCCCACACCCACGCATCGTCTACGCCAACGCGTCACCCACCTCAGCAGCCTCTGAGGCGGAGTACGTCGAACTGGGCCTCAGCGAGATCTGCGACCCGGCCAAGGTGATGGCGGCGCTCAACGACGTGCTGCCCACGGGCTTCGAGGTTCTGGCCGCCGCCGAGGCGCGCAAGGAACCGCTGGGGGAGCTGTTGCAGGCCTCACAGTGGCGTGTGCAGCTCGCCGGCTCGCTTCCGGGAGCGCTGGACGGGGCCATCCGCGCGCTCCTGGCCGCGCCGGAGTGCAACGTTTCTCGCATGACCAAGAACGGCATGAGGACCTTTGACGTGCGCGCAGCCATCCTTGCGCTCGAGGCCGTCGACGACGAGACGTTCCGCCTGCTCTCCTTGCAGCAGGCGCCACTGGTGCGGCCCGACGACGTGGTCACCGCGCTGAAGAACATCGACGAGACTCTTTCGGGGCGTCCACTGCTGACCCGCCTGCGGCAGGGACCGCTGGTGGACGGCACCGTCACCGACCCGTTGTCGCTGGACTGACTGATCCCGCTCGGCGTGTGGAATGGCCTCATCGTTGTCAACCTGTGGAACAATGGGTGTCAGGTCAGGTACCGCCGGTACCAACCGGGGCTTGTTCCGAGTGAGTCTGTACCGCGACGATGATTCGACCGCGGCTGCTCCTCTCAGCGATCCCTGTCGACCGTCAGCTTGGTGTGAAGTCTTGAAACTGCGCCAGTCCTGCGTGTGAAAAGCGCATGAGGAGCCACATGCTCGAAAACGAGAACGACATTAATCCTGTCGAAACAACCCCGCAGCCCCCCGTTCGTCGCCGCCGCGCCGCATCACGACCCGCAGGCCCGCCGCCGGAGGTTGCTGTCCCGGCCGAGGTTCCGCAGACCGCGGCCGCCCAGCCCGATGCCGCCGCCGCGTCCGAGGTTGCACCGGACGAGGTGAAGCAGGCACCGCAGAGAACCCGCCGCGCCACCCGGGCGGCCGCTCCGGCCGCCGAATCCGTGCAGAGCCCCGAGGCCGCTGCTGACTCGGAGGCACCGGAGGCCGCCGAGACCAAGGCACCGACGCGTGCGAAGCGCGCACCGGCCCGCTCCAGGGCCAAGGCCGAACCAGCCGCAGAACTTCCAGCAGCGCCTGTGGAGGAAACTCCGCCAGCTGCGGAGCAGTCCGCGCCGCCAGCCGTCGAAGAAGCCGCACCGGAGAAGCCGAAGCGCACGCGCCGGGCCACCCGGGCGGCCGCACCGGCCACCGCGCCAGACGCTGCCGTGGAGGCGACATCAGTCGTCGAAGCGCAGCCCGTTGCG
>JAUNVL010000101.1:0-2169 GCA_030537675.1 Propionibacteriaceae bacterium | reverse complement strand
GGAGGCGACATCAGTCGTCGAAGCGCAGCCCGTTGCGACGGACACGAACGCCGCCCCCGTGGCTGCCGAACCAGCCGCAGAGGAGAGGCCGGCCACGCGTCGCCGCCGCGCCTCACGGCCGACCGCTGCACCGGAGCCCCAAGCCGCTGGCACCTCCACCGAGGCGCCTCCCGCTGAAGCTCCCGCCGTGGAAACGCCCGCTGCCGAAGCGCCGGCCGCCGTGGCCGAGACCGCAGAGGTTGCCGTGGCGGATGAGAAGCCCGTCACCCGTCGACGTCGCGCCTCACGGCCGGCTGCTGCGCCGGAACCCGCACGGTCCGAATCATCCGACGATGTGTCGGCCGCGCTCGACGCTCTGACCGCGGAAGTCGGCACCACCAAGAGCCAGACTGCTCCCGCTGCCGAAGCTCCTGCTGATGAGGCACCGGTGGCCGAGCCCGTGGAGGAGCAGCGGCCCAGCCGTCGCCGTCGGTCCAGCCGACCCGCCGCCACGGTCACTCCTTTCGCAGAGGAGACTTCAGATGAGGAAGCTGCTCCCGAGATGGATGGCATCTCCGCAGCCCTGAGGATGGCCGAGGATGCCGCACGGTCACGCCGCGCGCTGGTGGCCGATCCCTTCCGCGTCAGTGCCGAGAATCGTCAGGCCCACCTGGACGATCTTGCCCAGTCCATCGCCTCCGGTGACGACGACGAAGACGAAGACGATGATGAGGATTCCGAGGAGAGCACCGACGACGCTGACAGCGACGATTCGGATGATTCCGACGACGACTCGGACGACTCCGATGATTCCGACGATGACTCCGATGACAGCTCTGACGACACGCATGACGCCGAGGGTGGTGGCAACCGCCGCCGCCGTCGCCGTGGTGGACGCCGTCGTCGCCGGAGCGGAAGCAGCAACCGCGAGGACAGCGGAGCCAGCTCCGAGGACTCGGGCGATCACTCCGATGACTCAGCTGAGGACACCGACTCCAGCGCCGACGCCGATGGTGCGAAGTCCGAAGAGGACACCCACGACGAGGACTCGGGTTCCGATGACGACTCCGACACGGGTGACGGCTCCAGCAGCGGCACCACGCGCCGCCGCCGCCGCCGTCGTCGCTCCGGCAGCGAAACCCAGGACTCCTCGAAGAGCACGGGCGAGGATGCCATCACCGGCATCGAGGGCTCCACACGCATGGCAGCCAAGCGCCAGCGCCGACAGGAGAACCGCGCCGCTGGACGTCGCCGCGCGCCCATCCTGAGCGAGGCGGAGTTCCTGGCCCGCCGCGAGTCCGTGGACCGCAAGCTGGTCATCAGGCAGGGCGAGGAGTACACGCAGCTCGCCGTCATCGAGGACAACATCCTCGTCGAGCACTACGTGGACCGCGCCTCCGCCATGTCGCTGATCGGCAACGTGTACCTGGGCAAGGTGCAAAACGTCCTGCCCAGCATGGAGGCCGCCTTCATCGACATCGGGCGTGGCCGCAACGCCGTGCTGTACGCCGGTGAGGTCGACTGGACGGGATTCCACGTCAGCTCCGAGGACCGGAAGGTCGAGAAGGTCTTCAAGTCCGGCCAGGCCGTTCTGGTGCAGGTGACCAAGGACCCCGTCGGGGCCAAGGGTGCCCGTCTGACCGGCCACATCTCGCTGCCGGGCCGCTACGTGGTCTACTCGCCGGGAGGCCACCTCTCCGGCATCTCCCGCAAGCTGCCCGACTCTGAGCGCTCGCGTCTGCGCGAAATCCTCGGTGAGGTGATCAGCGACTCCGAGTCGGTGATCGTGCGCACCGCTGCCGAGGGGGCCTCCTCCGAGGAACTGCTCCGCGACGTGAACCGCCTGAAGGCGCAGTGGGAAGTCATCGAGAAGAAGTCGAAGCAGGGCGGTGCGCCGGCCTCGCTGTACAGCGAGCCGGACCTGACGCTGCGCATCGTGCGTGACCTGTTCACCGAGGACTTCGGCGCACTCGTCGTGCAGGGCAACGGCGGTGCCGATGACTCGTTCGACGAGATCAACGCCTACGTGGCCCACGTGGCGCCCAACCTCGCCGACCGTGTCCAGCGCTACGAGCCGGACGCCAAGGGCCACGACGCCTTCGCGGAATACCGGATCGACGAGCAGATTGCCAAGGCACTGGACCGCAAGGTCTTCCTGCCCTCCGGTGGATCGCTCGTCATCGACCGCAC
>JAUNVL010000213.1 GCA_030537675.1 Propionibacteriaceae bacterium | reverse complement strand
ACCGAGCTGATCTTCCGCAAGGCGCAGGAGAACAACCACTCCCCGCAGGACGAGATCAACCACATGATGGAGCACAACCACATGGGCGACTGGATGCAGGAGATCCGTCGCGGCAAGGCCCTGGCACTCATCTGTGCAGCCGCCACAGTGGTGGACGCCGACGGCAACGCCGTCGACATGCAGCTCGAGGTCGTCAACACCGAAGACGCCGAAGAGGCCGGCATTGAGGACGACGCTGCCGAAGCCGAGACCGTCGAGGCCTCCGGCATGGACGCCGCCGATCTCCCCGGCGCGAACAACTGAGTCACACCGCACAAGAGGGGCCCCGAACAGCCAGTGGCTGTTCGGGGCCTTTTGGCGTGGTGCACCACTGCCACGCCGGTTGAGGATGCGGCCACGCGATGAACGATTGCCGCACTACGATGACTGCCGGGTCATCGGCCCTGCCACGCACAACCATCGGGAGACCCCATGAGCACCAACGAGCCCGAGCCGGGCACTGAGCAGACGGAGCCGACGCCCAGCCGTCGCTCAGCCGAACAGGTTGACGTGGCCGCTGACGGCGCGACGTCCAGCGACGGTGCCAGCGCAGTCACGACAAAGGTCGCGGACACGGAGACCCCGCAGCTGGAGATGACGTCGGCGCAGGTGGGCCCACCCGGGATCGTCCCCACTCCAGCCGAGCCGGGCCGCTCCCGCGCCACCGGTGTGGCCATCGCGCTGGGCGCGACGGCGCTGGCCATCGGCCTGCTGAGCACGTTCGCCGACATCGTTGCCCCCGTGTTCCTGGGCGTGAACCTGCTGATCGCCGCCTATCCCATTTACACCGTGCTGGACCGGCTCAAGGTCCCGCGCTTCCTCGCCGCGATCGCCACGGGCCTGACGGTCCTGCTCGTGCTGGCGGCGGGCGTGGCAGCCATCGTGTGGTCGGGCACTTCCATGGTCAACACCCTGCGCGGCTACACCGACCAGTTCACCGAGCTCTACCAGCAGGCCATCGGCCTCCTGGGGCGCGTCGGATTCGACGAGGCGGCGCTGCTGGAGCAGTTGAAATCCATCTCTCCCTCCAACGTGCTCGGCGTGGTGCGCGGGCTGGTCTCGAACGCCTCCGGTGCCACGGGCCTCATCCTTGTGGTGCTCGTGGCCATGGTCTTCATGGTGATGGACCTGCCGTCGATGAAGGAGCGCATGGCCATCACCTCCACGCTGCACCCCACCTTCACCAGCAACGTCGAAACCTTCATCTCCGGCATCCGCCGCTACTGGTTGGTCACCACCATCTTCGGCCTCATCGTCGCCGCCCTCGACGGCGGGCTGCTGCTCATCCTCGGAGTCCCGTTGCCGCTGGTGTGGGCCGTGCTGAGCTTCATCACCAACTACATCCCCAACATCGGCTTCATCATCGGCCTCGTGCCGCCTGCACTGCTCGCACTCGTGGAGAAGGGCCCGTTGGTGGCGCTGATCGTGGTGCTGGCCTACAGCGTCATGAACTTCGTCATCCAGTCGATCATCCAACCCAA
>JAUNVL010000100.1 GCA_030537675.1 Propionibacteriaceae bacterium | reverse complement strand
CACCGACGAGTGTCCGCGGTCCGGTGTGATGCGGAAGCTGCTGTACGGCAGGGGAATCTCCGACACCACCCGGATGAGCTCAGAACCATCGCCATGCCAGAACTGGACGGGGCACACGAGCAGACCCGTGCTGACCAACCCATCCACGAGTGTCACGCCGAAGGTGCCATCCGATGTGCCGTGGAAAGTCTCCACCCGTTCCGCCGTTCGCGTGATGGACATCACTGTTTGGGCCCTGTGCGTCGCCCGCCACCTCGAAGTTCGAACCACAACGCCTGACCATCCTCGGTGGTCAACTCGTCCAGCACCCGGCTGCCACGTTGCTCCACGGACTGTGTGCTCACGCGGGTACCCATGGCCGCCACGACGTCGTACTCGTCCGTGATTCGGAGCACCACCCATGGTGAGTCCCGGGTGCCGTCGCCGGAGTTGAGAATGCTCACGAGCGAGGCACGGGCAAAGGAGCGCTCCCGGTCGGCGGCCTCATCGTCACCCAGTCCCAGGTATGCCCGCGACAGAGCGGTGTGGGCGGCGGGGCTGAGGAAGCTTCCCGGCATGACCGACAGCACGGCGTTCCTGGCCTCCTGGAAGGCACCACTTTCCAGGAGCGGCACGACGACCGACGTCAGCTCACGGCCGCTCGAGTAGTTCGCCGAGCACTGAATGGCGTCGCGCAGGTCGTCGGTGCGTACGGCTGAAGGATCATCGATCCACTCGTTGAGCGCGACCTGGAATTCCATGTGGTTCTCCTCCCGTGGTGTGCACCCAGTCTCCCAGTGCCGTGGGCCTTGCGTGGGATTGATCTGACCAGCAACGAGTTGCACGAGAACAGTCCCGGGCGGCAACCCAGCCGCGGGATCACTGGGACATCAGAGGCTGCGGTGCACCGTCTGCTGGTTCGCCTGCGCACGGGGACGAACGACCACGGAATCGATGTTGACGTGGGAGGGACGGGTGGCCACGAAGGCGATCACGTCAGCCACATCATCGGCAACCAGCGGCGCCACCACACCCTCGTAGACGGCGTCGGCGCGTTGTTCGTCGCCATCGAAACGCGTGAGGGAGAACTCCTCGGTCTGGACCATGCCGGGTGCGACCTCGCAGAACCGGACCGGTTTGTCCACGAGTTCCACCCGCAGGGCATCCTTGACGAACTTCTCGGCCGACTTTGCGCCGCAGTACCCTGCGCCGCCGGCGTAGGCGCCCTCCGCAGCGGTGGACGTGACGAACACGGCCACCCCCTCGGCAGCGATCAGCGCGGGCAGCAGGGCCTTGGTCACCCGGGTGGTCCCCACCACGTTCAGCTCGAACATGCGCGACCACGAAGCGAGATCAGCCTCGGCCACCGGCTCGAGGCCGAATGCTCCGCCGGCATTGTTCACGAGCACGTCGAGCCGGTCCCCGACGGCTTCCGCCAACCGGGCGACGTCGTCGTCGGAGGTGATGTCGCAGGTCACCGCCGTTCCCCCGATCTCCTGGGCGAGCTTCTCGATGCGGTCCGTGCGGCGGGCGACACACACGACGTGAAAGCCCTCCACGGCCAGTCGTCGGGCGGTGGCCGCCCCGATTCCGGACGAGGCGCCTGTCACAACTGCTGTTCTGTTGCTCATGTGTCCAATCTAGCTGGGAGGGCTGATCCGATGGATTGTCCGCTGTTTTGGGACAAAAAAGCGACCCGACCGGTTGTTCCGGTCGGGTCGCGTGAGAGCGAGTTAGACAGAAGTGTCTACTTCTTGCCCTGGTTCTTCACTGCTTCGATGGATGCGGCGGCCGCCTCGGGGTCGAGGTAGCGCCCACCGACGGTCACGGGCATGTGCTCGTCGTTCAGTTCGTAGTACAGCGGCACGCCGGTGGGGATGTTCAGGCCAGCGATGTCCTCGTCGGACACGTTGTCCAGGTGCTTCACGAGTGCGCGCAGCGAGTTGCCGTGCGCGGCCACCAGGACAGTCCTGCCCGCTTCAAGGTCCGGGATGATGTCGGAGGTCCAGTACGGCAGCATGCGCTTGACGACGTCCTTCAGGCACTCCGTCAGGGGGCGCTCGCCCTCGGGGATGTCCGCGTACTGGGCGTCGTTGAACTGGCTCCATTCACTGTCGCGTTCAATGACGGGCGGCGGCGTGTCGTAGCTGCGGCGCCACAGCATGAACTGTTCCTCGCCGTACTTGTCGCGCGTCTGCGTCTTGTCGAGACCCTGCAGCGCACCGTAGTGGCGCTCGTTGAGCCTCCAACTGCGACGCACGGGGATCCAGTGGCGGTCACAACCGTCCAGGGTGATGTTGGCCGTGTGGATGGCGCGGCGCATCAGCGAGGTGTGCACCACGTCGGGCAGCAGCCCCTCGGCCAGCAGCAGCTCGGCGGCGCGTTTCGCCTCGGTCTCGCCCTTGGCGTTGATGTCGACGTCCACCCAGCCGGTGAACAGGTTCTTGGCATTCCATTCGCTCTCGCCGTGGCGGAGCAGGATGAGCTTTCCAGTCATGGGACTCACCCTATCGGCATGCTGCGTTGTGGAAGGAGGCGCCCCGGCGGAATCGGGGGCGTCCTTCCCCACCCCAGGCACTCATGCGTTGGGCCAGTCAACGCCCTCGGGTGTGTCACCCGTGATGATGTAGATGACGCGTCGCGCGACGGCGACGGCGTGGTCAGCGAAGCGCTCGAAGTAGCGGCCCAGGAGCGCCGCGTCCACCGCCTGCTCCGTGGTGCCCTCCCAGCCGCCCGCCAGGATGACATCGAAGTGTTCGCTGCGCAAGGTGTCCATCTCGGTGTCGATCTCGGCCATCCTCTGGGCGGCCTTGGCGTCGCGGTCGCGCAGGCTGGTGGCCGCCAGGTCGATCATCTCGATGCAGACCTCAGCCATGCGCTGGAAGTTGGGCTCCAGGTCATCCACGACGGCGTGATCGGGGTAGCGCAGCCGCGCGATCTTGGCGACGTGCGCGGACAGGTCACCCATGCGGGCGAGTTCGAACACCACGCGGATGGCGGAGACGATCGTTCGTAGTTCACCCGCCACCGGGGCCTGCAGGGCGAGCAGGGACAGGCACTTGAACTCCAGTTCCTCATGCAACTCGTCCAGCCGGGCGTCGTTGGAGATCACGCGTTCCGCCTGTGCCAGATCCGGGTGCAGGAGGGAGGCCGAGGCCTCGATCATCGCCACTTCCACCAGACCGGTCATTTCGTGGAGCCTGTCCACAACGCTGCTGAGTTCTTCGTGGTAGCTGGCACGCATCGTCGCTGCCCCTTTCATCCGCGGGTTGTCTTCGATCCTAGGGCGCCTCGGTGACATCACGGGTGCGGGCCGTGGTTGTGCAGGTGAACTGCACATGAACGGCAAGGTGTGCCCTGGCGTGGGACCGGAGCGCCAAGCAGCGCGGACAGATCGACGGTGCCCATAGGATGAGCGACATGCCGCCAGTGTTCGCGGGCCTCATCGGGGCCGTCACGACGCTGCTGCTGGTCATCCTCGTAGCGGCGATCCGCAGGACCGTGGAAGGGCGACAGCAGCTCAGCGTTCCACGTGCAGGCAGTGTTGCGTCCACCGACATGTCCAGGGTTGTGGGTGCACTGCGCGCCGGCACCCTGCTGGTGGGGTCGCACGACGAGGTGCTGACCACGAACCAGACGGCTCTGGCGATGGGGCTGGCGCGCGGTACCCGTGTGGGATTCCCGGAACTCCTGGAACTCGTGCGCCAGGCGCGCTCCAGCGGCCAGATCTTTCGCGGTCACATCGATCGCGACCGCGAACCTGCCGTCGACGCGGTGCCACTGATGGGACGCGTGGTGCCACTGGAGGATGGCGTGGTGCTTGTCATAGCCGAGGACGAGGCAGCCACCCAGCGCGTCGAGGCGGTGCGGCGTGACTTCGTCGCCAACGTGTCCCACGAGCTGAAAACTCCCATCGGTGCCATCGGCATCCTGGCGGAGGCAGTGGAGGCTGCCAGTGACGACCCGGAGGCGGTGTCGCGCTTCGCGACCCGACTCCAGATGGAGTCGTCGCGCCTTGCGGAGTTGGTGGGACAGATCATCGATCTCTCGCGGTTGCAGTCGTCCGACCCCGTGGGCGGGTCCGACATCGTGGACGTGGAGGACATCATTGACGAGGCCCTGGCGCGCTCCAGGGAGACGGCCGACAAGCGCTCCGTGGTGCTGTCCCGCTCCCAGGACGCTGCCGCATACGTCATGGGGGATCGGTGGCAGCTGAGCGACGCGCTGACGAACCTCGTCCAGAACGCCATCGCCTACTCGGGCCATGGGGCGAGGGTCTCGGTCAGCGTGACGACAGTGGAGGTGGAGGACGATCGCTTCGTCGACATCGCTGTTTCCGACAATGGAATCGGCATCCCGGCCGACGAGCAGGAACGCATTTTCGAGAGGTTCTACCGGGTGGACTACGGCCGCAGCAGGGAGAGTGGCGGGACAGGTCTGGGGTTGTCCATCGTGCGCCACATCGCCGCCTCCCACGGTGGCAGCATCACCGTCTGGTCGCAGCCGCGCCAGGGTTCCACGTTCACGCTACGACTGCCGGCCCAGGAAGAAGGTTGAGAACTGATGACCCGCATCCTCATCATCGAGGACGAGGAGTCCTATCGTGACGCTCTGTCCTTCATGCTCGCCCGGGAGGGTTTCGATGTCGCCGTCGCGCCGGATGGGGCCGCAGGCCTCGCCGAGTTCGACCGGGGCGGGGCCGACCTCGTGCTGCTGGACCTCATGATGCCCGGCCTGCCCGGCACGGAGGTCTGCCGTCAACTCCGGGCACGCGGGAACGTGGCCATCGTGATGGTCACCGCCCGCGACGCAGAGGTGGACAAGGTGGTGGGTCTCGAGCTGGGTGCGGACGACTACGTCACCAAGCCGTTCAGCCACCGCGAACTCGTGGCGCGCATCCGCGCGGTGCTGCGCAGGGGCCAGGACCAGGAGTTGGTGCCGGGTGTGGTGGAGGTGGAAGGCGTGCGGCTCGACGTCGATCGCCACCGGGTGAGCGTTGACGGTGTCGAGGTGCGTTTCGCGCTGCGGGAGTTCGAGTTGCTGGAATTGCTCCTGCGCAACGCGGGCCGGGTACTCACCAGAGGTCAACTGATCGACCGGATCTGGGGGAGCGACTACGTGGGGGACACGAAGACCCTCGATGTGCACGTCAAGCGTCTACGCGCCAAAATCGAGAAGGACCCGGCTGCCCCGCAACGCCTCGTGACCGTGCGGGGGCTGGGCTACAAGTTCGAGATGTGAGGCTCAGCCCTGCGCCTTGTCCCACGCCTCGGCGTAGTCCGAGTGTGTGGAGGACATGACGGGCGCCTCGACCTCCATGGTGGTGCCGTCGCTGAACCGCATGAACACGTTCGCCAGCAGGCCTTCCTGCAGGTCTGCGCCCTCTATGCGGGACTCCTTGCCACCAAACAGCAGTGAGCCGTTCACGGGCACGTCACCTTCAGCCTTCACCAAGACGGGCTCCGCGAACGAACCGTCCTGCTGTTCCGCTGCGACGCCCACCTCCGTGAGCTCCACGGCCTGAGTGGTGAAGACGGATCCCAGCAGGAGCCCCTCTCCCTCACCGTCTGCCAGAACCATCACGTTCCGGGCCTTCAGCGGACCTGCATCCTGCTGGACACCTGCCGCGGGTGGGGCGTCGTAGCGCCAGTCGCCGGCAGTGCAGCCAGAGGCCAGACCCACCACCAGGGCGAGGGCGGCGATGGTGGTGCCGAAACGGCGGCGGGTGGGCATGATCATCAGGTCCTCCGAGGTGGGCGGTCGCGGCAATCCTAACCGCAACCAGCATGGCGTCGTCAGTACGCTGCTTTTGTGGTTCGGCGGTGTGGTTGGGGCACACTACGCCCTCGCGGTGGTCCGTGTCATAGTGACACGGCGTGTCGTGCTAGAATTGTCCGAGGAAAGGGGCCAAATATATGACTTTTTCGGTCGGTGAAACGGTGGTCTACCCCAATCATGGGGCTGCACTCATCGAAGACATTGAAACTCGGCAGATCAAAGGGGAGGACCGGCTTTACCTGGTACTGCGCATCCTTGGACAGAATGACCTGGTCGTAAGGGTGCCTGCGCACAACCTTGATCTGGTGGGTGTGCGGGACGTGGTGGACGCTGAGGGACTGGAGAAGGTGTTCTCCGTACTGCGTGCCGAACACACGGAAGAGCCCACCAACTGGTCGCGCCGCTACAAGGCGAACCTTGAGAAGCTCCACTCCGGCAACGTGATCAAGGTCTCGGAAGTGGTGCGCGACCTCTGGCGTCGGGACCGGGACAAGGGACTCTCCGCTGGTGAGAAGCGCATGCTGGCCAAGGCCCGCAGCATCCTCGTGGCGGAACTGGCTCTGGCTGAAGACGTTGAACAGGACCGCGCTGAGGTCCTTCTGGAAGAAGTACTGGCCTCCTGAGCGCCAATCAACAACACCGGGAACCGGTCGTCGCCGTAGTGGTGGCGGCCGGTTCTGGTTCCCGGCTGGGAGCCACTCTTCCCAAGGCACTGGTGGAACTGGGCGGGACCCCGCTCGTGAGGCGATCCATCGACAACCTGGCACGTGCCGGTGTCGAACGTGCCGTGGTGACGATCCCGGCTGGCTACGGTGCCGAGTTCGACGTCGCGCTCCTCGGGGCCGAGATCCCCGTCCTCTGTGTTGTAGGCGGTGCTCGTCGCCAGGACTCCGTGCGGTTGGGGCTGGCGGCGCTCCGATCAGGCCCCCACAGCATCGTGCTGGTGCATGATGCGGCGCGCCCACTGGTCCAGTCCGCCGTGGTGGATCGCGTCGTCAACGCGCTGGTGGCAGGTGCTGACGCCGTGGTGACGGCACTGCCCGTGGTGGATTCGATCCGCGAAGTGACCGCCGACGGATCCGTCGTGGTCAACCGGTCCCGGCTCAGAAGCGTCCAGACACCGCAGGGATTTCGCCTGGGTGTCCTGATGGACGCCCACCGACACGTGCATGACCAGGACGTCGAGGTCACGGACGATGCTGCGGCGTGCGAGGCTTTCGGCGTGCCCGTGACCATTGTCGACGGCCACCGCAACACCCTGAAGATCACCGAACCCATCGATTTGTTGCTGGCGGAGGCCATCCTCGCCGCGGAAGGAGCCCCATGAGCCAGCGAGTGGGATTGGGCACCGACGTCCATCGGTTGACCCCCGGCGTTCCGATGTGGGTGGCCGGCCTGCACTTCCCCGACGAACCCGAAGGTCTCGCGGGGCACTCCGACGGTGACGTCGCCGCACACGCGGCCTGCGACGCCTTGCTCTCCGCCGCGGGACTGGGCGATCTGGGCAGCAACTACGGCACCTCCGAGCCCCAGTGGGCGGGCGCCAGCGGCGTCGCATTCGTCGCCGAGACCGCACGCCGTGTGCGGGCGGCGGGATACGAGGTGGACAACGTGGCCGTGACCCTCATCGGCAACCGTCCCCGCCTCGCAGCCCGCAGGAGTGAGGCCGAACGTGTCCTGTCAGAGGCGCTGGGTGCGCCGGTATCGGTTTCTGCCACCACCACGGACGGTCTGGGTCTCACCGGGCGGGGCGAGGGCGTCGCTGCCATGGCAGTGGCGTCGTTGCGAAGCTGAGGGATCAGCGAAGCTCGGACGAGGGAGCCACGAACGTGTTGCACTTCGACAGTTGGCCGCCTGCGAGCCCGCGCTCTGCCCACAGCCTCCTGTTCACCCCGGTGCCGTGATCGCCCTCCTCGATCTCCTGGTTGAACCGCTCAGCGAGCCGGTCATCCCCGATCTCGTAGCTGATCCGGGCCACCGACTCGCGTCCTGCCTCGCCCATTCCCATGCTCTCGGCGATGGAATTCATCGCGCTCCCGGCAAAGCAGTCGGCCTGCACCTCGACCATGCGGCTGACCTCGCTGGCCACCGACGTTGACGTCGCATCCTCGCCGAGGAAGTGTGACGCGGCGAAGACGCCGGAGCGGCCCTGCATGGCGTGGCCGTACTCGTGAGCGATGATCAGGTCGAAGGCCTCAGGTGCGGTCGCCTGCTGCGCTGGGAGGATGCGCAGCACGTCTGCGGCCAGGTAGAGGTTCTGATCTGCTCCGCAGTAGAAGGCGTTGAGCGACGGCTGGGTACCGCAACTGGTCTTGACCTCACCGCCAGCGGGGTACACGTACAGCGTTGGCTGGTAGGCCTCGTGTCCGGCAGCCTCCAGCGCTGGTCCCCAGACCCGGGTGAGGCATTCCACATACCCACGCATGCGTGTCTGCAGGGCAACGTCGCTCATGCTGCCCAGGTTCCGGATGGGGTCCACATCGCAGCGCACCGGTTCTGCCAGGCTCTGTTGGTACAGCGTGTTGTCCTGCAGCCACTGCGCGATCTCTGCCTCGTACTGCGGCACGGGGATGCGCGAAACCGCCTGATCAGCGCCGGGCACGACGTAGTCCTCGTTCTGGTAGTTCGAGGACACCGTGTCATCGCCCGGTTGGGATGAGAAGGCCTGGAACAGCAGGATCACGAGAATGACGCCAGCCACGGCAAGCGCGGGGATGGGCGAGCGTCGACGGGGCGGCGGAGGTGCTGGCTGCCAGCCGGGCCGGCCGGCTTCGAAGGGCTGACTGGGAGAGGCCGCAGGCTGTTGAAGTGGAAACCCCGGGCGGGGATGATCCCATGGCTGCCGCGACCATCCGGGGGCTGGGGCCGGCCACGACTGCTGGGCAGGTGGACCGCCCCGCACTCCCGGAGGTGGGTACCCGGTGGATCGCTGGAAGCCCGGCTGCTGGAACCCGGGACGCTGTTGCCCGGGCCGCTGCGACGGGAATCCTGGCTGGCTCATGATGTCAGGCTAGCGCCACGGGCAATCGTCGGCGAAGAGGTGTTCCGCGCGGTGGGCGGGGCTGCGGTAGCGTCATGCCACAGACCCGTCGCACCCAGGAGCCGAATCGATGCAACATCAGCGCACTGCTCGTGCCACTCTCGTGGCCCTGGTGGCAGGACTCCTGGTCACACTCTGTCTGCCCATCGCCCGTGCGGAGGGCCCCAGCGCCACCGTGTTCGCCTTCGACGGTGTCCTCGGCGCCGACGGGCGGCTGTCGGTGACCCAGACCCTCACCTTCGATGCTGCGCCGGATGAGTTGGTCCAGCGGATCGCCACCAAGCAGCGCATCGATGACTCGAGCCATTTCAGCTACGACGTGAGCGACATCCATGCCGCGATCGGTGGCAACGATGTCGACGCACAGGTGTCCACCGAGGGCGACTACGTCGTCGTGAAGATCGACACGACCACGGCGATCGGGTCCGACGTGGTCATCAGCTACAACGTCCTTGGTGCCACCAGGACAGAGGAGAGTTCCTCGGGCGCGCTCACGGTCATGACCTGGCGGGTGTTGCAGGGGTTGTCGGTGGCAGTAGAGCAGGTCAGCGGCCAGGTGCGGGTCCCCGCCGTTCCGGAGCTCGTGGACTGCACGGCGGGACCGCCCGGGACGCCCGACAAGTGCGACCTGTACGCGGCCGGCACCACCGAATCGCCCATGCCGAACTTCCAGACCGCACCCCGCGGGCAGGGGGAGCAGGTGAGCTTCACCGTCGGAGTTGCTGCCGATGCGGTGGAGCCAACGGCCGTCGTCGTGTCCGAGTGGAGCCTGGACCGCGCCTTCGCCCTCACGCCGCTGACCGCCGCGATTGCGCTGGGCGTGCTGCTGCTGGGTGCGGCGCTGATCTGGCAGTTGCATCGTCGCACAGGGATGGATGACGCCGCGCAGAGCGTCGCCGCTCCCGTAGGCACCTTCCGCCCCGTGGGCGCGGGGGAGTCGGTCTTCGACGCCGACAAGGAACTCCGTCCCGGGCTGGTCGGCACAGTTGCCGATGAACGCGTGGACCCGGTGGACGTCACCGCCACGCTGCTGGACCTGGCCGTGCGGGGGCACCTGCTCATCACCGAGTTGCCCCGTGCCGAGCACGGGCTGCTCGACTGGTCCCTGGCCCGCACCGGCCGGGACGAGAGCGAACTGTTCGACTACGAGCGAATCGTTGTTTCCGCTCTCTCTGCCGCAAACGGCCAGACACTCGTGTCAGAGTTGCCGGCCACGCTGGCTCCGGTGGTTGCTGATGTGCAGAGCTCCCTCTACGACGAGGTGGTGCACCACGGCTGGTTCGAGTCGCGCCCGGACGCCACTCGCAACCAGTGGCGCACCCGCGGCTTCATCGGCACGGGCATCGCCATCGCTCTCGCCTTCGCACTGGTGGCGTGGACCAACCTCGGGCTCCTGGCACTCGTGCTGCTGGCGCTGGCCGCAGCGCTCGTGTGGGTGTCCGACCGCATGCCCCGTCGTACCGCGAAGGGCTCCCAACTCGTCGCAGGACTGGGAGCATTGTCCTCACTGCTGGCGACGCACCCCACATCGGAGATGCCGGCAGGACGTGAGATCAATGAGATCTCCAAGCTGCTGCCCTACGCCATCGTGCTGGGCGGCAAGAACCGCTGGCTGGAGGCCATGGTGCTGGCCGACGAGGACGACCAGGCGCCGGACCCCACCACCATCGATTGGTACCACGCTCCAGCCACCTGGCATCTGCAGGATCTGCCGGTTTCCCTCACGCAGTTCGTCAACACGGTCCAGGGGCT
>JAUNVL010000212.1 GCA_030537675.1 Propionibacteriaceae bacterium | reverse complement strand
GTGGTGATCCTCATCGCGTATCTGGTCCGGAGCGGGCGTCGTCATCTCCTGCCTCGCATCTGGGCGGGGGTCGCCGCCGCCGTGGTCGTGTCACTCGCCTTTGGAGCCCTGCTGACGTGGGGTCCACGTCGGTTGACGTTCCAGGCGCAGGAAGCGATCGGTGGCGCACTTTCCATCATCGCGGTGGGATTCGTGACCTGGATGGTGTTCTGGATGGCCAGCCATGCGCGTGGGCTGTCCACGGAGTTGCGGGGAAGAGTCGATGCCGCAGCCGGGGCCGGGGCGGCCAGCCTCGTGCTCGTTGCGTTCCTGGCCGTGGGCCGGGAGGGCCTGGAAACAGCACTGTTCCTGTGGGCCGCCACACAGGCCGCTGCAGGGACGAGCGGCTCCACCGCAGCGCCACTGCTCGGTGCCCTGCTCGGGATCATGACGGCGGTGGCTCTCGGCTACGCGTTTCATCGTGGCGTTCTGAAGATCAACCTGTCGAAGTTCTTCACGTGGACCGGCGTCATCCTCATCGTCATTGCAGGTGGCGTGCTGGCCTACGGGGTGCACGACCTGCAGGAGGCCGCCATCCTGCCCGGTCTGAACAACCTGGCATTCGATGTCAGCGCCGTCATTCCGCCCACCTCCTGGTACGGAACACTCCTGAAGGGCGTGTTCAACTTCTCCCCGGCCACAACCTGGCTGGAGGCCACAGCCTGGGTGCTGTACGTCGTTCCGACGCTCGTCGTGTTCCTCTCCCACACCCGGCAACCAGCCACCTCCCCGGTCTCCCCTCGCGTGGCCGCGCCTGCCGCAGCCTGACAATCAGGCCCATCCCACAAGGACCCATTCGTGAAGACACCACTGTTTGTGCTCACCTTCTCCGCACTGACCCTCGCGCTCAGCGCCTGCGGACTGACGGAACCCAACACCCCGGCCGCCTCCGGCGACGAGGGAACGATCACTGTGACCTCCACCGCCGAGGACTGCGACGTCTCCGCCAGCAAGGTTGGATCCGGCAACCTCGCCTTCCGCGTGAGCAACCAGGGCACCGAGGTGACCGAGTTCTACCTGTACGCCTCCGACGGCCTGCGCATCGTCGGCGAGATCGAGAACATTGGTCCCGGGCTCACGCGCGACCTCGTCGTGCGCGCAACCCCCGGGGACTACGTGACGGCCTGCAAGCCCGGCATGACGGGCGAGGGCATCCGCAGTTCCTTCAGCGTCACGGACTCCGGCGACGACCTGGGTATCCAGGGTGTCGAGGAGGCCGACATCACCTTGGCCGAGACCCAGTACGCGGCCTACGTCCGCGACCAGGCGCAGGAGTTGGTGGGTGCCACCAGCGAGTTCCTCACGGCCTACCAGTCGGGCGACGATGACCGGGCTCGCACTCTTTACCCCACCGCCCGGCAGCACTGGGAGCGCATCGAGACCGTCGCTGAATCCTTCGGCGATCTCGACCCGAGGATGGACCTGCGCGAGGCTGACCTGGAGCCGGGGCAGGAGTGGACGGGCTGGCACCGCATCGAGAAGGACCTGTGGCCACCGGCAGCCGGCTAC
>JAUNVL010000099.1 GCA_030537675.1 Propionibacteriaceae bacterium | reverse complement strand
AGAACTCGTGCATGTTGCCCTCGACCTTGATGCTCGTGACCGAGGCACCGGGGATCGACGACAGGAGGGTGCGGCGCAGGGAGTTGCCGAGCGTGTAGCCGAAACCCGGCTCCAACGGCTCGATGACGAACTGCGAGCGGTGTTCGGAGATCGGAACCTCCGCCAGCGTGGGGCGCTGTGCGATAAGCATGTGTATTCCTTCCCGTACCGACCGATATATGACGGCACGAACAGGAAGCTTCGCTTCCTGGATTCTATTCTTTGGATGCTGTTCCTGTAGGAGTCGCCTCCCACCGGGGAACCTCCCGGGGCTTACGTCCCGGGAGGAAATCTCATTCAGTTGTTATCGGATTCCCCGCATCGCTCGCGAAGCGAGCCCGGAGAACGCGGCGGAGCCGCCTGTTCTCCGGAACATCACAACGCGCGAGCGAAGCAAGCCCCGGAGGGGGTTTCGGGGGCGGGGCCCCCGGGATGTTACTTGGAGTAAAGCTCGACGATCATGGATTCCTGAACGTCGATCACGATCTGCTCGCGCAGCGGCAGCTGGTGGATCAGGATGCGCATCCGGTTGGGACGGGCCTCCATCCAGGCCGGGACGTGACGTTCGCCGTGCGTCTCACGAGCAACCACGAGTGGGTGCAGGTTCATCGACTTCTCGGCGACGTCCACGATGTCGTGGGCCTTCACGCGGTAGGACGGGATGTCCACGCGCTTGCCATTGACCAGGAAGTGGCCGTGGACCACGAGCTGGCGTGCCTGGCGACGAGTGCCCGCGAAACCTGCGCGGTACACCACGTTGTCGAGGCGCGACTCGAGGATCTGCAGCAGGTGGTCACCGGTCTTGCCGGGGTGACGATCTGCTTCCTGGTAGTAGCGACGGAACTGCTTCTCGAGCACACCGTAGGAGAAGCGTGCCTTCTGCTTCTCCCGCATCTGCAGCGAGTACTCGGAGTCCTTGATGCGGCCGCGGCCGTGGACGCCGGGCGGGTAGGGGCGGCGCTCGAAAGCCTTGTCGTTGCCGACGAGGTCTGTCCCGAGACGACGGGACTTCTTGGTCATGGGGCCGGTGTAACGAGCCATTTCTTCTCTTCAGTCCTTACTGGGTCTCGGGGATCAGACGCGACGGCGCTTGGGCGGGCGGCAGCCGTTGTGCGGCACGGGGGTGACGTCGGAGATTGCTCCGACCTCGAGGCCCACTGCGCCGAGCGAACGGATCGCGGTCTCACGTCCCGAGCCGGGGCCCTTGACGAACACATCGACGCGCTTCATGCCGTGCTCCATGGCGCGGCGGCCAGCGGCCTCCGCAGCCATCTGCGCCGCGAACGGGGTCGACTTGCGGGAGCCCTTGAAGCCGACGGTGCCGGCGGAGGCCCACGCGACAACCGCACCTGCGGGGTCAGTGATCGCGATGATCGTGTTGTTGAACGTGCTCTTGATGTGGGCCTGTCCGGCCAGCACGTTCTTCTTTTCCTTGCGACGCACCTTGGTCTTGGCCCCGGTGCTCTTGCGGCTTGCTGTAGCCATAAGTTCTATTCTCTCCAGTCCTGTTTCAGCTCACCGCGCGGGTCAGCGTACCTTTTTCTTGCCAGCGACTGCCTTCTTGCGACCCTTGCGGGTGCGGGCATTGGTACGCGTGCGCTGGCCACGGACGGGCAGTCCGCTGCGGTGGCGACGGCCCTGGTAGTTGCCAATTTCGATCTTGCGTCGAATGTCGGCGGCGACGCTACGACGAAGGTCACCTTCGATTTCGTAGGTGCCCTCGATGTGGTCACGCAGCGCGACGAGTTGTTCGTCGTTGAGCTCGTGGACACGGAGATCGCCACTGACACCAGTGGCTGCGAGGGTTTCGGCGGCGCGTGTCTTGCCGACACCGAAGATGTAGGTGAGTGCGACCTCGAGGCGCTTTTCGCGCGGCAGGTCGACACCGAGTAGGCGTGCCATCAGGCGGTTACCTTTCAAAGTGTTTCCGGTTCCTGGCCCTGTGGGGGCCCGGTCGAGAACCGGGAAGGTGTGCGGCGTGACGCGTCCCCGTGCCTCTCGGTTGCATGTGGCAACCGGCGGGGCCTTGGCCTTCGTCCAAGGGTGGAGGTCCAGAATCTGGACCCTTGCGTTCACGTTGTTGAATTGTCAGGCGGGGTGGGCGATCGACCCGTTCCGCGATGCTCTGTTCGACCCCACGTCGAACGTCAGGACTTCAGCCCTGACGCTGCTTGTGACGCGGGTTCTCGCAGATCACCATCACACGACCGTGCCGGCGGATGACCTTGCACTTGTCGCAGATCTTCTTGACGCTCGGCTGAACCTTCATTCGAGCAACCTTTTCAATCAGCGATGGAGCCCATTGTGGGCACCAATCAGTGGTGGATGAACTCGATTGTCCCCGTCCGGATCGGTGGTGATGTGCGCGAGCACACCACGACCAGCCGGGCATGGACGACCGACGCCCAAGGTTACGCTCTCGCCGGTCAAATGAACAAATCCGGTGGGTAGTGGCTTTCTCACGCCCCCGAACACAACAAAACGCCCGGCGTGGCCGGGCGTCGTTGTCGTGGGATTGCAGGTTCTACTTGTGGCGATAGACGATGCGTCCTCGCGTCAGGTCGTAGGGAGACAGCTCCACCACCACCCGGTCAGCCGGCAGGATGCGGATGTAGTGCTGCCGCATTTTGCCACTGATCGTGGTCAACACTTTGTGACCGTTTGCAAGTTCCACACGGAACATCGCATTCGGCAGTGCCTCCACGACGGTGCCCTCCATCTCGAGGGCTCCCTCTTTCTTCGCCATGTGCTCTCAATCGATTGTTCCGACAGGTTGTAGTGGGCGATTCTACGCTGGAGCCCACACATCACCCAAATCCCGGCCATCGGGAAAAGCGTTGTGGGTTGCCCCTCAACCGGTAGCGTTGCGCGTCATGAGCCACTTCGCCGTCCATTACCACTACGTCGATGATGTCGCTTTGTTGGCGAAACACCGACCTGCACACCGCGAATTCCTGCGCTCGCTCGTGGGCCACGGATTGCTGGCGGCAGGCGCCTATCCACAGGCGGAGGAGCCGAGCGCGCTCCTCATCGTGGAGGCCGATTCGCCTCAGGCCGTGGCCACGATGCTGGACGCTGACCCATTTCTGGCGCAGGGTGCCATCGCGAAGCGACGCATCATGCTCTGGGATCCGCCCATCGGCGTCTTTGCCTGAAACGACGCCGTCACTGCACCTCCGCGCTGCTCGCCACCCACGTGTTGCACTGCGCCAGGAGGTCAGCGTGGAAGCCACGCATTCCCCAGTTGGCCAGTGAGTCGGGGCTGCCATGGATGTCGTCGTCGAGGAAACTGCGCAGGTGCGGCTCGAGTGAGTCGTAGAACTCCCGCTCCAGGACGATCGAGTCGTCGCGGCGCAGCATCCCAAAGCCGAGGCACGTGGCCTGGATCTCGTTGCGTCGAACGGTCTCGTTGCCGGGCGGTAGCTCGTAGATGGCGTTGAAGAAGCCGCTGGCGCCCTGCAGGTGGTGCCCGTACTCGTGGGCGACGAGGTCCTTGCCCCAGATGGGGTCGTGGGAGGTGCCCAGCAGGAGGTCCTCCCCGAAGTGGATGGATCCACCGTCGGCGGAACAGTAGTAGGCGGGGGCGGTGAAGGAGCCGCACGGGGACGAGGACGATGATCCCTCGAAGAAGAAGTGTGGGACGTCGGCGCTGTTCAGCCCCAGAGATGCCAGCACCGGCTTCCATGCGTCCTGCAGGCACCGGATCTCGGCCGAGGCCCAGGGTTCCAGCTCCGCCAATGTTTCCAGCAGTGCCGGCTCCGGGCATCCGGTGATGTCCGGGAACTCCACGGCGTACATGGCTGCCTGCTGCACGCTGACCCATGCAGGGTCCTCAGAGTTCGGCGGGGCCAGAGGGGGGAAGTTGCGATCCGGGATCGCCGCAGGTTCCGGTTCCGGTTCCGGATCCGGCTCAGGAGTCGGGGGCGGGGGCGGCTCCGGGTTGGGAGTGATCGGTGGCGCGGGGGTGTATCCGGAGGTGGGTGTGGTGGGGTCCAGGCCCGAGCCGGCCACGAGGGCGACTGCTCCGAAGATGATCACCGCGGTGATGGCGATCACCCCGAACGCCACGGCCGCGAGGCAGCCGGCCACCCCTGCGGACCTGCGCTGCGATGGAGGAGGTCCCCAGCCGGGTCCCCCGGCAGGTGGTCGCCAGCCGGCCGGGGGTCCATGGAAGCCAGCGCCAGCAGCCGGTCCCGGGGCTGCTCTGAAAGCCTGCGGACCCCACTGTGGAGCAGGCGGTGGCGGACCCCAGGGACCGCCGGGGCCAGGCGCACGAGGAGGTCCACCACCCGGGGGAGGTGGCCAGTGGCCGTACTGCACCGGGCCAGCGGCCATCGGCCTGCCGTGCGAGGACGTGGGTGGTGGGTAATGCCCGGGTGTTTGGTTGGTCATCAACTCACCTCAGAAGCCTCAACGGCCCAGGTGTTGCAATCACCCATGGTCTCGGCATACAGGCCACGCGTCCCCCAGTAGCGGATGGATTCGCGGCTCCCGTGCACTCCGTCGAGCACCATGGTCTCCAACCTCTGCTGCCAGCTGTCCCAGTCCACCTCGCTGAACGCAACGTCCCGGCTGTTGCGGGTCATGGCCGCCGACCAGCAGGTGGCCTGGAGCTCGGTGCGTCGCTCGATCTCGTTGCTCGGTTCCAGCATCAGTTTCGCCAGCGTGATGCCGGCAAGGTTCTGGAGGTGGTGCCCGTACTCATGGTTGACCATCTCGTTGATGGACAGGTCCCACTCCATGGCCATGTCCATGTGCCCGGATCCGAAGTAGGCCCTGCCGTCACCGGATGAGCAGTAGAAGGCCGGGGCGTCGAGGTACCCGCACTCGCTGGTGGCGCCCGCCCCGGCATAGAACTCGACGGCGGGCTCGACGCTGGACCAGCCCATTGCCTCGATCTCGGGAAGCCAGGCGGCGTGCACGCAGTGCCACTGCTCACGCACGAGCTGCCTGAACTCGCCCTCGGTCTCGACCGTTTGTGGCTCGGGACAGCCGACGAGCACCGCGGGCGCCGCGTCGAGGAAGACGAAGGCCTGCAACTCCTTCCAGAGCTCGTCCTCTGGAGCCGGGGTCGGCAGGGGCTCCCAGGAGCTCTCCGGAAGTTGCCACTGGGCCGCACCGGGCTCCGGCATCGCATCCCGCGTGGGTGACGGGGGTGGCGTGGATGGTTGCAGCGTGGGCGTCCCTGTGGGGCGCTGCACGGGGGTGGCCAACGGGCTCATGGGGACGGCAGTGGGAACCTGTGCCGGCTCGGTGCTGTCGAAGAGGATAGGGGCGGCAAAACCCAGCACCAAGGCAACCGCCACCAGTGCGGCGACGACGCCGATGCCAATCCCGGCCCAGGGCCGTGGCGCTGCGGACTCCGGCGGGGTGAATCCGGGCGGGGGCCCGCCCCAGGGCATGTCGGGAGCTGATGGGGGTGGTGGCGCCTGGGGCCGGGGACCTTGTGTCGCGCCTTCTGCAGGGAGCCAGTTGTCGGGTCGGCCGCGGGCGTCCCCGGGCGGGGCCCACGGCCCGACCGGCTGCGGAGCTTCGGGCGTCTCGGACATCAGCTCACCCGCTCCGGTGGGACGGACCACGTGTTGCAGTCCCCCACAGTCGCTGCGTACAGCCCGCGCGTTCCCCAGTACAGGAGGGAGTCGCGGTCTCCGTGCTCATCGTCCAGAACGCTCTCGTTGAGGCTGTCCCGCCACTCGCCCCAGCGATGCTGATCAAAGGCGGCCGCTTCGTTGTGGAAGGTCATGGCACCTGACAGGCATGTGGCCTGGAGCTCGATCCGGCGATCGACGTCGGACGTCTGTCCCACGTACTCGGCGGCCTCCATGATCCCTGCCAGGTTCTGGAGGTGATGCGCGTATTCGTGGTGGACCGACTCGTTGATCGTCAGGTCCCACTCCATGGCCATGTCCAGGTCATCGCCGCCGAAGTGGACGGTGCCATCCCCCGCGGGGCAGTAGAACGCGGGCGCCTCGACGTATCCGCACGGGCTGCGTGCACCCGCCCCATCGAAGAACTGGACGTCGGGTTCCCCGGTGGACCAGTCGAGATCCTGCAGGATCGGCAGCCAGGCCTCGTGGACGCAGTTCCACTGACGGCGCACGGCGACCTCGTAGGATTTCCGGTCGGCAATCTCCGTGGGGACCTCACAGCCGGTCATCTCCGGCGGTGCCACGGCTGCCAGCGCGGCAGCCTGGAGGGTGATCCACTCGTCATCCGCACCATCTGCGAGCTGTGGCAGCACGTCCCACTCCCACGCGGGCAGCACCCACTCCCCCGTGCTGGGGTCGGTCGCCCCTGGTGCACGCCCCGGCGGGGGCACTGGATTGCGCACCAGCACCGGCTCCGATGAAGGCGCCACCGTCGGTGTCGTGACGAATCCCGGATTCCCATTGCCCTCCGGGCCGCCGTCGTAGGAACCATTGGTCGCGGCGCGCGAGCCTGCAAGCCCTATGCCAAGCACCAGAGCCGTCACCACGAGAAACGTCACACCGAGCGCGATGAGGGTGTTGTTGGGCTCCCGGCCGGACGACGTCGGTGCCCATGCCTGCCGTGCTCCACCGGAGTACTGGGAGGACGAGTCCCACGAACCGGGGGTCTGCTGCGGAATGCTCACCCCGGGAAGACGGGGAAGACGAAGAGAACGCCCACCACGGCGAGGATGACGAGCAACAGCAGGATGGCACCTGTGATGAGCACGGCTGGCAGCAGGATGTTGCGGGAGGTGCTCACCTGGCCTGCGGAGGCGCCTGAGGTCTGCACGAGATTGGGGACCTCCACCGCCATCGCGGGCAACTGTTCAATGACGGGGACAAGCTCACCCAGTTGCCGTGCGGCGTAGATGACATCGAGCGCGGCCATGTAGTCGTCCTGACCCACGCGGCCGTCGGCAAAGGCATCCGAGAGCCTCTTGGTCAACGCTTCCCGCTCGGTGTCATCGACGGCCGCGCCCGCCTGCTGGAGGTACTTCGACGACGGGGGCAGGCTGCTCATGGCACCCATGATAGGTCAGACACGGGTGAGACTGATCAGTCTGCGAGCGGGCCGAATTCGAGGCCGCGAGCAGCAAGTTCCGCCTCGCCACCGTCCTCCGCAGTCAGCACCCACAATCCCTTGTCGGTGATGGCCACTGTGTGCTCCCAGTGCGCGCCCCGTGAACCGTCACGGCTGACGACAGTCCAGTCGTCCTCGCACACGGATGTCTGGTGGAGGCCCAGCGTGAGCATCGGTTCGATGGCGAGTGCCATGCCGCTCGTCAACTTCGGGCTGGGTCCACGCTTGTGAAAATTGGGGACGTCGGGCGCCATGTGCATCTCAGAGCCGATGCCGTGTCCGGTGTACTCCCGCAGCGTGCCGTACCGGCGTGGTTGTGACCGAACGTAGTCGTCGATGCCACGCGAGATGTGACTCACCCGGCCACCCGCTCGCATCTGCTCGATCCCGGCCCACAGCGCACCGCGGGTCACCTCCACGAGCGTCGCGTCCACGTCGGAGGCCTCCCCGATGATGAACGTCCGGGCTGCATCGCCATGCCAACCCTCGATGATGGCGCCAAAGTCCACCGACACCACGTCACCGTCGATCAGTTCACGCGTGCCGGGGACGCCGTGCACCAGTTCGTCATTGACGGAGATGCACGCCACACCGGAGAAGCCGACTCCGTACTCGGAACCGTAGTTCAGGAAATTCGACGTGGCGTTGTTGCGTGCCAGTACTTCGCGTCCGACTGCGTCCACCTCGCCGGTGGTCATGCCGGCGCACGCGGCATCCGCCATGGCCTGCAGGCCCTCGGCCACCACGAGCCCGGCCCGGCGCATCAGCTTGAGCTGGTCAGCCGTCTTGATTTCGATACGCACGTTGAGTCACACCTTGCTGTAGCGGTCGACGCCTGCGAACATGCGGTCCCGCACGTCCTCGACGCTGCCGGACCCGTCCACGTCGACGAGGGTCCCCGCCCGTTCGTAGTGGAACAGCAGCGGTGCTGTCTGGCCGGCGTAGACCTCCATCCGGCGGCGGATGGTGTCCTCGTTGTCATCCACGCGACCCTCGATGCGGGCGCGCTCGAGAAGGCGGTTCACCAGTGCCTCGGGGTTGACGTGCAGTGACACCACCGCATCCAGCTCCTTGCCGTCAGCGGCGAGGTACTCGTCCAGGAAGTGCACCTGGTGCATGGTGCGGGGAAACCCGTCGAGCAGGAATCCTCCTGCGCAGTCCGGCTCCGCCAGTCGGTCCGCCACGATCGCTTCCGTCACGTCATCGGGCACGTACTCGCCTGCCTCGATGATGGCCTGTACCTGAAGTCCCAGTTCCGTCCTGGAGGCGATGTTGGTACGGAAGATGTCGCCGGTCGAAATGGCCGGGACGCCGTAGCGTGAAGCGAGCGCGGTGGCCTGGGTGCCCTTGCCTGCACCCGGAGCCCCCATGATCAACAGCCTCACCGCAGGAAGCCCTCATAATTGCGCTGTTGTAGCTGGCTCTCGATCCGTTTCACCGTGTCCAGTGCCACACCGACGATGATGAGGATCGAGACGCCACCGAACGGGAAGTTCTCGTTGGCGCCCACGCCCGCGAAGGCCAGGGTGGGTGCGAGCGCGATGATGGCCAGGTACAACGACCCAGGAGCAGTCAGGCGTGACAGGACGTAGGCGAGATACCGCTCGGTGGGCTTGCCGGCACGGATACCGGGGACGAACCCGCCGTACTTCTTCATGTTGTCCGAGACTTCCTCCGGATTGAAGGTGATGGAGACGTAGAAGTAGGTGAAGAAGATGATCAGGAAGAACTGGGCCACGGACGACCAGACACTGTTGTTCACGAAGTTCGTTGCGATCCACGTGGATATCGCACTCTCCGGGCGGAACTGGGCGTACAGGATCGGCAGGTACAGGATCGACGTCGCGAAGATGACGGGGATGACGCCGGCCTGGTTCACCTTGAGGGGGATGTAGGTGGTGGAGCCACCCACGAGGCGTCGGCCCACCATGCGCTTGGCGTACTGGACGGGGATGCGACGCTGGCCCTGCTCCACGAAGACGATGCCGAGCATGACGAGAAGGCCGATGGCGATGACGCCGAAGAACAGGAACCATCCAGTGGCACCGGGGGTCGACTGCTTGATGGCCCAGAGGCCGGCCGGGAAGCTGGCCGCGATCTGGGTGAAAATCATGATGGACATGCCGTTGCCGATGCCACGCTCGGTGATGAGCTCGCCGAGCCACATGATGACCACGGTGCCGGCTGTCATGGTCAGGACCATCGTCACCAGCGGCAGGAGTTCATCAGAGTTGAGGATGCCGGTGCAGCCCTGGAACAGCGTCCCCTGGCGCGCCAACGTGATGAACGCCGTCGAGTTCAGCACGGCGAGCACGAGGGTGAGATAACGGGTGTACTGCGTGATCTTCGCGGTGCCGGTGGCGCCCTCCTTCTTGAGGGCCTCCAGCTTCGGGATCACCACCGTCAGCAGCTGCAGAATGATCGACGCCGTGATGTACGGCATGATCCCCAGCGCAAAGATCGAGAGTCTCAGCAGCGCTCCACCGGAGAACAGGTTGATCATCGAGTAGATGCCGGCCTGCGCCCCCTCTGTGGCCAACTGGGCGCACTGGTCGATGCGCGAGATGTTCACGTTCGGGGTCGGGATCGTCGATCCAAGACGGAACAGCGCCAGAACACCCAGTGTGAAGAAGATCTTCTTGCGCAGGTCCGGCGTCTTGAATGCGTTTGCGAAGGCGGATAGCATCCGGCCCCACTTTCTCCTACGGAGTCAACAGGAAAGCGTCACCAAAGAAGGCAACCTGCGCAGCCTATCAAGCAGGGCGCAGCTCTCCCAACCGGACGCCGCACCGCGCGACCGCGCCGCCCGCTTGCCGCACGGTATTGGCGCGGGTACGAAACAGAAGTGGCCGGCACCCCGAGGGGTACCGGCCACAATCAGTGTCGCATGAGAGACTCAGAGCTCGGCGATCGAGCCGCCTGCCTCTTCCAGCTTCGCCTTCGCGGAGCCGGAGTACGCGTGAGCGGTGACGTTCAGGGCGACGGTGATGTCGCCGTTGCCGAGCACCTTGACCAGGGAACCGTCGCGCACTGCGCCGGCTTCCACGAGATCCTCAACGGTGATGGTGCCGCCCTGGGGGAACAGTTCCCCGAGGCGTCCCACGTTGACGACCTGGTACTCGACGCGGAACGGGTTCTTGAACCCCTTCAGCTTGGGGGTGCGCATCTGCAGAGGCATCTGCCCACCCTCGAAGCCTGCGGGTACGTTCTTGCGAGCGCCCGTTCCCTTCGTGCCACGACCAGCGGTCTTGCCCCGCTTGCCGCCCTCACCGCGACCCACACGGGTCTTGTCGGTTTTTGCGCCCGGTGCGGGGCGCAGGTGATGAATTTTCAGTGCCATGGTTACTTGACCTCTTCCACGGTGACCAGGTGCGTGACGGTCTTGATCATGCCGAGCACCTCTGGGCGGTCCTCGCGCACGACGGAGTCACCGACGCGCTTGAGACCCAGGGTACGCAGCGTGTCACGCTGGTTCTGCTTGCCACCAACACCTGACTTGAACTGGGTGATCCTCAACTCAGTCATCAGGAGGCCGCTCCTTCCTTGAGTGCACGAAGCAGTGCCGCCGGGGCGACGTCCTCAACGGGAAGCCCACGACGACGCGCGATGGCGTCGGGCATCTCGAGCTGCTTCAGCGCATCGACGGTGGCGTGCACGACGTTGATCGCGTTGGCTGAGCCAAGCGACTTCGACAGCA
>JAUNVL010000098.1:6349-10884 GCA_030537675.1 Propionibacteriaceae bacterium | reverse complement strand
CACCCAGACCTCACGGTCTCGCGATACCGTCAGCAGATACGTCCTCAGTGGTGAAACACGCGGTCGTACATCTCGATGCCGTTGCTGCGTGGTTCGGGTGCGCCGGGATGCAACTGATAGGTGGGTTGGCCCTCCGCTGTGAGCACCGTGCGCATGAACAGGTGTGTGCCATCGTGCATTTCGTCGAGCCCCTTGGCCAACTGGTACATGTGCGTCACGTACACCACGCGGATTCCTCGCTGCGTCAGGGCCAGCACAATGTTGCGGGCGATCTCGGATCCTTCCGCTTCGGAGGTGGACGCGAAGGACTCGTTGAACAGGATGAGAGATCCGGGCATCAGATCAGGTACGAGGCCGCTCATCCGGGACAATTCCTCATCGAGCTTCCCACTGGTGAATGAGGCGTCCTCCTCACGTTTGAAGTGGGTGAGGATCTGGCCGGCTGGTGCGGTTCGAAACGAGCGAGCGGGCACCGGCAGGCCCGCCTGGGTGAGGAGTTGGGCGATCCCGACACTGCGCAGGAACGTGGTTTTGCCGCCGCTGTTGGCACCAGTGATGAGTATGAGGGTTCGCCCGTCGGCGTCCAGATCCACTGGCACGGGCGCGCCTTGGCCACGTAGCGCGAGCCCCGCATCGCACAGGGCGGTGAATGTCAGCACCGGGGTCAAGCTGTCGTCGGATTCTGGGAAACAGGTGGCGATGTTTCGGCGTGTGAACGTTTGCAGCAGGTTCACGGCTCCGATGTAGAACGCTGCTTCACGATGGAGGCGGTGCAGGTAGCCCTGGACGTGCTTGGCTGAGCGTTCCATCGTGTCAGCGAGGTCGTTGAGGCTGAAGTCGCGCATGTTGCGCAGGGCCGATCCGCCCGCTTCATCACGTTCCGCGAGCGTGACCATGTAGGGGCTCCGTCGCGGCATCGAGATGAGATCGAGGAGCCGCCACCGACGCTCCGTCGGTTGGTCCAGGCGGTAATCGGTGATCCCGTTGCCGGGGCTGACGCGGACTGTGGCCGGAATACCGGCGGTGAACCGCAGCGATCGCAGATGGAATGCGACCTCCTCGAGGTAATCGTCCGAGAGGTCATCGCGGGTGGCCGACAAGAAAGCCAGGACACCCTCGGAGCGCACCATCGAGGTGTTGGTGTCAGCAAGCTGGCGCAACTCCTTGAGGAAGTCGAGCAGCAGGTAGAGCAGCGCCACGCTGTCGTGCAGGCGGCTTCCGGGACGGTCGAACATGCTCAGGGAGTGGCGTCGTGCCTCATGCTCAGCGGCGATGGCGCGCCCGGTCACGTCGTAGAGAGATTGGAGGAGGTCTGGATGTTGGAGGAAGTCCTGCATCACCCCTTGGCGAAACAGGATGTCGGACGCGTTGGTGAGCGGGCGGACCAGAGCCGATCCCAGCACCTCCTGCACCACCTCGTCGCCGTCGGCGCCTGCAAGGATGATGGGTTCGAGGCCAAGATCGAGCACCAGATGTTCACCATGTGGGAGCGACTGCTGCTGGGCGCCGGTGCGGTGAAGCAGATTGACTCTCATGACGGGATCCTTTCCAGCAGCTGGGCGTAGGTGAGGCCGTTTCTCCCAGCGATCGCGAGGGCACGCGCGTCGCCGTCGGCGAGCTGCCGGGACACCTTGAATGTCCGCCGGTCGGGCTCCTTCTCTGCTGTTTGCCCGACGAGGCTGACGGTCGCCGGGCCAAGTCGTGACAGCTCATCGACGAAGGTGACGTAGACCGCGAGCATGTCTGCAGCGATGATCTTCTCCAGCACCCGTTCTCCCAGTTCGCGGGCATCCTGAAGGCTCGTTGAGGTGAACGCCTCGTTGAGCACCAACAGGCTGCGTGGGGTGGCGATCTCGAGTAGCCCGCGAAGCCGCACCAACTCTTCCTCCAATTTGCCTGTCGGGTCGCCGCGGCCTTCCTCCCGTTCGAAGTGGGTGAGCACTGTGTCGACCAGGGGGAGCTCCACGTCGTGGCCCGGCACCGGCAACCCGATGGAAGCGAAGTGGTGCAACTGCCCAATCATCCGCGCGTACGTCGTCTTGCCTCCCTGATTCGGACCGGTGATCACCAACACCCGCTCCGGCCCGTCCAGACATGCGTCGTTGGTCACGACGTGTTCCCCCTGCGTGACCAGTTGCCCGGCCAGTGCGAGATCAAAGGACTCGAGGGCCTGCAGATGTTTGCCGTGGAGAACGATCCGGGGACGCGAGAACACCAGTCCGGCATCCTCGATCGGAGCAATGAGTGCCAGGTAGGACAGGTAAAACCCTGACTCCAGCACAAACCGCACCAGGGTTGCGTCCTGGAAGTCGGCAAACCGTCGACAGTGGTTCTCCAGTGCCTGGAACGGCTCGGGCTCCATCCTCGCCACCTGTGCGACGATCTGGGCAGTGACATGGCTGATTCCCGGGTCACTGACCCGTTTACCGGTGGCCGCGTTCTCTTGACCATCCTGAAAGCGCTCGAAGAGGGTCACCATCTGATCGGTGTAACTCCCCTCCTCCACCGCGGGCGTCACCAAGATCTGGCCCGTCGTCATCAGGATGTGGAACTGGACACGGTCCAGAGAGTCGATGACTGCAGCAGTCGATTGGGCCAAATCCATGAACGCCGGCGACGTGGCATAGCCCTCCAGATACTCACGAACCTTGGACATCCCGCGGGAGTGCAATCCCACGTCGCCCAGCCAGGAGCGCAGGTCCCGGACAAGTGTCGTGTAGGCAGCCATGGCCTCGACCAGCCGGCGACGCTGCTGCCAGTGGTAGTCGTCGCTGGATGAAGCCTTGGTCGCGGAAAGGACACGCTCATCGATGCCGTCCATCCCCCGCCGGAACGTGGCCACTGCACTGCGCACCGACGGATCCCGCAGGTCGGCGGCAACTTCCTGCCGGTACTCGACGGTGTCCAAGTCTTCTGGGGGGCACGTGAACAACTCGACCACGAGTTCGTCCCTGCCGTTGTCGCTCAGGGAGGCAAGAACATGGTCGAGACGCAGGTCCGCGAGCACGTCATTGCCGACCGGCTCCCGGAGTCGTGAGTGGCTGTCCTCCAGAACACTGACGTCGAAGATCTGCGCCCGGCTCATCGGGGTGGGGGTGTGCGGTGGGTTTGTGGCCAATTCGCTCATGTCCATCCTCCAAGGAGGTGCTCACAGGAGCCATCGGCCACTACGGCATTCATCGGCGAGCCCCACCACCGCATCGTGACAACCTTACCCCGGGTCATGGCACCCGGGCCGATCGGGTAGTAGCGTCGAAGAACCAACGTCTTTCATGGAGGACTCCGATGTCGTTCACCATCTCCCATCTGTCCGCCCTCGAAATCCTCGACTCACGGTCGCGGCCCACGCTGCAGGTGACACTGGGGCTGGCAGGTGGAGTCACCGTGAACGCCGGAGTTCCGTCCGGGGCGTCAACGGGGACCCGCGAAGCAGTGGAACTGCGCGACGGCGACCCAACCCGATACTCCGGCGCCGGAGTGTTGACCGCCGTCAACAACGTCAACACCGAAATCGCTGACCACCTGGTGGGACGCGAGCTCAACACGCTGGCCGAGGCCGACGAGGCGATGAAGGGGCTCGATGGAACGCCGAACAAGGCCAGACTCGGCGCGAATGCGATTGTCGGGGTGTCGATGGCGTTGGCCCGTGCGCTCGCCACTGCTGATGGGAAGCCCTTGCATGCCTGGTTGCCCGGGTTCGGCCAGCCACCCCGGCTCCCCATGCCCTGCTTCAACGTCCTCAACGGTGGCGCCCACGCCCCGAACGCGCTCGATTTCCAGGAATTCATGGTCTGTCCCCTCGGCGCCCCATCGATGGCAGAGGCCGTCCGCTCGGGCGCGGAGGTCTACGCCGCGCTGAAGAAGCGACTGGCCGCCGGTGGTCACGCCACCGGACTCGGTGACGAGGGTGGCTTCGCACCCAACCTGGCCGAGCCGGAAGAAGTCCTGGAAATGATCGTCGCGGCGATCACGGATGCCGGCTACACCCCGGGTGCCAGCGGTGTCGCGATCGCGCTCGACCCAGCTGCATCGGAATTCCGTCAGAACAATGGCACCTACCGCGTGAACGGACAATCACTCTCCAGCGACGACATGATTGACCGGTATGCAGCCATGGTGGACGCCTATCCCATCTGGAGCATCGAGGACGGTCTCGGGGAGGATGACCACGACGGCTGGCAGCGGCTGACCGCGCGTCTCGGTGACCGCCTCCAACTGATGGGCGACGACAACTTCTGCACCAACCCGGCCATCATCACCGAGGCCATCGCTGATGGGATCGGTAACTCAGCCCTCATCAAGCTCAACCAGATCGGTACCGTCACTGAAACGCTGGAAGCGATGGAAATCTGTCATCGTGCTGGCTACACGCAGATGGTCTCCCACAGATCCGGGGAAACACCCGACACCTTCATCGCCGACCTTGCCGTCGCCACCGGCTGCGGTCAGCTCAAGACCGGCGCGCCGGCCCGCGGCGAACGTATCGCCAAGTACAACCGGCTCATGGAGATCGCCGCCTCCGACCCCAACCTCCC
>JAUNVL010000098.1:0-6249 GCA_030537675.1 Propionibacteriaceae bacterium | reverse complement strand
CGCTGACGCCGATGATGACGCGCCTGTTTGGTCGCGACACCGGCTGGGCACTGGCTGTCACGTACCTGGCTGTCGCGGGCATGCTGGCGCCGGTCGCGCTGGACGTGTGGGGAGGTGGTCGCCCCACCTGGTCCGTGATGTGGGTCCCTGAGCTCGGAGTGACGTTCAGCCTCGCTGCCGACGGCCTGGGAATCATTTTCGCCATGCTGGCACTGCTGATTGGGGCCGTGGTGCTGGCGTACTCCTCGCGCTACCTCGCACCCGGACGACAGTTGAGCTTCTTCCTGGTCATGGTGACCTTCACCCTGGCCATGCTCGGTCTGGTGTTCGCGGCGGACCTGTTGCTGCTGTTCATCTGCTGGGAACTGACTTCGCTGGCCTCGTTCCTCCTGATCGCGAGATCAGGGGTTCCCGGGCAGGCTGCATCGATGCGGACGCTGTTCATCACCTTCGTCGGAGGCGTCCTGCTGCTGATCGCGGTGGCGCTGACGTGGATCCGTACTGGAACCACTGCTCTGGATGAGGTGTTCGCCCACGGGGTGTGGGGCACGGATCCCGTCTTCACCGCCATGGTGGCCGCGCTCGTGGCCCTGGCCGCCATGACGAAGGCCGCCCAGTTCCCCTTCCACGTGTGGTTGCCTGATGCCATGGCGGCGATCACACCGGTGAGCGCCTACCTCCATGCAGCAGCTGTGGTCAAGGCCGGAATCTTCCTCCTCATGCGGTTCACTCCCCTCTTCCATGACGTCACTCTTTGGCGACTTCTCCTGCTCTCAGCGGGCCTGACCACCACTTTCGTGGGCGCTTGGTTCGCCCTGCAGGCCACCGACCTGAAGCGGCTGATGGCCTACTCCACCGTGAGCCAGCTCGGACTGATCGTCGTTGCCATCGGGGTGGGCACACCGATGGCACTCGCAGCAGCCGTGATCCACACCATTACCCACGCCCTTTTCAAGTCGGGCCTGTTCATGATGGTCGGCGTCATTGACCACGCGACACACACCCGTGACCTCCGACGACTGCCCACGCGGCTGTTCGCCAAGATGCCCGTCACATTCGTCGTCACGGTTCTTGGCGTCGCCTCCATGGCAGGGCTGCCCCCTCTGCTGGGGTTCGTGTCCAAGGAAGCAATCCTGGCGGCCACCCTCGAGGTACCAGGATCAGCTGTGTTGTCGTGGGTCGTTTTCCTGCTCACAGCAGCAAGCGCAGTGGCGACGATGGCCTACTGCGTGAGGATCGTGTTCGGCGCCTTCGTCGATGGCCCCGACAAGCATCGCCCGGTGGAGAAGTCGGATCCGTGGCTGATCGGCACCGCCGCCCTGCCCATTCTCGCCACCGTTGTCCTGGTGCCGCTCGTGTGGCTTCTGGACGTGCCGGTTGCCAGCGCGGTGGCGGCAGCGATGGGCAGTGCCGACACCACGATGCACTTCTCCTTGTGGCACGGTTTGACGCCGGAACTGCTGGCCACCATGGCGATCATGGGTCTCGGTCTCGTCATAGCCCTGCGCCGCCGGGCCCTCTTCGCATTCGTGTCGGCCAGAGTCTTCCCCTTCGACGGCGCCAAGGTGATCGCCGGGCTCAATCGCGTGCTTCGGAGAACGGGCCAGTGGTTCGCCCGCCTGACCGGTGCGGACGACGCCGGGCGCAACGTTCTACCCGTTCTGGCACTGCTCGCGGCACTGGGGGTCCTCGGCACCGTCGCTGTTTCTCGGTCCGGCCTGCCGCCGCAGCGCGACAACCTGTCCCGCCCGATCGACTTCATCCTCCTCGTACTGTTCGCCACGGCTGTGCTCGCGATCTGCGTCGCAAAGAACCGGCTCGCAGCCGTCGTGGCACTCACCTCGATCGGCATCCTCTCCACGGTGCAGATCCTCGCCCTGGGTGCCCCCGACGTGGCACTGACCCAACTCCTGGTCGAATCGCTCTCGCTCATCGTCATCATGCTGGTGCTGCAGAGATTGCCAGTCCGGTTTCCGGTGCGAACCCGCCGCAACAACTTGTTGACGCTCGCGGTTGCGGTGTCCGTGGGAGCGGCAGTCGCGAGCCTCACCTGGGCGCTGAACGCCCGCCGGGCCAAGTCTGCGGTGGCCCAGTACTTCCTGGACTTCACCGAGGAACTCACAGGTGGCTTCAACGTCGTCAACGTCATCCTGGTGGAGTTCCGGGCGCTGGACACCATGGGGGAACTGACAGTGCTGGGGATGGCCGGCGTGGCCATGGTGGCGGTCTTCTCCACGGTGCGAGACAAGTACCTGGACCCCGGAGCATTCGATCCCGCAGCCGTCGACCCCAGCGAGCTACCGCTCAATCGCGATCCCTCCAGTGCCGCCCACCGCGCCATCACGGTCGCCTGGCCCAACACCATCCCGTTGCATCTCATGGTGCGAGTGCTGACCCCTGTGCTCTCCATCATCTCCCTGATGCTGTTCTGGCGCGGACACAATTCACCGGGCGGAGGGTTCAACGCCGCACTCGTTGCCGCTGCAATCGTGGGATTGATCTACCTGTCCACCTCCTACGACCGCGCCGTCGGTCCGCCGCGGCTGCCCCTGTGGCTGATCAGCGGAGGCATTGTTGCCGCCATCACCACTGGCCTGGCCAATCTCGTCGTCAAGGGCTCCTTCCTGCAACCCAGCCACTTCTACGTCGCGGGCGTGGATTTCAGCACATCACTGCTGTTCGACGCCGGTGTCTACTCCGCCGTGCTGGGCCTCATCATCCTCTCCTTCAACCTGCTGGGCTCCACGCAGGAGAGCACCCGCGGGGAAGGGACCCGGGAACGCGTCGACGAATCGGCGGAGGGCGAACTCGCCGGGCCGTTGGACACCGTTCGTGGTGAACGCCCCGGCCGCGTGGCGGCTGGCTCCACGTTCCTGACCGACGACCAGGCACCGCGCGAGAGGCGATGGCCATGATCCTGATTGCAACGATCTTCGTACTGGTGACCGGCGGCGTGTACCTGCTGCTGCAGCGCAGCATGGTACGGGCGATCTTTGGCATCGGCCTGGTCAGCCACGCTGCGAACTTCGTCCTGCTGACTTCGGGGGTGCCCGGCTGGCGGGCAGAGCCGCTCACGGACCTCACCTCCTCCGCCGCCGCCGCGGACCCCCTTCCTCAGGCATTCGTCCTCACCGCCATCGTGATCACCCTGGCGGCGACCATCCTCATGCTTGCCCTGGCCAGCATCGGTCACAACGACGACATGTTCCGGCATCCCGACACAGGTGAGAGCCACGAAGCATGAACCCTGCACTCCTCCCCCTGCTGGTCGTGGTCCCTCTGCTGTTGACCGCCGTGACGCTGCTGTGGCGCACGGTACGGGCTCAGCGGAGCATGCTGATGCTGTCGCCAGCCCTCAGCCTTGCTGCCGGTGTGTGGTTGCTGGCGACACACGTCCGGGAGCCGGCGATCGCCCACGCGGTGGGGTCACTGCTGCCGGGCATCGGCATCGTGTTCGTGTCGGACTCATTGACGGCGCTGCTGATGATCGTCACCGCCGCCATCACGATGGTGGCCTCGGCGTTCCTCATCGCGACCGGGGAGGACCGTTACCGGTTCGTGGTCCCGCTCGTCATCATGCTGGGCGCCGGAGTCAATGGCATCCTCCTGACCGGTGACCTGTTCAACCTCTTCGTCTTCGTCGAAGTCATGCTGATGCCCAGCTACGCCCTCATCGCACTGACCGGCACGTGGCGTCGTCTGGGGATTGGCCGCATGTTCATCATCGTCAACATCGTCGCGTCCACCATCCTCGTGATCGGCGTCGGCTTCGTCTACGGAGTCACAGGGACGGTCAACCTGGCGATGCTGCGTGGCGTCGGAGCCGAGAATCCGCAGGCAGCCCTTGCCATCGGCGTCGTTCTGCTGGCCCTGCTGGTCAAAGGTGGCGTGGTCCCGGCCCATGGGTGGCTGGTGCGCGGATACCCGGGCACCTCGGCCGGCATCATGGGGCTCTTCTCTGCGCTGCACACCAAGATGGGCCTCTACGCCGTCTACCGCATCTATGCCACCGTCTTCGATGGCGCTGCACCCTATGGCTGGGTATTGCTGACGATCGTGGTGCTCACGGTACTCGTCGGGGCCGTCGGCACTTTCGGTGAACGACGGATGCGTGGAGCACTGGCATTCCAGATGGTCACAGGGGTGGGACAGATCCTGATCGGCCTGGTCGTGTTCACCCAGTTCTCCGTGGCAGCCGGCCTGTTCTACATGGTCCACCACATGATCACGATGGCCGGACTGATCATGGCCGCCGGCGCGATCGAGGAGACGTATGGCAGCGGACGGTTCGACAGACTCAGTGGCCTGATGAAACGCGAGCGCATCATCGCCACCCTGATGGCATTGGGTTTCCTGTCACTCGTCGGGTTACCACCGACGTCAGGGTTGTGGGGGAAGATCATGCTGCTGGGTAGCGCAGCCACTGGGCCGACATGGCGCATGTGGCTCCTGTTGGGCTCGGTCGCGCTCGCCTCGGTCGTCTCCCTGCTCGCGCTGCAGCGCTTCTGGCGAGAAGTGTTCTGGGGACCTCCGATCCGGGAATTCCTGCCCGATGACCCTCTCACCCACCGAGGACGCCGGACGCGCATCACGGACGAGACACGTATTCCTGGCCGCCTCATCACACCATCGTTGATCATGATTGGTGGCTCAGTGATGCTGTTCCCGACAGTAGGACTCGTCTGGCCCTTCTTCCAGCGCGCAGCACTGGCGCTCGTGAGCCTGGACCCGTACGTCGAGGCGGTGCTGGGCGGATGAGGTTGCGTGAATTGTGGGCCTACCTGATGACCATGTTCAGCGAGATCGCCCGGGGTTCCTGGCGGGTGGCGCGCTCAGCCTGGTTCGGCATGCCAGCTGCTCCGGCCATCGTCGAATTACCGCTGCAATGCCGTTCGGACATCGAGATCTCCCTGTTCACAGCCTCCATCGCCATCCCCCCGGGAACAATCGTGGTGGGGGTCGCCTCAGGACGCGGCGAAGAGAACGCCACCATCTTCGTGCACAGCATCTACGACAATGACCGGGAGCGTGTGATCGCTGAACTGATGGAACTTGAGCGACGGGTCCTCGACCTGACGAGGGGGCGTCGCCGATGATTCTCACCATCACCGTATGGATCGTCACCGTATCCCTGGCGCTCAGCATCCTTGCCGGACTGTGGCGGGCCTACACGGCGGAGGATCCCGCCACCATCACGATCGTGGCGGACCTGGTGTTTTTCGCGAGCGTCGGAATTCTGGTGGTCCAGGGCATGCTTCTGGGGTCTGCGGTCTCGGTGGACCTGTCGTTGATGGCTGGCATCCTGGGAATCGTTGCCACGCTGGCACTCGCCCGCATCCTGACGAGGGGGAAGCGCTGATGTCTCTCGTGGGAGAGCTCCTGATCTCACTACTTCTGATCCTTGGAGCAGCCGCGGTGGTCACCGGTGCACGCTCACTTTTCGTGGAGAAGGACGCAATTTCGCGAGTGAACGCCTTCGGGATCACAACGACGCTGGGACTGCCGTTCATCACTGCTGGCGCCATGTTCGGACGGTTCCTGACCGATGGCTTCACTTGGGAAATCCTGTTGAAGTCCCTGGGAGCCATCCTGGCCTTCGTCCTTGTCTCGTCGGTGGCCTCCAACACGTTGACGCGTGCGGTCTACATGTCGGGGGCACCCATCGACCCGGAGACCTGCCCCAACGATCTTTCGGATCCCAACCCTCATCCCTGAACTGAGCTTTCACGCCGGAGCGTCACTTCATGGGCGTCGGGTCAGGCCTCGGCGTTGCGGGCAGCGGCGTCCACGTCAGACTTGGAGCCTTTGCCCCAGATCTTCCACAGCCCGACCGCGTTCACCGCACTCGGTGACATCGAGCCATTCCCCTTCGCCGATCCCATCCCGTGGGCTGTGTGCGGAGCAGCGGTGCTTTTGTCCTCGTGGGGCTGGTCCCCTCCGTCCGTCCGTGGACCTGGGGCACCGGCATCGCCGGCGCCGCCATTCTTATTTACCTCGTGGGCATCGCCGGCACCGCGCCCTACGTGTGGAACGGCGCCAGCATCCCGCAGGCCGCCATCTGGAACCTGATGCTGTTTGCGTCGTTGGCCTATCTGGTCCTGTACGCAGCCCAGCGCTACGGCATGATTGTGGCCGCTCCGGACAACCAGAACTTCATGGACTGAGAAGGAGCTTCGACATGGATCTTGGATTTCCCTGGTGGCTCCGCGTGGAGCACTTCCTCAACATCATCTTCATCTCGTTCCTGGT
>JAUNVL010000097.1 GCA_030537675.1 Propionibacteriaceae bacterium | reverse complement strand
CGTGATCGATGCACGACAACACAGCATCGATCTCTTCGAGTGCCGTGGCCGTGTCACGTGTGTCGCGAGTCATCTGCTCCATGAACAAACTCTACGGAACACCACTGACATTTTTCGAACAGGCGAGCGAAATTCTCTATTTTCTTTATTGATGGGCGAAGGCAGCAACTCTGCTGTCTCCATCCCGAGGAAGGCGCCGTCTTGCCTCTGCACCATTTGCCTGGCTAAACGTTGACGGCCCACCGACGTGATGGCTCTGACCTGGGACGGACACTGCCCGGCGTCGTTGCCGACCCGTTGGTCGACCCCGGAATGAAGTAAGAGAACCCCCAGCATCGGCCTCAGCTGAGCAGGACAACCACCAGCGCACCCAAGGCCACAACGATCCCAAGCACTGCAAATCCGAGTCCCACCTGGGGCCAGGCCATTGCCTTTCTCTCCCCACGCTCGCTCGGCGTTGAGGGTCGTGATCCGCCAGCAGAATCGATGGCACACGCAAGCATCTCCACCCGGTCCACCAAGTCATCGACCGCCGCCACGTCGTAGGCCTTGATCGCACGCTTCGCGATGGGGAATCGAGCGCGTCGAACATCGTCGACGATGGAGACGTTTGCGCGAGCGGCAAAGCTGAGACCTGCGAAGAAACGATCCACCTCCCGAGCGTCGTAGCCATCCTGGAACTGCTGCGATGGCGGGAGGTATCTGGCCGATTCGATTGCCTGCAGCGTCGTCGTGGTTTCTGCTGACAACTGGTCCTCGCCGTCTTTTCGAGGTGGGTACAGCGCCTGTCCATGCGCAGGCAACGGTGTACGCGTCGGATCTGGCACTCGGGTTACCCGCGACTTCGCGATGCCTCGCAACGCGTCGAGGAATGCGTTGACCTCGGCAGTGTCGTAGCCAAATCCCACTTCCGTCAGCGTCCTGGCTTCGATGATCGGACCAAGCTCGGCGCCCGACTTCTCAGCCTGCTCGAGGTCGCGGAGAAGACGGTGCACGTCCACGGGCAAGTACCCGGTGGGTGCGATCGCGAAGCCCCGTGACGAGGACCACTCGAAACGCTGCGAATCCTCTGGCATGGCGCAACCCTACTGACGCTGAAGGCCGACGACCACAGCCAGAGAGTCAGCGTGACCACGGCTGTGTGGGGTGGGGCCCTGCTGCCCCGTGCGGGTCCAGTTACAGGAAGTAGAGGACGATGACGGCAACGAGCCCGAGCAGCGCCATCCACAGCACCGGATTGGATGGCCTCAGCCACCGGGTGCTGGTGTCAGGGAGAGAAACGCCAGTTTCGGAGAGCTTGCCGTCCTGCATTGCCGCGACTTTCTCAAGCCGGTCCAGGAACGAGTCGACATCCATCACCACGTATCCGTCGTCCCGGCGGCGTGCCATGGGAAACCGCACCATCTGGATGGGCACAAGTACGGACTCCCCCTTCTTCACTTTGGCCTCCAACTCATCAACGAACCCATCGACCGCCGCGACGTCGTATCCCGCGGCGGAACGGCGGGTCATGCGAAAGCGCACGTCGTTCAGGTCCGTCAGAAGCCTCTCCGCCACGGAGCCGTCGTGCATCCCCTCGGCATCCTCAACCATCCCGCTCGATGAGCGGTGGGGTGTCACCTCAGCTGATGGATCGTTGTTGGATGACGAGGTCGGTCCTGTTGGTTCCGACGGGAAATGAGACATGACTCCAGCCTAACCACCACGGATCAGTTCTCAACCAGGGCGTCGTCCCTCCGCCGTGGACCTATCGCTCCCGCATGTCCGTCACCCCACACCGGGTCTGCTCACGGTGCACGCAGATGAGCCAGGACGGCGCCAACAGGCAGGCTGATGACGAGCAAAACGAGAAACACCCTGTAGAGCCACGTGAGGAACTGGGTCGCTCCACCGTTGTGCCGAAGGCCTGCAAGTGCACCCAGCGACTGGGTCGCCGATCCAGTTGACCCCAGCAGCGCAATGATGAACGCAACGAGGAGGAGCACGATCGCGGCGTCGACGATGAGCGGGTCACGCATCAAGGTGCCCACGATCACGCCGGCGTTTCCGATGTTGAGGGTCACCACCTGCGTCCATCCCCTTGAACGCGGAATCTCGCCAGCACTCCCAGCCGCGTGACCGAGTTCCACAATGCCCATCGCGAACTGTGCAACGCCGCACACGAGCACAAGATAAGCGGCCAGCCAGCTGCCGTGGACAAGCTCCAGTGGGGACGTGATTGCCGCGATGAGCCCACCCGCCACGATGCACACTGCACCGATCATGACCATGGTCGTGGCGTGTCCGACAGGCATTGCGAAGCGGGATTTCATAGGCCATCACATTCTTCTGACGAGGGAGATTCCTCCCACTCACCCTAGGGATTCACCGCTGGAACAACCAGAGGGCGGATTGCTCCCGCGAAATGCGTCCTGTTTTCGGAACGTGGCGACCCGTTGTTACAGGAGGTTGAGGGGACAATCAGAAACCACCCGATGTTGGGACAATGACCGTTTCTCACCCAGGAGTAGCCGTGCCGAAGTTCACCAAACTCTCACACCTTGACCTTTCGGTCTCCGACGTCGAGCACAGCGCCGACTGGTACGCAGCGACTCTCGGGTTGAAACGACTGGGGCGCTCCGATTTCGACAACCGCATCATGATCGTGCTCATCCATCCGGAGACGGGGCTCATCATCGGCCTGAACCAGCACCATGAGCAGACCGCCGACTCCTTCGACGAACACCGCCCAGGTCTGGACCATGTTGGTTTTGAGGTGACCGACCGTTCTGATCTGGATGAGTGGGAAACGAGACTCACTGAACTGGGCGTGGAGCATTCATGCGTGACAGATGCACCGTCGGGTTCCGGTACGGCCCTGGTTTTTCGTGATCCGGACAACATCCAGTTGGAATTCTGGTGGCCTCGTCCTCGCGCGTGATCTAGCCAGCCATGCTCATTCGTGCGCCAGGCCCTCGGCCAGCACCTCCAAAATGTGTCGGTAGGGCTCACCGGTGGCGCGCGTCATACCCAGCTCACAGGTGCGGTTGACGGACGCGTGCTCCTCCGAGTGCATCGATCGAACGTCGCTTGCCTCCCGGCTGGTGGCCGACGCCGTGAGTTCGGGATGCAGCATCCCCCGGTCACCGGCGAAGGCGCAGCATCCCCAGTCGTCGGGAATGCGAACGCTGTCTGCTGCAGCCTCGGCGACGCGTTCGAGTGCGTCGTTGATTCCCAGACGCGTGGAGGAACATGTGGGATGGAGCGTGAGGGAGCCGATCCTTGTGCCCGGCGGAAGTTGCGGCAGGACGTGTTCGTCGACGAAAGCGACGGCGTCGGTCACCCGGATGCCGCCGGCTGCCGCCGCATCCAGGAGGACCTGGAGCCCTTCGGTGCACGACGACGCATCGCACACCACCGGCAGCTCTCCATTACGGGTGGCCCTCCGCAGCGAGTCCACCACCTTGTCCTGCATTATCCGGTACCCGGTCGCGAGGCCCTTGGACTTCCATGGCGTCCCGCAGCACAGGGATGGAAGGTCATCGGGTGTCACCAGAGCGATGCCTGCGCGCTCGCACAACCGCTGGAAGGCGACGGCCACACCCGCTCCTCCACCCTCGGGGCCGAACATTGCGGTCGTGCAGCTGGAGAAGTAGACGGCGACTGGATCGGGCTGGTCAATGTCGGGCCGGGGGCTGCCTCCCGCGGGCAGCTCCCCATAGTAAAGCGGCATGACGTCGTGGCTCATGAAGACTCGAGCGGCCTTCGTCGCCAGGACGGGCAAGGCAGCCGGTAGGACGTCGGCGACGGAGAGTGCCGCACCGCCCAAGGTGCTGACGACGTCCCAGTGGTTGGCCGCAACCTCCCAGCCCGCCTCCAGAACAGCGCTCTGGTTCTCGGTGCGCAGCCTGCGCACGAGGTCTCCGGTGTTGATGAACACGGGGCAGGCCGTTTCGCACATCCCGTCGACGGCGCATGTCTGGACGCCGTCGTAGTCGTACTCCCTGCGCAACTGGTCAAGCAATCGCTGGTCACCCGCGGCCTCGGCGCGCTTCATCTCGCGTCGGAGCACGATGCGCATCCGGGGGGTGAGCGTGAGGTCCTGGCTGGGGCAGACGGGCTCGCAGTAGCCGCACTCCACACAGCGATCCACCTCCTCCTCGACACGCTGGACGAGCTTGAGGTTCTGCATGTGGGCATCCGGGTCATCGGTGAGCAGGACGCCGGGGTTGAGGACACCGTCGGGATCAATCAGATCCTTCAGTTCCCGCATCACGTCGTACAACTCGTCGCCATACTGGCGGCGTACGAAGGGCGCCATGATCCGGCCCGTGCCGTGCTCGGCCTTCAAGGTCCCGCCCTGTGCCAGCACCATCTCCACCATCTCGTCGGTGAACGCCTCGTAACGTAGACGGGAGGCGGGGTCGTCGAAGCGCTCGTTCAGCATGAAGTGGATGTTGCCGTCCTTGGCATGACCGAAGATGACGCTGTCCTCGTACCGGTGCTTCTCGAACAACTGCACCAGAGCGGTACAGGTGTGGAAGAGACGCACGACGGGCACCGCGATGTCCTCCAGCAGCGCCGTCGTGCCTGGAGGCCGGTTGCCGGCGACGGCCGTGAACAGGCCCTTGCGGATCCTCCAGAGCCGGGCACGTGTCGCAGGGTCGCTCGTCAGCTCAGCTGCGACGACCAATGGGAGGCTGGTGAGGAGACCCTCGGCGTGCGAGAGCCGGCCTTCCAGGTTCTCCGCTGATTCCTCTTGGAACTCGACGAGCAGCGCTGCGTGCTGGCGGACGTCGAGGGCGAGTAGTTCGGGCGTGGCGTCCGGGTCACGCTGGGAGACCCGGAGGCTTGTTGCATCCAGCAGTTCCACGGTCGCAAAGCTCGCCTCGACCAGCGCTGGCAGTGCCGCGGTGGCGGAGGTCAGGTCGGGAAAGATCAGCAGGCCTGTGGCCACGTGGGGCTTCACCGCCACGGTGCGGAAGGTCGCCTCCGCGATGAACGCCAGTGTGCCCTCGCTGCCCACCACGAGATGTTCGAGGATGTCGAGCGGTCGGTGGTGGTCGATGAACGAATTGAGGCCGTAGCCCATGGTGTTCTTGATGGCATAGAGCCGCTGGATCGTCGCGACGGAGTCGGGGTCGTCATTGATGCGGTCCCGTAGACGCTCGAGGCCGGCGTGGATCAGAGGTTCCTCGGCGCGCAGTCGTTCGTCGGCACCCTCAACAGACGTGTCAACGACCGTGCCGCTGGGCAGCACGAGGACGCTGGATTCCAGCGTCTGGTAGCTGTTGGCGTGCGTTCCGCAGGACATGCCACTGGAGTTGTTGGCGACGACGCCACCGACGGTGCACGCGATCTCGCTGGCGGGGTCCGGCCCCAACTTGCGGAAGTGGCGAATCAGTCGCGCGTTGACTGCCCTGATCGTGGCCCCCGGACCGCAGCAGACCCGTGCCCCCGCGTCCAGGACGTCGATCTGGCGGAAGTGTTGCCGGGTGTCGACCAGGATGCCGTCGGTGCCCGACTGACCACTCAGGCTCGTGCCGCCCGCGCGGAACGTTACCGGCACACCAGCGCGGCGGCCCACTGCGATGGCGGCGCCCACCTCTGCAGCGTTGCGGGCCATGACCACCACCTGCGGTGTGAGGAGGTAATGGCTGGCATCGTGGGCGGCAGCAAGACGGTCGGTGGCCCGGAGCCCCAGCACCAGTCCGGCTCGCTCCAACTCGGCCACCAAGTGAGGGTCCGTCGGAGCCAGCAATGATTCTCCCGCGGTTCCCCGGTCCGCCGGAGTGGCTGCTGAACTCCTCGTGCTCATGCATGACAATCTAGCTGTGCAGGGTGCGGTCGAGGCGTTCGCCGTCGGCCATATCGTGGAAGGACGCACCGATGACGGCAGACAGCATGAAGGCAATCCGTCCAGCCCGGAGCCGGGACACGGACGAGGTGGCACGCCTCTACGAGATCTGTCTCCGAACCGGGGCCGACGGTGATGATGCACAGGACCTCTACGAGGACCCGAGGCTTCTGGGCGAGGTCTACCTCGGTGCCTACCTCAGGTTCGAGCCGGATCTGGCGTTCGTGATTGAGGACGCCGCGGGTGCAGTGCTGGGCTACGTGGTGGGCGCACGCGACACCGTGGGCTTCGAAGAGCTTTTGGAGGAGTCGTGGTGGCCACCTCTGAGGCAGCGTTACCCGCTGGGCAGCTTCGCCCCCGACTCGCACGACGAGGCTCTCGTCCGAAGGATCCACACGTCGGGCCGGACCGCGCCATGCGTGACGGAGAAGTACCCTGCACACCTGCACGTCGACCTGTTGCCAGAGGCGCAAGGTGGTGGAAACGGTCGGGCACTGCTGGATACCTTCTTCGAAGCTCTCCGTGCCAGGAGCGTGCGTGGCGTGCACCTGGGGGTGTCGCCCAGCAATACCCGCGCCATCGGCTTCTATCGTCACCTGGGCTTCACTGAACTCGAGGGCAACTTGTGGGGAATGAAGCTCAACTCACCGCCCAGCTAGAGTCTGGTTGGACAAGCAGCCCTCGCCAAGGAGTCTCACGTGTCCAACACCCAGCCCGCGACGTCGATGAAGGCGTTCGTCATCCCGTCACCCGATCAGGGAGTCGAGCTCGCGCGAGTCCCCGTCCCTGGTATCGGGACGGATGAATTGCTCGTCCGCATCCACGCTGTCGGCGTCGGCATCCACGATTCGTACTTTTTGCCACCGGAGATCTCCTATCCCTTCCCCATCGGCATCGAAGCCGCCGGCGTGATTGAGGAGGTGGGAGCCGACGTCACCTCGTGGCATCCCGGCGCCCGCGTCGCCTTCGTCAGTTCCATGCAGGCCAAGGGCGGGACGTGGGCCGAGTACGCGGTGGTCCGCGCCGACGCGATGATCGTGCCGATTCCCGAAGCGCTCTCCTTTGAACAGGCCGCCGCCGTACCGGTGGCCGGCAACACAGCGCTGAAGGTGTTCCGTGTTCTGGCAAGCGTGCCCGAGGGCGGGTCGGTGTTCGTGGCGGGCGCCTCGGGCGCGATCGGCACCTTCGTCATTCAGCTCGCGAGGGCCAGGGGCTGGCAAGTGGCGGGATCGGCGTCGCGTCGCAATCACGACTACCTCACGTCCCTGGGCGCGGCAAAGGTGGTGGATTACCACGATGCGTCCTGGCCCGAGGAGATCCTGGAGTGGTCGCCCGGTGGTGTCGACGCCGCCGTCGCCATCCAGCCGAACACCACCGCCGACAGCATGCGGGTGGTGAAGGACGGCGGGACTGTGGTCACGGTCTCCGGTGATCAGGTAGCGCCCACCAGGGGCGTGAGAATCGAGATGCCACCACACACGGTGGACGTCCGCGAAGAGCTGTCGGCGTTCATGCAGCAGATCGCAGACGAAGAAGTACATCTGACCATCGAGCACGTGTTTGCCTTTGACGATGCGCTGCAGGCGCTGGCAAAGGTCCAGACCCGAAGCGCCAGAGGCAAGACTGTGCTGTCACTGTCATGAGCCCCATTACCGTTGTCCGTGACATCTGGCGCTCCAACGCTCCACTCCGGTGACGAGAGAAGGTGGGCATGACGAGTGATGGAACGACAGGCCATGCGGCGGGTGGGCGACGCCGCGGCTGGTCCCTCGGCTTGACCATCCTCCTGGGTGTCGTCGCTGCTGCTGGACTCGTCTGGGTACTGGCGTATCTCGGCCTGTTCCACACAGTGACAGTCGCCGACATTCTTGCTGGTGAAACGTCGATCCATCCTGTGGAGGCAACTGCCGAGTTGTGTGCGGAGATGTCCTGCGTAGAAGGCTGGCAAACCGACCATGGTACGTATCTGCGTTACGAACAAACCGGGAATGCCGAGTACTGGGAGATCGTCCTCGGCGATGAGGGCCGACGGTGGAACAAGATCGTCCTGGACATGCGGGGCACCCATCTCACCTTCGACGAGAAGCGCTCCGCGATCGACACGCTGTTCAGCTACCGCGACTGGTCCTGAGCGGCGTCATTGCCCTGGCGGGGAGGGGGATAGCATCGAATGATGAGTACCCCCACCGACACCACACCGTCCACACAGCCCATCCGCAACCTTGACGGCAAAGTCGCCATCGTGACGGGAGGCGCTTCGGGCATCGGAGGGGCCATCACCCGCACATTTGTGAAGCGCGGGGCCCGGGTGGTCGCGATCGATCTCGATCCGGACGCCGGGAACGCACTCGTTGAGGAGTGCGGTGATGCCGTTGTCTCACTGACCGGCGACGTCTCTGACCCGGCCATGCCGCACCTCGCCGTCGTCAAGGCGGTGGAACAGTTCGGACGTCTGGATGCGCTCGTCAACAATGCCCATGCTTCGCGCAAGGCCCCTTTCGGGGAAACGACGCAGGCCATCTGGGATCTCTCGTTCAACACCGGACTCTGGGCCACGCGTGACTTCATGCTCGCTGCCCACGACGAGCTGAAGAAGACGCAGGGGTCCGTGGTGAACTTCGGATCCGGCGCAGGCCTGTCCGGGAACGTGAACGAAGCGTCCTACGCTGCAGCCAAGGAGGCCATCCGTGGCCTCAGCCGAGTGGTCGCCAACGAATGGGCCATCGACGGCATCCGCGTCAACGTCGTGTGTCCCATGGCCATGACCGGGGGCGTCGAGCAGTGGCGAGAGGCATACCCCGATGCCTATGAGACCGCCGAAGCCAAGATCCCCATGGGACGCTTCGGCGATCCGGAGACCGACGTGGCCCCGATCGTGGCGTTCCTCTGCTCCGACGACTCCCGCTACATGACGGGCCAGACGCTGATGGCCGACGGCGGATCGATCAAGCTGCGGTAAACCGGTCGGAGCAAATGCCTAGAGCGACGCAAAGAACTCCAGTGCATTCCCGTCGGGGTCCTTGAAGCTCAGGGCACTTCCATACTCGGCGTCCTGGATGCCGCTGTGCTCAACGCCCATCGAGTCGAGGTGTTCTGACCAGCGCGCCAATTCGGAGCGCAACGGGCAGGCAAAACCCACGTGGTCCAGGCCCGGGGTCCTGGGGTTGAACGGCTCTCCGGAGCCAGAGTCGTGCTGTGTCAGGCCCAGGTGAGTGCCGTCGGGAAGCGGCAGCACGCTCCGACTGAACGGACCGTCCGACATGGCGCCGTCGGCTTCGACGCCCAGCACACGCTCATAGAACTCGAGGCTGACGTGAAGGTCCGTCACTGTGAGGGCGATGTGGTCTATCCCGGAGAACGTGGGCATGTCTACTTCCTTGTATCTTCACGAGAGCCTCACAACGGCACTGGAGGGCCGGGCGTCGCACGAGGACTCAGGCAATCCACGAACGCACCATTTTATGGCCCCGTCCCGCAGGGCCATCGACTGTCCACAGTAATTCTTGTGAAATCCGCGTCACGCCCGCGGGTTCTCCGGCTCGCCAGTGCCCGTCGACTGCTTGACAGTGAAGATGATGAATTCGGCAGGTTTGATGGTGGCGATCCCCACGAGCGCGACCACCTGACCCGCGTCCCGGACATCTGGAGGATTCGTCTCCTGATCGCACTTGACGAAGAACGCTTCCTCCGGAGTGCTGCCCACGAGCGCACCGTCGCGCCAGATGCTTGTGAGGAACGCGCGAATGTCGCGGCCCATGGAGCGCCACAACCCAGCGTCGTACGGTTCGACGACCACCCACCGCGTCCCGTCCTCGATCGACTCCTTGATCATGTTCGTCAAGCGACGAACGTTGATGTAGCGGAACTCGTCGGCTGCCCTCGTACGGGCCCCCCACATGCGGATGCCATTGGCGGGGAAGTAGCGAATGCAGTTGACGCCCGAGGGGTTCAGGACATCCTGCTCGCCGGTGCTCACGTGATGCACGAGGTCGAGTGCACCGAGCACGGCTTCGTTGGCGGGGGCCTTGTGCACACCGCGCTGGGTATCGACCCTCGCCCACACTCCCGCGACATGCCCCGACGGCGGTTGCGTGACTCTCTCACCGGTCACGGCGTCGTTCACGACGATCCACGGGTAGTAGACCGCGAGATAGCTCGACTGCGGAGCGCCACACGCGTCCGACGAGGAGGCTTCTGCGGGCGCCCGCCGGGTGGCGCCACCCTCGACAGTTTCGCCGTCCTCCGGATTCCCATCCGGAGCCTGCATGGGCATCCCCGACGTCGCCGTCCGCGTGAGAGCACTGATGTCGCTCACGTGTTCCGGGGTATCAAGAATCGCCATGCGATCCTGCCGGAGAGGGGCTTCACAGTGGGCCTGCAGTGCCGCGTATGCCGTGGCATCGGCGAACCCTGGGGCCGCCACAATCGAGATGTCGTCGATCGCGTCGAACAGATCAAGGCCAGTCTGCTTGCGTGCAGTTCCAGTGATGGCGCTGCCTGATCCGATGTTGACGACGTAGCAACGGTCGCCACCGTTGGAGAAGAATCCGAAGACGGCGTTCGCGAGGTGTGTTCCATGATCGGATTCACCCACGAATACGCCGACGAAGTGCGTCCAGTTCTCCACCGCAACGGCTTCATCCGGTCTTGCGTCAGGATTCGGGGCGACGCCCACGAAACCCGCGACATTCGTGCTCTTCCGGACGATGGTGTTGGCTCCGGTGTCGGGATGTTCCTGAACGTACACACCGGGAGAGAGGTGGTTCGGCATGGTTCTTCCCTTTCAGTCACCGCCAAGTAAGGCGACGGTGGAGTGAAGATCGAACAGATCTCATCGCTCGTGGCCGCCATTGCAGGATGCTCGCAACTGGCGAGGAATCATGTGATGCTACCCCGGTTTGCGCTTTGGCCAGCTGTTTCTGTGAGGAGCATCTAGAGATCGGATGTTGTGGGCAACAGTGAACATGCACGGTGTGGCATGCACCGATGTCGGGTCGTGGGCTGCGATCTGGCGTCCGGCCGGATGGTGGGCAGTCACATCGTCGAGCCTCAGAGCGACATCGTCCCGTGCGATAGTGGACCCACCGGCGGCACCGCTGCTTCCGGCCCTCAGTGATCCG
>JAUNVL010000211.1 GCA_030537675.1 Propionibacteriaceae bacterium | reverse complement strand
GTGGGCATGGCGTTGGTGGCGAAGAAGTGCCAGATGTCGCGGTCCTCGGGGCCGGGAAGCAGGAGCACGTCAGCGTTGTCGGTGGCGCGGCCCGCACGGCCCACCTGCTGGTAATAGGCCACTGGCGAGCTGGGGGCCCCCAGATGGATGACGAACCCCAGGTCCGGCTTGTCGAAGCCCATACCGAGCGCCGAGGTGGCGACCAACGCCTTGACCTGGTTGGCCTTCAACGCCTCTTCGGCCTCGATGCGCTCGGCGGGATCGGTGCGTCCGGTGTAGGGGCGGACTGCGTGGCCAGCCTTGGCGAGCAGCGCGGCGGTGTCTTCGGCGGCAGCCACGGTGAGGCAGTAGATGATGCCGCTGCCGGGCAGGTCGTTCAGGTGCTCGGACAGCCAAGCCAACCGACGCCATGTGGTGGTGAGGTCCAGCACGCCCAGGCGCAGCGACGTACGGGCCAGGGGGCCCCGAAGGGTGAACACCTCGTGGCCGCCGGTGCCCATCTGCTCAGCGACGTCCTCGACGACCCTCTCGTTGGCCGTGGCGGTGGTGGCGAGGATGGGCACTTCGTCAGGAAGTTCACCGATGAGTGTGCGGATGCGGCGGTAGTCGGGCCGGAAGTCGTGGCCCCAGTCGCTGATGCAGTGGGCCTCGTCGATCACCAGGAGACCCATTGCTGCCACGAGGTGTGGCAGCTGCTCCTCCCGGAAGCGGGGGTTGACGAGACGTTCGGGGGAAACGAACAACACATCCACGGCGTTGTCCGCCAGCAGCTGCTCAATCTCGCGCCATTCGGTGGCGTTGGCGCTGTTGATGGCGGCAGCGCGGACGCCGGCCCGCTCGGCGGCCGCGACCTGGTCGCGCATCAGCGCAAGCAGCGGCGAGACGATGAGTGCGGGACCTGCACCGGCGCGTCGCTGCAACAGTGCAGCTATGAAGTACACGGCGGACTTTCCCCAGCCCGTGCGCTGCACCACGAGCGCGCGTTCATGGTGGGCTACCAGGGCTTCAATCGCTTCGAACTGCCCCTCGTGGAAATCGACGTCGGGACGCCCCGTGAGGTCGCGGAGGATGGCGAGCGCTTCCTCGCGGAGTCCGTCGCCGCCGCGATGAGCTGTGCTCGTCTCCACGTTGCGTGGTTGAGCAGTTCGCCGTTGCGCTGATCCCGCGGCTGGGCTCACTCCACTACGTTGGCCGACCAGCTGCGAAGGGGCTTCGCGCGACGATGAGCCACGGGGTCCGTCCACTCGCGAGGGCTCGTCAAAGGGGTCCGGTGGGAGATCCCAGGGGTCGGGCGGCGGTTCGTCGGCCCAGAATGGACGAGAGTCAGTCATGTCCCCACCCTGTCACGGACCTCGGACACCGCCACTTCTCTCACCACAGTGGAGCCTCCTTTTCGGGAGTGGGTACAGGTGGGCCTGCGGTAGACCCGAGGCCGCCAGGTATCGCGGTGAGCGGGGGTGCTCCGGACTCGAGCAAAGGGTGACGGAACGTGTACGTAGCCTGATCCCGCGATGGGTCCCCGGGAGCGGGCGAGGAACTCCTGCCCTCGGGAGGTGACGAACCGGATTGCGCACTGAACCGCACCGTTCCGTTGGGTGGTGTCACCACGACTTTTCCGGTGTC
>JAUNVL010000005.1 GCA_030537675.1 Propionibacteriaceae bacterium | reverse complement strand
GGGTGTCGATGTCGAGGTCGTTGGTGGGCTCGTCGAGGATCAGCACGTTGGGCTCCGAGAGGAGCAGCCGCAGGAACTGCAGACGGCGCCGTTCTCCACCCGAGAGGTCACCGATGCGGGCCACCAGCTTGTCGCCGGTGAAGCCGAACTCCTCCAACAGGTTGCTGGCGGAGGCGTCCCTACCGGTGGCGAGCCTCGTCTGCTCCTTCAGCCGGTTGACGGACTGCAGCACTCTGTCGCTGTCGTCGAGTTCCACGACGGCCTGCGAGAGATAGCCGAGGCGCAGCGTCTGACCACTCTTGATCTTGCCCGCGTTGGGCTCGCGAAGTCCCGCGAGCAGTTCCAGCAGGGAGGTCTTGCCGGCGCCGTTGACGCCCACGAGTCCGATGCGCTCACCCGGCCCGATGGACCAGGTGAGGCTGCTCAGCAGGGTCCGGCCACCGATGGCGTACTTCACGTTCGTGAGGTCGAAGACGTCCTTGCCGAGGCGGGTCATGGCGAACTGCTGCAGGGCGAGCTTGTCGCGCGGTGGCGGAACGTCGCTGATGAGGGTCTCGGCCGCTTCGATGCGGAACTTGGGCTTCGCGGTGCGGGCCGGGGCGCCGCGACGCAGCCACGCCAGTTCCTTCCGGGCGAGGTTCTGGCGCCGGGCCTCGTTGGTGGCTGCCTGCCGCTGCCGCTCGACACGGGCCAGCACGTAGGCGGCATAGCCACCGTCGTAGGCGTCGATGACGCCGTCGTGGACTTCCCAGATGCGGGTGCACACTGCGTCGAGGAACCAGCGGTCGTGGCTGACGACCATCATCGCCAGCCCGGCACGCGTGCGGGCTGCCAGGTGGTCGGCGAGGTAGGCGATGGCCTCGACGTCGAGGTGGTTGGTGGGCTCGTCAAGCACGACCAGGTCGTGGTTCTCGAGAAGCACCTCCACGAGTCCGACGCGGCGACGCTCACCGCCGGAGAGCGTGCCGATGAGACGGTCCAGGTCAATGCCGGCGAGCAGGGACTCCACCAGCCCACGCCGCTGGGCATCAGCGGCCCAGACGTGGTCCGGTTCACCGTCGAGGATGACGTCGCGGACGCTCTCGTCCGGGTGGCCGACGTGCTCCTGCGTGAGGACCCCGATGGAGGTGGAGCCGGAGATGGTGACGCGGCCCTGGTCGGGTTCCAGCTGTCCCGTCAGGATGCGCAGCAGGGTGGTCTTGCCGTCGCCGTTGCGGCCGACGACGCCGATGACCTCACCCGCGGCGATACCGGTGGAGATGTTGTCGAGCAGGATGCGGGTGCCGAAGCCGTGCGTGACGGCTTCGAGGTTGACAAGGTTCGCCACAGTGGATCAGCGGCCCCGCATGGCCTGGCGGGCGCCCTTGGTGGACATGGGTCCCTTCGGGACCGGCATCTTGGGCCGCATCGCGTCGAGGGCCCGCAACCGCGCGGAGACCTCCTCGACCTTGGCGGGGGACAGTTGCTTCGGGAGCTTCTTGATGTGGTTCGAGAGCTTGTCCAGGGGAATCTGGCCGCCGCCCTTGCCCATCTGGATCACCATCACACCCACGCCGTAGGCCACCTGCTCGTGCTTGCGCTTCTCGCTGGCGAGCTGTGCCTTGAGTGCCCGTGCGTCGCCTTCGCCGATCAGTACGAGGCCGCCCGGGCCGAGCGCCCGGTGGATGACGTCAACGGAGTCGCGGTTGCGGCTGGCGGTGATGACGGGGGTGTACTTCCACTTCTTGCCCAGCATCTGCAGGGCCACCTCGGCCGAACCGGCCTGGCCCTCGAAGCGGCGGTATGCGGCCTTCTTCGCGCGGAGCACGAACAGGCCCATCGCGGCGACGATGCCTGCCGAGAGCCCCAGGAAGCCCCAGATGATGGGGGACTTCAGCACGAACCCGATGATCAGGAAGATCGCGAAGACGCCGAGACCTGCGCCCAGGAGAATCCAGGGCAGCGGTTTGTCGTACTGGGCCGTGATCTTGTACGTCTCTGCGAACTGGCGCCAGCGGCCCCAGTCCGAGGGGTCCTTGGAATTCTTGCGGCGTTCCTTCTCCGCTTTGATGTCGGCCTTCTGCTTGGCCGCCAGTGCCTTGGCCTTCTCGCTTGCCATCACTTCTCCGTCGTGCTTGTTTTCTTGCGGGCGTCCATGGCCGTCCGGTACAACCGTCCGGCGCGGTAGGAGGAACGGACCAGAGGTCCGGACAACACGCCAGAATATCCGATGTCCTTGGCCTCTTCCTCCAGGGCCTCGAACTCGGAGGGTTCAACCCACCGGGCCACGGGCAGCAGGGTGGCGTTCGGGCGCAGGTACTGGGTGATCGTGATGAGCTCGGCCCCGGCGTCGTACAGGTCCTGCAGCGCCTCCGAGATCTCCTCGCGCGTTTCACCCATTCCCAGGATGAGGTTGGACTTGGTCACCAACCCCTTGTCCCGCGACATCCGGAGCACCTCAAGTGACCTGTCGTAGCGGAAGCCGGGGCGGATGCGTTTGAAAATGCGCGGCACGGTTTCGACGTTGTGGGCGAACACTTCGGGTCGGGCGTCGAACAGTTGGTCCAGGAGTTCCGCCCGGCCGGAGAAGTCGGGGGCCAGCATCTCGACACCGACGCCGGGATTGACGGCATGGATCTGGCGGATGGTCTCGGCGTAGAGCCACGCACCCTCGTCCTCGAGGTCGTCTCGGCAGACTCCGGTGACGGTGGCGTAGCGCAGACCCATCCGCTGCACCGATGACGCGACGCGCAGCGGTTCGGACGGGTCGTAGCCCTCTGGCTTGGCGGAGGTGATCTGACAGAAGTCGCACCGTCGTGTGCACTGGTCGCCGCCGATGAGGAACGTGGACTCCCGATCCTCCCAGCATTCGTAGATGTTGGGGCAGGCGGCTTCCTGACAGACCGTGTGGAGGTCGTTGTCACCGACGATGGCCATCAGGTCCTTGTAGTTCGGACCCATCCTGGCCGTCGTCTTGATCCACTTCGGCTTGCGCTCGATCGGCGTCTGTGAGTTCGTCGCCTCGACGCGCAGCAAGCGTCTGCCATCCGGTTTCACTGTCACGGAGTCAGCCTACTCGGTGGAGCACCAGGTCCCGGTGCACGACCAGCGCCACATGCGTCATCCCCACCGCGCCCCGGGAGTTCACGAAGGAACGTACGGCTCGAAGGCCAGCATCTCGGCGAGGTGGGGTTCCAGATCGTGTGCAACGCCTGCCACGCTCCAGGGGCCGGGCAGTTCTTCGGTCAGCGACGTGACGCCGGCATCGGGGATGCCACACGGCACGATATTGGCGAAGTGGCTGGTGCTGGGAGCCACGTTGAGGGCAAACCCGTGCATGGTGGTCCGACGGGCCACGCGGACGCCGATGGCGCAGATCTTGCGTTGAGGACGTTTGCCGTCGGAGTCGAGCCAGACTCCCGTGCGCCCCTCGATCCTGCGGGTGCGCAGGTCCTTGGCGGCCAGCATCCGGATGACCGCCTCCTCGAGGCGCCGGACGTGATCAACCACACCGATCCCCTCCGGCAGGCTCACGATGGGGTAGCCGACCAGTTGGCCCGGCCCGTGGTAGGTGATCCTGCCCCCACGGTCGACGTCAATCACGGGGGTGCCGTCGAAGGGACGCTCGTGCGGTTCGGTGCGGCGGCCTGCGGTGTAGACGGGGGTGTGTTCGACGAAGATCACGTGCCCGGGCCGTGCGCCTGTCGTGACGCCGGCATGCACGGACCTCTGCAGGTCCCAGGTCTCCTGGAAGTCGCTGAGGGTGGGAATCCCGGCCAGTCCGAGGTACTCGAAGGTGAGGGTCATGCGGGTGACTCCTGCCTCGGGGACGACGTGACCCAGCGTAGCGACCAGCAGCAGTGCGTGCCTTGAAGCGGGTCCGTGTTGGCAACCGCCGCATCATGTACACCGTCGAGGACAACATCCTCGTCGTTGCAGTCAGCACCCTCTGCCGCCGAAGGGATGTCCACAACCACTGAGCTGAAGGTGAGTGCCCGCGTGGAAGTGATTGATCCGGACTGACTCCGGAAAGAGTGACGGACGAGTGGTGCGAGGATGTGCAGGTGAGAGCCGGAGTCCTGTACAGCGTTGCTGCCTACCTGCTGTGGTCGCTGTTCCCGCTCTACTTCAAACTGCTGGGCCGCTCCGGCGCGTTGGAGATCATCGGCTATCGCGTGGTCTGCTCCCTCATCTTCTGCGCGGCCATCCTCTTCGTGGTCCGGGGGTGGGGCGATGTTCGGGGACTGCTGTCCAGTCGTCGCACCATGCTGTCCCTGGCGGCGGCAGGCGTGCTGGTGACCATCAACTGGACCGTGTACGTGGTGGGCGTGAACTCCGGCCGCACATTGGATGCGGCGCTCGGCTACTTCATCAATCCGCTGGTCGCGGCTGCCCTGGGTGTGCTGGTGCTGCGGGAGACCATGAGCCGCATCCAGTGGGTGGCCTTCGTCGTGGGCGCGGTTGCCTGCGTCGTCCTTGCCGTCGGCTACGGCAAGGTGCCGTGGATCGCCTTCGGTGTCGCCGGCAGTTTTGGGTTGTACTCGCTCGTGAAGAAGCAGGTGGGCGCGAAGGTCACCGCGCTCGCGGGCCTCACCATCGAGACTGCCACGGTGGCGCCCGTCATGATTGTGTACCTCGTCTGGCTGTCGCTCAGCGGTGGTGCGACGGTGGAGGTGGCCTCATCGTACGGCGCGCTGATGCTGGCGGCCGGCCCGATCACAGCCGTGCCGCTCCTGCTGTTCGCGGCAGGTGCTCGCCGCGTCCGTCTGGTGACGCTCGGGATGATCCAGTACATCGCGCCCATCGGGCAGTTCCTGTTGGGGTGGCTGGTCTTCGACGAGCCGATGCCGCCCGAGCGCTGGGTGGGCTTCGCCCTCGTCTGGGTCGCTGTGGCCCTGTTCGCAGGGAGCGCTCTCTGGCAACTGAGCCGTCAGTACCCACGATCGCGGAACAGGGAAGTCGTCAAGGAGGCGTGAACTCACGGGTGGCCGGGACACTCGTCACCGGCAACCCAGGTGCAGAAGCGGCATGGGCCCGGGAACGCCCAGACCCACGCCGCACTTGCGTCGGATGTTGATTCTCACTTGTGGGGCACGGTCACCTCCACGATCGTCCCGGGTGAGTGTGACTCCTCGTCGCCCATCGTGGCGGCCCAGACGGACGTGCCGCTCGTCTCGACAGCCACCACGCCGGGGAGTTCAAGGAACGTGGAGATCTTGCCCTTGTGCACCACAGAGATCTTGCCGGCGAACAACTCGGCCACGTAGATGTCGCCACCCCGTCCCAGCGCGAGGTTGGTGGCACCCAGGAAGCCTGTGGCGACCTTCTTCACGTTCTTGCCGTTGGCGTTGAGACGGTAGACCGACCCTCGTGCGCCCAGCACTGGCGACTCGGGGCCGCCCGGCAGGGTGGTGACGTAGATCTTGCCGTCGCTGCCCACCTCGACGTCGGTTGGCACCGACTCGAAGTTGTAGGTGACCCCCACGACACATGCAGGCAGGCCCAGAGCATCGGCCTGTGCGGCTGTGAAGAGGAGTGGCTCCGGCGGCATCACCGCGAAAGTACTGAGATTGCCCTTGCGGTCCACGTGCCAGAGAACGTTGGCTCCCGCGTCTGCGACGATCCAGCCGTCGCGCTGAGCCGCAACCGAGTAGGCATGGGAATCCACACCACCCGGGTACGACACCGGGATTTCGGCAGCGGCGAAGGCTTGGCTGACACACTCGCTCGGGTTGGTCACGCCGTAGTTGATCACCTGGTCAGGATTGTTCGCCACTTCGTAGGCGAGCGTGTCGACGTACTTCCTGGATCCCCGGGGACCCCAGATGTTCAGTCCACTGGCGGTGTTCTCGAACGTTGAAGGTTCGGTCTCCGTGGTGGCGAACGCCATGGTCTTGCCGTTGCTGGAGAGCGCAACACCTGAGGCACCGGGCTGGTTCGCTGCCAGGGGTGTGATGGAGCCGTCCTTGGCCACCTTCCCGACCAGGTTCAATCCGCCGTCTGCGACGAGGGTCCTGTTTCGACCGATCTCCAGATTGAAGGGAGCCGCGACGGCAGCCGACACCTGGCGGATCTGCGGCGTGGGCGTGGGCGAGGGATGGCCGTGGGCATCTGCCATCGCAGGCGTGGCAACGAACAGGACAACAGCGCCAAGGGCGGCTGTGACGCAACGCATTTTCCTCATGACACCTCCAGAAGTGGATTGTGCAGGCGTCGGCGCATCGTCGAAGAACGGGTGACTCAACCGTCGTCGCTTCTGGAATCCGGGCGTCGTTGCTTGCCGTGAACTCCCAGTCTGGGGCCATGAATATCAGGAGTCAATACTTTGGCGGCAGGGTGTTTCTGGAGGCCAACGTCCTCACCCGCTGAGCCCAGGGGGGAGCCGCCGAGACGCAACAACGGCCGGCGCGGGATGTACCCGTGCCGGCCGTTGTAGTGACGATTGGTTACAGGCCGAGTTCCCCGCCGAAGTCGCCCTCTTCGAGACGCGCCTTCAGGGTGCTGAGGAAGCGTGCCGCGAGCGCACCGTCGATGAGGCGATGGTCGTAGCTCATGGAGAGGTACATCATGTCGCGGATGGCGATGACATCGCCGCCGAACTGGTCCTTGACCACCACGGGTCGCTTCACCAGCGCGCCGGTGCCCAGGATGGCCACCTCGGGCTGGTTGACGATCGGGGTGTCGAACAGCGTGCCAGCCGAACCGTAGTTCGTGATGGTGAAGGTGCTCCCGGACAGCTCGTCGGGGCCCACCTTGCTGGAACGGGTGCGTGCCGCGAGGTCACCGATCTTCTTGGCGAGGCCAGCGAGGTTGAGATCACCGGCGTCCTTGATGACCGGGACCAGCAGGCCCCTCTCCGTGTCGACGGCAATGCCGATGTGCTCGCCGTCGGCGTAGGTGACGGTGCCGGCTTCGGTGTCGATCCTGGCGTTGATCTTCGGGAAAGCCTTCAGGCCTTCGATGGCTGCCTTCGTGATGAACGGCAGGTACGACAGGGAAGCGCCCTCGCGCTTCTTGAAGTCGTCCTTTGCCACCGCGCGGATGCGGCTGATGGCGGTGACGTCCACCTCGACCGTGGCGGTCAGCTGTGCCGAGACCTGCAACGACTGCACCATGCGGTTGGCGATGGTCTTGCGCAGTCGGGACAGCTTCTCCGTCGTGCCACGCACCTCGGGCTGGGCGGCGGGTGCCGGAGTGGCTGCAGGCTTCGCGGCTGCGGCCGGGGCGGGTGCCTCGGCAGGCTTCTCCGCGGCCTTCTTCTTGGCGGCCTCTGCGGCGGCCAGGACGTCCTGCTTGCGGATGCGACCACCGACGCCGGTGCCCTCCAACGAGCTGAGATCGACGTCGTGCTCGCGGGCCAGCTTGCGCACGAGCGGCGTCACGTAGGTGGCGTCACCATCGGCTTCGGACGCCCTGCGGGCCACTGCGGCCTGCACGGCCGGGGACTGCTCGGCAGACGGCTGCTTGGCAGGCTTCGACGGCGCCTTCGGCGGGGCGGGCTCGTCCTGGGCGGGTGCCTTCGTTTCGGGTGCGACGTCCTCGGGGTCGGTTCCCGCCTGGACGACGGGTTCCGCCTTGGGCGCCTGCTTCTGGGGGGCCGGGGCCTCCTTCTTCGGCTCAGCAGCCTTGTCGCCGACGACGGCCAGCACGGCGCCCACTTCTGCGACGTCGTCCTCCTGGAAACGAATCTCCAGCAGGGTACCGGCGACGGGGGAGGGGATCTCGGTGTCGACCTTGTCGGTGGAGACCTCGAGCAACGGCTCGTCCACGTCGACGGAGTCGCCCACTTCCTTGAGCCAGCGGGAGACGGTGCCCTCGGTGACGGATTCGCCCAGCGCGGGCAGCTTCACCTCAGTCCCCTGGGCGGGGCCGGAGCCGGTGTCGGCAGTGGTGGTGTCGCCCTTGGCGTCCTCGGCAGCCACCTCCAACGCACTGTCCTCGGCTTCCTCAGCGGCTTCCTCGGGTACTTCCTGTGCCTCGGCGGGCTCGTCCGCGGCTGGCGCATCGGAGTCGGATCCGGCGGACTCGTCGGCATCGCCGACGACCGCGAGCACGGCGCCCACTTCTGCGACGTCATCCTCCTCGAAACGAATCTCGAGCAGTGTGCCGGCAACGGGGGAGGGGATTTCGGTGTCAACCTTGTCGGTCGAGACCTCCAGCAAAGGTTCGTCTACTTCGACGGTGTCGCCGACAGCCTTCAACCATCGCGAGACGGTTCCTTCGGTGACGGATTCGCCCAACGCCGGCAGGGTTACTTCAGTTGACATGGTGACAGTTGCTCCTTCGACGGACCTGGAGAGTTCCTGAGTCAGACTATCCCCTGTCAGGAGTGCATGTGCAGGGGGCTGCCCGCCAGTTTCAGGTTCGCCTCCGCCAGAGCCTCCGAAACGGTGGGGTGGGGATGGATGATGTCGCGCAAATCCTCGGGCGTCGCGCCCCATCCGACCAACAACGAACCCTCGGCTATCAACTCGGACACGTCATCCCCGACGGCGTGCACGCCGACGATCTCGCCACCTGCGCGCCGGATGACCCGGACGACCCCGGTTTCGCGTTGACCCGGTGCCCTGGAGATCAGTGCCCGGCCGTTGCCGCGCAGCGGATAGTCCGCCACCTCGACGGCGCCATCCACCTCGGCCTGTTGCCTGGTCAGGCCCACGGAAGCCACCTGTGGGTGCGAGTAGGTGATGCGCGCGATGTTGCTGTCCGGCCCCAGCGTGGGGCGCTGGGAGTTTTTGCCCTGCGTGTGGGCAATGTGTTCGGCGACGAACAGTCCGTGGGCGTATCCGCGGTGTGCGAGCTGGGGTCCGGCCACGACGTCGCCGGCTGCGTACACACCACGCGCGGTGGTCCGGAGGTTCTCGTCGACGGCAATGTGGGCCCCTGCGCGCTCGACCCCCGCTTCGTCGAGGCCGATGCCCTCCAGCAGGGGGCGCCGACCGGCGGCCACGAGCAACACGTCGGCCTCCAGGGCGGCATCCTCCAGTTCCACCCGCACCGCGTCGTCGGTGACGCGGGCGGCGGAGACGGAGGAGGACAGCCGAATGTCGATCCCCCGTTTGACCAGCGCTGCGTGCAGGATCCGGCTCAGATCCGGCTCCTCGGTGGGGAGCAGCGAGGCGGTCGCCTCCACCAGGGTCACCTGCACGCCGAGGTCGGCCCACATGGAGGCGAATTCGACTCCGATGACTCCGCCCCCGAGCACGATGGCGCGCTCCGGCAGCGTGGAGAGTTGCAGAGCCTGCCAACTGGTGAGGATGTGCGTGCCGTCCACGGCCAGTCCGAGCGTGACAGGTTCGGCGCCGGTCGCGATCACCACCGCGCGGGCTCGAAGTACTGAACCGTCCACGTCGATTCCGGGGCCGCGCTGGTCCGTGACCAGCGCCCCGCGTGCGGTGACCACCTTGATGCCCCGCGATGCGACGAGCCCCTGGAGGCCCTTGTACAACTGGCCCACGACGCCTTCTGCGTACCCGAGGATGGCGGCAGCATCCACCTGCCCCAGCTCGGCGCCAATGCCGAATGACGGTGCCGTCACGACCGATTGGCGCACCCTGGCGGCCTGGAGCCAGCTCTTCGTCGGGATGCAGCCGCGGTGCAGACAGGTTCCACCCACGGGCCCCTCGTCGACGAGCGCCACCGTCAATCCCAGTTGTGCGGCGCGCAGGGCGCAGGCATAGCCAGCGGATCCCGCTCCAAGGATGGCGACGTCGAATTGCTCACTCATGGCCCAAGTCTTTCACGACGTGTCGACGGACCGCGTGGAGGAAGCCATCGCCCGGTTGGGGAACCTTGCGTCTCCGGGGCACTGTGAAGGCGGTTCGGGGATCACGGCATACTGGGGGAGTGGGTTGGTTCAGCAAGAAGAAGAAGCAGGCGCAGGTCTCCCGTGACGCACGGGAGGTGCCTGATGTCCTGCGCGAGCATTTGTCCAGGTTCGTGACCACCCGGCGCGGGGTCGAGGCATGGCTCGAGCAGCCCACCAACTTCAACAAGCCGTCGATCCTGTTGGTGGCGGCAAGCGGGGAATCCACGCGCCGCGCCATACCGTCCATAGATTACGGCTACGATTTCGCGGCTGGCCACGACATCCCTGCCTACGACGCGGGCGTGGTGCCGTACCCGGCACGGATGCGCCAGTACGGCGTGGAGGCCCGGCGCCGGGGCTGACAGATGTCCCCCAGCGCCCAGGCCCTTGCGCGTCAGAGGGCCAGTTGGCGGGCCAGTGCCACCAAAGTGCGCACTGCGACACCCGTTCCGCCCTTGGGTGTGCAGCCGTATTCGCCGTCCTCGTTGTTGGCGGGGCCAGCGATGTCCAGGTGGCCCCATGCGATGCCCTCGGGGACGAATCGCTGGAGGAAGGCGCCGGCGACGAGCGCACCCCCGTAGCGGTTCTTGCCACCGGAGCGCATGTCAGCCACGGAGGTCTCCAACTGCGAGCGGATCTCCTCGGTGATGGGCAGCTGCCAGAATTCCTCGCCACCCGCCTCCGCGGCGTCCATCAGACGGTCGGCGGTGTGGTCGTCACTGGCCATGAGGCCACCGATGCGGGCGCCGAGCGCCACCATGCACGCGCCGGTGAGGGTTGCGACGTCCACGATGAGATGGGGCTTGTCGATTGCGGCGCGCGCGATGGCATCCGCCATCACCAGCCGGCCCTCGGCGTCGGTGTTGGAGTTCTCCACCGTCTGGCCGTCGAACATCGTCATGACGTCACTGGAGCGGTACGCGGTGGACGACGGCATGTTCTCGGCCATGGCGGCGTAGGCGGTGACCTTGACCTTGAGGCCGAGCGCGGCGATGGCCTGCACGGCGGCGATGACTGCGGCCGCGCCGGACATGTCGTACTTCATGCCGGCCATCTGACCGGCGGGCTTGATGTCCAGGCCGCCCGAGTCGAACGTGATGCCCTTGCCCACGAGCGCCAGGTGGAAGGTGGCGCCGCGCGGAACGTATTGCATGCGCACCAGGCGGGGCCGGTTGGCCGAGCCACCGCCGACGGCCATGATGCCGCCGTAGCCACCCTTCTCGAGCGCCTTGTCGTCCAGCACCTCCACGGCAACGCGTTCATCGCGGAGACTGTGTTTGGCCTCGTCGGCGAAGACCGCGGGCGGGAGCAGGTTCGGGGGAGTGTTCGACCAGTCACGTGCACGGCAAACGGCGTCCGCGACGACGCGCGCAGTCTCGACGGCACCACGCAGGTCAGCACGACCAGTGGCCACCACGCTGATGGCCGAAACCTTGGAGAACTTCTCGACGGTGGAGAACTTCTGCGGCTCATAGCTGCCGAGGATGGCACCCTCTCCGGCGGCCTGCACCATCTCGACGTCGGAGAGTTCCAACGACACGGACACCTTCAGCCCCTTGGCGTCGGGGAGGCGCACCGCCGTGCGCAGCGCCGCACCGACGGCGCGTCGCATGTGCTCAGTGGTGACGTCGGCGTCACCCAGGCCCACGAGCAACACGCGTTGGCCCGCGGGCGGGAGCACCACCGTTGACTCCAGCTTCGTGCTGGCGCCCAGCGCCAGTGCGAGCGTCCGGAGCCCAGTGCCGTAGGCCTTCTGGTAGGACTTCTCGACGTCCGCGGTGGAGCCGACCAGCGTCGGCTCACCCCCGACAGCCGTGAGGCCGATAATGACGACGTCGGCGTCGCGATCAATGTTCTTCGACAGGCTGAGGGCAGGGTTGTTTCGAGTCACGGGGCCAGCCTACCCATCGGGGGGACGCTTGGGGGATGAGGGGTGCGGCGGGTAGGTTTACCGCCGTGACGAGACGGTTGGTGCTGTGGGGATTCGTGGTGGCTGCACTGGCCCTGGTCGCGTGGGGTGTGTCGACGTGGGTGTCGCCCTCCACCCAATGCCGCGGCGTGCAGATGACGCCGGGCGATGTCTGCACCTATTCCAGCACCACCGACGTGGGCACCACCAGGACGCAGACGTATGAGGAACGCGTGGCCGCCGCCCGTCAGTCCGCGCCGGTCGTCATCGTGCTGGGGTTGGCTGCTGCCGGATTCGGGATCCACCTGGCGCTGCGCGACAACCAGCGCCAACCGGATACGACCGGTCAGCCCTCCAGCGACATCGGCCCGTAGACGAGCCGATCCTCCTCGAACAGCGACACGTCACCGACGCCGTGCTCCTGCAGATCATTGAAGAACAGCGACAACCATTCCTCCGCCTGCTCCTGACCCTCGAAACGCGGCATGAGGCCGGCTGCTTCCATCGAGTCCGTCGAGTGCGCTCCGGATCCGGGCTTCCACCAGTACGACATCAGATGTCCGCACCTCGGACCACGCGAGGGGATGGCCGGCGAAAGCGACGGATCATGAGCGAGCGGTTGAACATGTACATCAGCAGCCCACGCTTCCTGGCGTTGGGCACCCGCTCGGCCAGCACCTTCTTGTAGCCGGACCACATGATGCCGGTGTTGATGAACGACATGGCCAGCAGCACCCACAGCCCGATGGCGATGTAGGAACTCACTGCGATCCACCGGGATGTGGCGACGACGGCCGCCATCAGCACGAGCATGGCTGGCAGCATGAATTCGGTGATCGTCCACCGGACGTCGATGAAGTCGCGCAGCAGGACCCGTTCAGGGGAGGCCTCGACCTTGTCCCAGGTGTCCACCCGTGACTTGTAGCGGGAATCCTTGTCGGCCCGTCGCTGCTCCGCCTTGCTCAGGTTGGGGTGCAGGCGCTGCATACGATCCGCCTCGGCCTGCCGTCGCGTGGGAGTGGCCCCTTCCTTCTTCTGGGGCGTGCGCGTGACGACCTTGGCGTTCTGCGGTGAGGCGACCGGCTCGGCTGGCGCCACGGGGGCGATGACCACGGCCTTGTCGGACCGCTTCTCCCCCTTGGGCGTCAGGGATGAGATCCGTCCACCGCTGGTGGCTTCTTCTGGCTGCGTGGAGCCGGCGGCGTCAGCAGCCTTGCGCTCGTAGGGGCGGAACAATCCCACCGGGTGTCCTCCTGAAATCATCGCCCGCCGAAAGACGGGCCAAAGGTATTGCGTGCGCTCCCAGTGTAAGCCAGTGGTACCGCTCAGGGTTTCATCAGGGTGCGGGGCCCTCCTGCTGGTGCCCTGACGGGGTACCGTGGGTTCCCACCAGCAAATGATGTGGAAGGATTATTCGTGGCAGGCATTTTTGAGCGCATCGCCCTGATGTTCAAGACCAAGGCGAACAAAGCCCTCGACAAGTACGAAGACCCCCGCGAGACTCTCGACTACTCCTACCAGCGACAGCTGGAGCTCCTGCAGAAGGTGCGCAGGGGTGTCGCGGACGTGGCGACCAGCCGCAAGCGGGTGGAACTCCAGGCCCAGAAGATGAGCTCGGAGATGGAGAAGCTCCAGCTTTCTGCCCAGCGCGCGTTGACGAGCAATCGTGAGGACCTGGCACGCGAGGCACTGACCCGCAAGGCCGGACTGCAGCAGCAGATGGATGATCTGCAGGCGCAGCACGCCCAGTTGCAGGGAGAAGAGGAGAAGCTGGTGCGAGCCAGCACCCGCCTCCAGGCCAAGGTGGACGCCTTCCGTACCCGCAAGGAAACCATCAAGGCCACGTACTCCGCCGCTGAGGCGCAGACACGGATCAACGAAGCGTTCTCCGGTATCTCCGAGGAGATGGGGGACGTGGGCCTTGCCATCCAGCGCGCTGAGGACAAGACGCTCCAGATGCAGGCTCGTGCCTCGGCCGTGGATGAACTACTCGCCTCCGGCGCGCTCGAGGATCCCACGGGTACCTACAAGGACGACATCACCCGGGAACTGGACGAGCTGGCCTCCGGTGCCTCCGTCGAGAACGAACTGGCCGCCATGCGCGCCCAGCTCACGGGCGGCGAGGCACCCCAGGCCATTGATGCGCCCGAGGCGACTGTGACCACCGTGACGAATCAGGAGGACCAGGCATGATCATCCGGATCATGGGGCTCGGCCAGTGGTCGATGGAGCCCGACGAACTACTGTCGCTGAACGGCATTGACGAAGACGTCGAGAAGGCCGTCGAGGACGGCGACCAGGAAGCGCTGCGCTCAGCGCTCGAGCGACTGGTCGCGGGTGTGCAGGAAGTCGGCACAGCCGTGCCCGACGACGTCATCGTCGAGTCCGATCTCGTTCTGCCCGATGCCGACGCCACCGTGGCCGAGGTCCGGGGGTTGCTGGACAGCACGCAGGAGTTCTACGGGTTCCTGCCGGACAGCACCGAGGACGAAGACACCACCTCTTGAGAGTTCTCGTCGCTGCCGATGCCATGGCGGGGCTTGACCCGCGCGGCGCCTCCGAGGTCATTGCGCAGGCTTTCGTCGACGCGGGTGCGCAGGTGGCGGTGGTACCGCTGGCGGACGGTGGCCCGTTCTTCGCGGCGACGGTCGCGGGCTTCGACGCGGACGCTGCGGTGTCCGGACCCGGCACGCTCGCCGATGCGGCGGCGGTGCTCACCGACAGCTCACCGCCACGCTACGTGGACCTCACGGGTATCGCCCACTACTCGTGGGAAGAGCTTGTGCATGTCATGCCCGGAGATCTCGAGGAACTGCGAAACGCGTCGCACCTCAGTGACACCGTGGCGGTCGTCCGCTCGGGATCGCAGCTGGACACCCTCACCGGGCTGACCGGCGTCGTCGCGGAGCGCGGACGCCGGGACGGGGCCGACCTCGCCCAGACGCTTGCCGACGACGGCCTGGTCTCCGCATGGTGCGCGACGCTCGGTCTGGATGGCGCAACTCCCGGATCGGGAGCAGCCGAGGGGCTCGGGGCACTCGTTCTTGCGCTGGGCGGCAGCATTGCGTCGGGAATCGACGTCAGCATCAAGGGCTTCGACCTCGCGTCGACCATGGCAAAGTCCGATGTCGTCGTCACGGGATCAGCCCTCCTGGATTTCCACGCCGTCGGCGGGGACGTGGTCAAGGAAGTCGCCACGCTTGCCGGTGACGCGCTGAGGCCGGTGATCGCCATCGTGGGACGAAATTTCGTCTCCTCCCGCGAGTTGCGGCTGGCTGGCATCGAATCCGCGCACCCCATTCTGGAGGGCGTCGGCAGCGATGAGCCCATCCCGGCACAGCTCGCGGAGGTGGCCGCGAAGGTGGCCAGGTCCTGGAGTTGGTGACCGAACAGCGGTACGCATTTCGGTCCTTGCTCCGGGCCGCGTAAACTCTGTCCTGTCAACCTCTTTTCAGCCTCATTGGAGCCACTGTGACCGACACACAATCTGTAACAACGGGCGTAGTCCTCACCGACGTCGCTGTCGACAAGGTGCGCGCGCTGCTGCAGACCGAAGGTCGCGATGACCTGCGTCTGCGGATCGCCGTACAGCCGGGCGGCTGCTCGGGACTGCGCTACCAGCTCTACTTCGACGATCGTGACCTCGATGGCGACATCGTGAACGACTACGACGGGGTGAAGGTGGTCACCGACAAGATGAGCGGCCCCTACCTGGGCGGCGCTAGCATCGACTACGCGGACACGATCGAGAAGCAGGGTTTCACCATCGACAACCCCAATGCTGGCGGTTCCTGCGCCTGCGGAGACTCGTTCCACTGACAACTGCTTAACCCGGCCCGCCGGTGAAAGGGGCCACCCCATCTGGTACAAGTGCCGCGGGGTGGCCTTTTGCGTTATCGTTGCACAAGCAGTGACAACCCGTCGCGAACCTGCCAGGGCAGGAGTCCTGAGGGAACGTATGGAAACGCTCGACGAAAGGCAAGTGGTGAGTGTGGAAGCAGCGGGCAGGTCCCGGCCGGGACCAGGCGTTCGCCGGATGGCAGCCGCGGCTTCGGCCGTGGCATTGATGGCTCTTGCGGGCTGCTCCGAACAGGGGGCCCGTCTCGGGCTGCCGGTCGCAGCGTCCGCAGAGGCGCCGAACATGGGGAACCTGTGGATCGGCACCTGGATTGCGGCCTTCATCGTCGGCGGTCTGGTGTGGGGGTTGATCGGCTGGTCCGTGATCCGCTATCGCCGCCGCGAGGGTGATCACCCGGTCCCACGGCAGACGAAGTACCACCTCCCACTGGAGTTGCTGTACACGCTCGTGCCGTTCCTGATCATTGGTGTGCTCTTCTTCTACACGGTCAAGGCGCAGGACGCGCTGGTCGGGCAGGAGGGTGAGCCGGACCTCACGATCGACGTGATCGGCCAGAAGTGGTCCTGGACCTTCAACTACATGGAAGAGGACAACCCGGAGATCGGCACGAACGCCTACGAAGTGGGCACGCTGCAGGAGATCCCCGACCTCTACCTCCCGGTGGACAAGAAGGTGCGTTTCAACCTGAACGCGGCAGACGTCATCCACTCCTTCTGGGTGCCGAGCTTCTACTTCAAGATGGACGTCATCCCCGGACACCCGAACTCGTTCGACGTGACCCCCAACCGGATTGGCACCTACGACGGCAAGTGCGCCGAACTCTGCGGTACCTACCACTCACTGATGCTCTTCAAGGTGCACATCGTGAGCGAAGAGGACTACAACGCCAAAGTGCTCGAACTCGCAGCATCCGGCAACGCGGGCTCGGTCCCGCTCCCCGATTCATTCGTGAACACGCTTCCCACCCCCAAGGCTGAGGAGGACCAGAAGTGACCACCCAGACGGCCCGTGTGGCCACCCAGGAAGAGGTGCGGACGGTATCCGCCGACACCGCTCTGGGCACCAAGGTCATGAAGTACCTGACGACGACTGACCACAAGGTCATCGGCAACATGTATTTCGTGACCACCATGATCTTCTTCATGTTCGGTGGTGTGCTGGCGCTGTTCATCCGGGCTGAGTTGGCCAACCCGGGCATCCAGTTCCTGAACTACGAGACGTACAACCAGTTCTTCACCATGCACGGCACGATCATGCTGCTGATGTTCGCGACGCCGCTGTTTGCGGGCTTCGCCAACGCGCTGATTCCGCTGCAGATTGGCGCGCCGGATGTGGCGTTCCCGAGGATGAACGCGTTCTCCTACTGGCTCTACCTGTTCGGCTCGCTCATGGCGTGCGCCGGCTTCGTGATGCCCGGTGGCGCGGCCAGCTTCGGTTGGTTCGCCTACGCGCCCCTCTCGGACGCCATCAACTCTCCCGGATTCGGCTCGAACCTGTGGGTCTTCGGCCTCTACATCCTGGGCCTCTCCACGATCCTCGGCGGCGTGAACTTCACCACGACGATCATCACCATGCGTGCGCCCGGCATGACGATGTTCCGGATGCCCATTTTCACGTGGAACATCCTGGCCACCTCGATCATGGTGCTCATCACGTTCCCCGTGCTGGGTGCCGGCCTGCTGGTGCTCGGTGCAGACCGTGTCCTCGGTGCGCACATCTTTGACGCCACCCACGCGGGTGCCGTCCTCTGGCAACACCTGTTCTGGTTCTTCGGACACCCTGAGGTCTACGTCATCGCCATCCCGTTCTTCGGGATCATCACCGAGGTCATCAGCGTCTTCAGCCGCAAGCCCGTGTTCGGGTACTACGGTCTGGTGTTCGCCACGCTGGCCATCACCGCCCTCTCGATGTCGGTGTGGGCCCACCACATGTTCGCCACCGGTGCGGTCAACCTGCCGTTCTTCTCCTTCATGAGCTTCATGATCGCGATCCCGACGGGGGTGAAGTTCTTCAACTGGATCGGAACTCTCTGGCGAGGATCAATTTCGTTGACGTCGTCGATGCTCTTTGCCATCGGCTTCCTCGTCACGTTCCTCTTCGGTGGACTCACCGGCGTGATCCTGGCCAGCCCCGCGCTGGACTTCCATGTCACGGACAGCTACTTCGTCGTCGCGCACTTCCACTACGTGGTCTTCGGCACCGTGGTGTTCGCCATGTTCGCCGGCTTCTACATGTGGTGGCCCAAGTTCACGGGCAAGATGCTGAACGAGACGTGGGGCAAGGTCCACTTCTGGATGCTGTTCTTCGGCTTCCACATCACCTTCCTCGTGCAGCACTGGCTGGGCGTTGAGGGAATGCAGCGGCGCATCGCGGACTACGGCGTGTGGGAAGGTTTCACCTTCCTGAACCAGGTGTCCACGTTCGGCTCCTTCCTGCTCGGCCTGTCAATGCTCCCGTTCCTCTGGAACGTGTGGATCACCCGGAAGACGCCCGACGTCGGCGTCAACGACCCGTGGGGCTGGGGGCGTTCACTCGAGTGGGCCACCTCCTGCCCGCCGCCGCGCCACAACTTCGCGTCGCTGCCCCGCATCCGCTCCATGCACCCCGCCTTCGACCTGGCCCACCCGGACCTGGCGGAGGAGGATGAAGCGGAGTTTGCTGAACTTTTCGATGAGTCCGACGACTCGGCCGAACTCGTGGAAGGGGGCGTGAAGTGAAAGCCGAAACGCTCGTCTTTGGATTCATCGCGGCATTCTTTGCGCTCATGACACCCATCTACTGGTTCATGGCCGGAGAGATCGCCGGTACGTTCGGGTTGGCTTTCGCCGGCCTGTTGGGTCTCATCATCACGGTCTACCTGGCCATCACGGGGCGCTCGTTCGACCCCCGGCCAGAGGATCGTCGCGATGGCGAGATCTTCGAGGGTGCAGGCGCGGTGGGGTTCTTCCCGCCGCAGAGCCTGTGGCCCATCGTCTGCGCCGGCGTCGTCACCCTGATCTTCCTGGGCCCGGGCGTGGAGCAGGCATGGATCTCGATCGTCGGTTTCGGCATCGGCATCTGGGCTGCCTCAGGCTGGATCCTCGAGTTCTACCGGGGCGACTACTCACACTGAGTTTCACCAGCACCACACAGGGGACGCCGTCGCAATTGCGACGGCGTCCCCTGTGTTCTGCTGACCCGGGTCTCAGCCGGCCCGGCCGAAGACCTCGCTGAGCTTGAGGATGCCGGAGGTCTTCAGGATGCCCCGCCGGTAGATCCTGGCGCCCACCAGGATCGCCACACCCATGAATGCAAGGCAGAGCACCAGGGCGATGATCGCGTCGATCCAGGTGGATTCCCCGGCGAGCAGGCGTTGCGGCATGATCACGCTGGAAGCGATCGGCACGTAGCTCAGGATCTTCGCCGCGGTGCCGCGTGCCAGGAAACCGGCCATGTAGACGCCGATCAGGATGATCGTCAGGGGCATGGTGGTGTTGTTGATGTCCTGGACCCGGGTGGCCATCGCCCCAGTGGCCGCCCACAGGCAGCCGAGTGCCGCGAAGCCCACGAGGAAGAACACCACGAACCACCCGATGTTGGGAAGCAGCAGCGGCAGGAACTGGCCGAACTCGGTCAGCGAGATGCCGACGACACCCACGCTCAGGAAGATCAGCAACTGGCCCAGCGCCATGATGGTATTGCCCAGCACTTTGCCGAGCAGCAGATGGCGGGTCGGGATGGCGGCGGTGAGGATCTCCACGATGCGTGACTCCTTCTCCTCCACCACGCTCTGGGCGATCTGGAGGCCGTAGATGAGCGCGGCCATGTAGAACAGGACCGAGAACACCAGACCGGTGACCAGCGCGATGGCGGCGTCCTGCTCCACCTGTTCACCGGTCAGGCGCAGCATGACGTTCGCGCCCTCCTGGAGGGCGGCGGGGTCGACGCCGAGGGCCTTGGCGTTCTGGTTGAGCATGTAGGTGGAGACGGCCTGCTGCACGTCGCCCACGTTGGTCTCGATGCTGTCCACGAGCAGGTCCCAGCCGTCATCGGTCTGCACCAGTCCTGCCGTGATGTCGCCGTCGTCGACGGCGGACTCGATCTCCTCCGCGGCCATCGTCTGGGCCTGGATGTCACGGCCGCTGGACTGGGCCGCAATGGCGACCACCTGGGCCCCCGCATCGTCGGTGACACCGATCCTCAGCTTGTCCTGGGAGTTGGCGAACAGGAAGGTGAGGCCAAAGCTGGCGACCAGGAGGACCACCACGAGGATCGTGGAGATCCAGTAGCCCTTGTTGGACAATTTGGCCATGATCTCTCGTCGGGCGACGATCCACCACGGCATGGTGGGTGCTGGGTAACTCATCGTGTGATCTCCCGGTAGATGTCGCTGAGTGGGCGGACGACGGGGCCGAAGGCGCGGACGGGGCCGCGCTGGAGCGCTTCCCTGAGCACTGCCTGCTCCACCGACACGTCAGAGAAGACGACGGACGCCTCGACGCCGTCAAAGTCGAGTATCTGGACGCCTGGGTGGCTCCGAAGCCAGCCAAGGTCCGCCTCGGTGAGGATGCGATGGTGCGTCTCACCCGCCCTGCGCAGCTCATCCACCGGCCCGTCGGCGACGACCCTGCCCTTGGCGAGGATGACGATGTCGTCGCACAGCCGCTCCACCAGGTCCAGCTGGTGGGAGGAGAACAGAATCGGCACCTGCCGCCGGGTGAATTCGCTGAGGATGGTGAACATCTCGTCCACGGCATCAGGGTCGAGACCGTTGAACGGCTCGTCGAGGATCAGGCCCATGGGCGAGGCGATGACCGCGGCCGCGATCTGGACGCGCTGCTGGTTGCCCAGCGAGAGCGTCTCCAGCTTGTCCTTGGTGCGCTCGCCGAGACCGAAGCGTTGCATGAGTGCGTCGGCGGCGGCGCGTGCCTCCTTGGCGGGCATGCCATGCAACTCGCCGAGGTAGACCAGTTGACTGCGTACGGGCTGCTTCGGGTAGAGGCCGCGTTCTTCCGGCATGTATCCGAACTGCGCACGCACACGAGGGGTGATCAGGTCTCCCTCCCACCGCACCTCGCCCGCATCGGGTTGCAGCAACCCCATGATCATTCGCATGGTGGTGGTCTTGCCCGCGCCATTGCCTCCGACGAACCCGGTGAACTTGCCGCCGTGGACGTCGAAGGAGACGTCGTCGACGGCGACGAGCTCGCCGAAGCGTCGCGTGAGATGTCGTACCTGGAGCATCTTCTTCTCCTCGTGGTGGATGATTCCTTGACACTGGAAGCAACCATGCCAGCCGGGGGAGCCACAACACGTCGGCCACGCGGCAGAACTGGTCGCTGTTCGTGTCCTGTGCTCAGCGCAGGAGAAGCCGCTTTCTACCAGCTGCGGTCCACCGGTCGACCCTCCTCGTACCCGGACCCGGACTGGATGCCGATCACGGCGCGCTCAGCGAAGTCGGTCAGGTTGCGGGCTCCCGCGTAGGTGGCGGAACTGCGGACACCCGAGGTGATCCAGTCCAGGAGGTCCTCCACACCCGGCCGTAGCGGGTCGAGATACATCCGGGAGGAGGAGATGCCCTCCTCGAACAACGCGGCGCGGGCCCGCTCGAAGGCGGAGTGGTCCCGGGTGCGCTGACGCACGGCGCGCGCGGAGGCCATCCCGAATGACTCCTTGTAGACGCGTCCCTTGTGGTCGCTGAGATGGTCCCCCGTGGACTCGTGGGTGCCCGCGAACCAGGAACCGATCATCACGGACCCGGCGCCGGCCGCCAGCGCGAGGGCGACGTCGCGGGGGTGGCGGATACCGCCGTCGGCCCACACGGCAGTACCCAGATCCCTGGCTGCCTCGGCACATTCGAGCACGGCGGAGAATTGCGGCCGTCCGACGCCGGTCTGCATGCGGGTGGTGCACATGGCGCCCGGGCCGACGCCCACCTTCAGGATGTCCGCACCTGCCGCGACCAGGTCGCCCACACCCTCGCTCGTGACCACGTTGCCGGCCACGATCAGGATGCGCCGTCCGGTCTGCTGCTCGAACTCGTCACGGGCCGCGGCAGCGTGCCGCAGCGCAACGATCATCTTCTCCTGGTGCCCGTGCGCCGTGTCCATGACCATCACGTCAGCCCCTGCCGCCAGGGCCGCACGTGCCTTTGCTGCGATGTCGCCATTGATGCCGACGGCCACGCCGGCGCGCAGGCGGCCCTCGTGGTCGAGGGCGGGGGAGTAGATCTTGGAGCGCAGGGCTCCCTTGGCGCTCATGACGCCGATCAGGTGGCCATTGCCGTCGATGGCGACGGCGATCTTCTGGTGGTGGCTGGCCAGCGTGGTGAACACGTCCTCCGGCACGGCATCGGGCGACACGGTGGTCACGTCGGTGCTCATGACGTCCTTCGCCTGGGCGAAGCGGTCCATCCCCTCGGCATCGGAGGGGGTCACGAGGCCCACCACAGCGCCGCCGTCCAGGACAACCGCGACGCCATGGGAACGCTTCGCGATCAGTCCCAGGGTCTCGCCCAGCGTGGTGGTGGGGGCCACGGTGACGGCCGTGTCGAAGATGGGATGTGCGGCCTTCACCTTCGTGATGGCGGCGGCCACGACGTCGGTGGGGATGTCCTGGGGAAATACGGCCAGTCCGCCGCGCCTCGCCATGGTCTCTGCCATTCGGCGGCCTGACACCGCGGTCATGTTGGCCGCGACGAGGGGGAGCGGGGTGGCGAGACCGTCGGTCGAGGTCAGGTCCACGTCAAGCCTGGAGGTGACGTCGGAGCGGCTCGGCACCATGAAGATGTCGGAGTACGTCAGGTCATGGGCGGGACGGTCATTCAGGAATCTCACGTGGTCCATTGTTGCAGCAACACAAACGGCCCGCCCCCCGGAAAGGGAGCGGGCCGTCTGTGTGCTGGGCTAGCGGTTGGAGGATTCCTCGAGTGCCCGGATTTCCTCGGCCTCGAGTTCTCGTCCTTCGACAGCACCGTGCGATGCTGCTTCTTCCAACTCGACGGCGGTGGGCTTGACCACGTCGTGGCGCAGGAACCAGCGGGAAAGGCGTGCCCGCATGGGCTTGACCTCCTGCTTGATCCTGATGCCGCTCTCGTCGGCCCTCGGGCTGATTTCCAGCGGAGCATGCTGCAGGTGCTGGGTGAGCAGGAACTGCTCGTCCCGGCTGATCGGCAGGTGCGGTTCGGAGTATCCGCCGTCGGGAGCGCGGCTGATGACGCCGGACTCGGACCCGTGCAGCAGGCGCTCACGGTCGGCACGCTGCAGGCCGATGCACACGCGCCGGGTGATGAGGAAGGCCACCACCGGGAGCACGAAGATGGCAGCCCGGAGGAACAGGGTGATGGCCGTCAGGCTCAGGTGGAACCGGGTCGCGATGATGTCGTTGCCGCCACCGATCATGAACAGGGAGAACGCGACGATGCCAGCCACGCCCAGGGCGGTGCGGGTGGGTGCGTTGCGGGGACGGTCGAGCACGTGGTGCTCCCTCTTGTCGCCGGTCAGCCATGCTTCCACGAACGGCCATGCTGCGAGCAGGCCGAACAGCAGACCCATCATGCCGAGTCCGGGAACGAACACGTTCCAGGACCAGGTGGTGCCGAGGATGTGGCTCTCCCAGTTCGGAATGATCCGGATGGCACCCTCGACGAAGCCCATGTACCAGTCGGGTTGGGACCCGGCCGTGATCTTGGACGGATCGTAGGGGCCGTACAGCCAGACCGGGTTGATCTGGAACAGGCCACCCATGAGGACCAGGACGCCGAAGACGATGAAGAAGAAACCACCGGCCTTCGCCATGTAGACGGGGAACAGCGGGTAGCCCACCACGTTGTTCTCGGTGCGGCCGGGGCCGGGGTACTGGGTGTGCTTGTGGTAGACCACGAGCGCCAGGTGTGCCGAGATCAAGCCGAGCAGCAGGCCGGGGACCAGCAGGATGTGGACCATGTAGAGGCGGGGGATGACGATGTCGCCGGGGAACTCGCCACCGAAGACGAAGAACTCCGCCCAGGTACCGATGATCGGGATCGAGCGGATGAGACCGTCCACGAAGCGCAGGCCCGTTCCGGACAGCAGGTCATCCGGGAGGGAGTATCCGGCGAAGCCGGCGATCAGCGACATCGACAGCAGGCCGACGCCGATGAGCCAGTTGACCTCGCGGGGCTTGCGGAATGCGCCGGTGAAGAACACGCGCAGCATGTGCACGAAGGCAGCCGCGACGAACAGCAGCGCTGCCCAGTGGTGGATCTGTCGAACCAGGAGGCCGCCGCGGACGTCGAAGGAGATGTGCAACGTGGAGGACAGCGCCTCCGACATCGGGATGCCCTTCATGAGCTGGTAGGACCCGGCGTACTCGAGTTCTGCCATCGACGGCTTGTACCAGATGGTGAGGAACACCCCGGTCAGCAACAGGATGATGAAGGAGTACAGGGCGATCTCGCCCAGCAGGAACGACCAGTGGTCGGGGAACACCTTGCGGAGATTGGCCCGACCCAGCTTGGCGAGGCCAAGACGGTCATCTGCCCACCCCAGCGCACCCGCACCGGGCATCGACTTGGGATCGGTGGGGGCTTCCTCGGCCTCCAGGGCGGGGGAAGTTTCGGTGATGATCGTCGGCTTTGCCATCATGCGTCACCCTTCTTGAAGTCGACTCGCGAATCGCGTTCGAAGTAGCTGGGACCCACCGGCACCGTGAAATCGCTCTGTGCCACCAGGTAACCATCAGAGTTTACCCGGATGGGCAACTGCGGCAGCGAGCGTGCGGCGGGGCCGAAAACGACGATTCCGGAGTCGGAAAGATCGAACATCGACTGGTGACAGGGGCAGAGAAGATTGTGTGTCTGACGCTCCCACAGGCTGATGGGGCAGCCGACGTGCGTGCAGATCTTGGAGTAGGCCAGAATTCCACCCACCTGCCAGTCCCGACGCGAGTCCGGGATCTTGATGGAGGCAGGGTCCATGCGGACGACGATGAGCGAGCACTTCGCCTTCTCGATGGCCTGCTCGGCACCGTGGTAGTCCAGCAGGGTCTCCGGCTGGGCGTTGATCAGCTGGCCGATCTCGACGTCGGACGGCTTGATCGGCTTGAAGGTGACGTCATTGACGACCAGTACACCCTCGGCCCAGATGGTGCGCTCGATGGTCTCTTCGCGCTTGGAGCGCGTCGGCCAGGGCCCCATGTCGGCGAACAGCACGACAGCGGGAACGAGCGTGAAGCCCAGTGCGCCGGCCAGTGCTCCACCGATGAGCTTGCGGCGTCCGAAACGGGACTGGTCCACGCCCTCGGAGAACTGCTGCGCGAGTTCCGCGCGAGCCTCCGGCGGTGAGCCGGCGCTGTGGCGGTAGTCGATGCTCTCGGCATCCGTCATGATGACGCGGGCCCACTGGACGCAGGCCAGACCGATGAGGAGCACCGCGAGTCCGGCGGTGACGCCGAAGCCGACGTTCTGTGCGTTGGCATTGATGGGACCGAACACGATGTAGGTCTCACGGGGCACGGCGAAGTAGATCACCACGAACAGGATGGCAAGCACCGGGACGGCGGCCAGCATGCCCACGATTGCTGCATAGGCGCGGTTGCCTGCAGCCTCGTCGACGTCGGTGAAACGCTCGACATGTTCCTCGAGGCCCGGGTTGGCCACGGGCTGACCGAGACCGGGGTCCAGGACGGGAAGGTTGTCTTGACTCATCGGGCTCGTGCCCCCTTCTTGGCGATCCAGGTGGCGATCACGGCGAGCCCGCCGATGCCGAAGATGAACACCCAGAAGCCTTCGGAGACCGGGCCGTTCTCACCCATGCCCAGTCCACCGAAGGTGGGCTGCGCGTGGGCCTTGTTGAGGTAGCCGATGACTTCGCGAGCGTCGTCGTCGGTGATGACATCCTTGGAGAACACGGGCATCTGCTGCGGACCGGTCCGCATGGCCTGCCAGATGTGGATGTTGGGCGTTTCGACCAGGGAGGGGGCGTACTTGCCGTCCGGCAGGGCGCCACCGTTGCCGATGATGCCGTGACATGCCGAGCAGTTGGCCCGGAAGAGGGCGCCACCTCGGGCGATCTCCTCGGCGGAGAGTCCCTCGGGGGAGTACTGCGACTCCTTCGGCACGTCAACGCCGGCACCCCACGTGGAGATGTAGGCCGCCAGTGCGTCCACCTGCGCGTCGGAGTAGAGAGGTGTCCGGGCGGGAATCTGTGCTTCGGGGCGGGCGGCGGGCATGCGTCCCGTGGCCACCTGGAAGTTCACCGATGCAGTGCCGACGCCGATGAGGCTCGGGCCCTGCGTGGTGCCCTCGCCGTTGAGGCCGTGGCAGGAGGAGCAGGTGACGTTGAAGAGCGCCTTGCCCTCCTCCACCTGCTGGCTCATCTCGGTGTCCGCGGAGGTCTGCTGTGGGGAGACGACGGAGTAGCCGACTCCCACCATGAGCAGTGCCACGAGGAGGAGCAGCGGGCGCGCAGCAGCGTGACGGCGTCGCTTCGAAAGAAAGTTCATGTGGGGACTCCTGGTGGGTGTCAGGCTCAGCGGAGGAAGTAGATGACGCCGAAGAGGATGATCCAGACGACGTCCACGAAGTGCCAGTAGTAGCTCACGACGTGGGCGGTCACGGTCTGTTCATGGGTGTGGGTTCTTGTCATGTAGGACCGGGCCAGCACGAACAGGAAGGCGACGAGACCACCGATGACGTGCAGTCCGTGGAAGCCGGTGGCAAGGAAGAATGCCGACCAGTACGGATCCGTGGAGACCACGAATCCCTCGCCGAACAGGGTGAAGTACTCCCACACCTGGCCGCCGATGAACAGCGAACCCAGGATGAACGTCGCGATGAAGCCCTCGCGCAGCCCCCACTTCAGCGGATTCAGCCACGACCCCGTCACGCGTCCGCGCTCGGCAGCATTGGCCGCGAGCTGGCACGTGATGGACGACGTCACCAGAATCGCCGTGTTGATACTGGCGAAGGTGACGTCCAAGTGCTGGGTACTGCTGTCCCACAACGAGACGGTGCCAGCGGCTGCCGCCTGTTCGTTGGTGGCGTTGCGGATCCAGAAATACGCCGCGAACAGGGCGGCGAAGAACATGAGTTCGCTCGCCAGCCACACGATGGTGCCCACGGCGACTGTGTCTGGGCGGCCAGTGGGCTTGTTCAGCCGGGCCGAGGAGACAGCATGTATGGCACCGCTCGGCAGTGCGTCCTGCGCGATCAGGGAATCAGATTGGCTCGTCACCCGACCAGTATGCCCGGTCTTTTCGGTTTCGGTACAACCTGTCGCGTACTTGGGTGACCCCGGATGCGACTCCTGATCGGGATGAGGCATAATGCGCCCATGCTCGGCCGCTTCCCCATGACCGGATTTCTGCCTCTCCACGCAGATCCCGGCGACAACATCATCCCTCTCGAGGGATGGCGATACTTCACGGCCTGGAGCTTCGAACCGCTGCCTCTCATCATGATTCTCCTGACGGGGGGCCTGTACCTGTACGCGGTGCACCTGCTGCACAAGCGCGGGGACAAGTGGCCCGTGCTGCGGACCGTGTACTTCGTGGGCTTCGGCCTCGGGAGCCTGTCCTTCGCACTGTTCAGCTTCCTCGGGACCTACGACACGGTGCTGTTCTGGCTCCACATGCTGCAGCACATGCTGCTCAACATGATCGCGCCCGTATTCCTGGTGGCGGGTGCCCCGGTGACGCTCGCGCTGCGCACCCTGCCGAAGAAGCCACGCAAGTGGCTGCTCGCGGTGCTGCATTCCATGTTCGGCAAGATCATGCTCTTCCCGCCACTGACCACGTTCCTGATGATCGCCAGCCCCTTCGCGCTCTACCTGACCGGCTGGTACAACCTGACGCTGAACAGCAACGCGGCCCACGACTTCCTGCACGTCTACATGGTGGTGGTGGGATGCATGTTCTTCTTCCCGCTGCTGGGCGTGGACCCGGTTCCCCTCAACATCCCGTACCCGATCCGCTTCATCCTCTTCCTCCTCACCATGCCGTTCCACGCCTTCCTCGGCGTCACGATCATGGGGTCCACACGGCTGATCGCCGAGGACTGGTATCTGGCCTTCGGCCGGACGTGGGGACCGAGTCCGCTGGAGGACCAGACCCTGGCCGGCGGACTGATGTGGGCCACCGGCGACATCACGATGTTCGCGGCGATGATCACGATCTTCATCCAATGGGTGGGCGACTCCAAACGCGAGTCCAAACGCGTCGACAGGGCCATGGATCGGCAGGACGCACTCGCCGCCAAGCGGGCCGCCATGGCCGAGGGCGGCGCTGTTGGATACGATGCACAACGACGGCAAGCCCCAGCCACCACCGACGCCGACACCGTCGGGGACGAGGAACACCAATGACAGACGCAGCGGACCGCCTCCGGATCCTCCTGTTCTCCGACGACCGCACGGTACGCGACGAAATTCGCCTGACGCTCGGCCGCAAGGTGGCCAGCGACCTCCCGGAGATCGAACTGTTCGAAGTCGCCACCGGGCCGGCGTTGTTGAGGACGCTGGACGCCAACTCCGACTACGACCTGGTCATCATGGACGCCGAAGCCCAGCCGCACGGCGGCATGGGTCTGGCCTACCAGATCAAGGATGAGTACGCGAACTGCCCGCCAGTGCTGCTGCTGGTGGCACGGGTGGCTGACGCCTGGCTGGCCACCTGGTCCCGCGCCGAAGCGATCTCCCCCTACCCGGTGGACCCGCTGCAACTCCCGGAGCAGGTGGCAGGCCTGCTGCGCCGCGCGGTCACCGCCCCGTGAGCTATTCCTGGCCAGAAATCCTGACGGGTCTCGTGCGCCGGGAGGGGCTGGAGGCAGAGGCCGCCGAGTGGGCTCTCAATGAGATCTTCGCCGGACGCGCCAGCGAGGTGCACCTCGCGGCCTTGTTGATTGCACTGCGGGCCAAGGGCGAGACCGAGGACGAGATCGTCGGTCTGTCCAATGCCATGCTCAGCAATGCGCTGCCCATCGCGCTGCAACAGGAAGCCGTCGACGTCGTCGGCACGGGCGGGGATCGCGCGAACACCGTCAACATTTCCACCATGGCCGCGCTGGTGGCAGCTTCCGCAGGGGCCAAGGTGGTCAAGCATGGCAGCCGGGCAGCCTCATCCATGGCGGGGACGGCGGACACGCTGGAGGCGCTCGGAGTCAACATCTCACTCGCACCGGAGCGGCAGGCCGAGGTGCTGGACGAAACAGGCATCGTGTTCCTGTTCGCGCAGATGTACCACCCGGCGATGAAATACGTGGGGGGAGTGCGCAAGCAACTCGCGATCCAGACCACGTTCAACTTCTTGGGGCCGCTGTCCAACCCGGCTCAACCGCACGCGATGGCGCTCGGGGTGGCCAACGACGACATTGCGCCCCTGGTGGCACGCGTGCTCGCCAGCCGTGGCGTCCGGGGCATGGTCTTCCGGGGTTTCGACGGCCTCGATGAACTCACCACCACATCGTCCTCCGACGTGTGGATCGTCTCCGACGCACGTGTGCACCGCACCACCCTCGACCCGCGGGACCTGGGGCTGCATCCCGCGTCGCCCTCGGACCTCACAGGTGGGGACGCGATACACAACGCTGCCGCGGTGCGGGACATGGTGGCGGGCAAGAAGGGGCCCATCCGCGACATCGTGGTCCTGAACGCAGCCGCCGCACTCCTGGCGTACCGAGGAGTCAGCGTCGTGGTACCGCTGGCCGAGCAGATGCAGGAGACCAAGCTCGACGTCGAAGCGGCACTGGACTCGGGTGCCACTGCTGACACGCTGGAGCGCTGGGTGGAGATCACCAACCGCTGAGGGTGACCGCTGCGATCGGTCCCAGCCACAGCGCGGGACCGTACGCGAAGTACGCAGGCCGATTCGTGCCGCGGCGGCGCAGAGCGTGGATGATGGCCCACACGGCACCCAGCAGAGTGCCACAGACCAGGGCAAGCAACCAGCCCTCCAGCCCACGCAAGCCGCCCATGGCGCCCACGAGGGCAGCCAGGCGAACATCCCCGTACCCGAACGCAGAACTGAAACGCCAGACGAGGTGGAACAGCAGAAATGCCACTGCGCCACCGGCCACTGCCCCGAGAGCCGTCGGCCAGTCAGCCGCGGCAACCCATATGAGGCCCAGCGCCATCTGCGCGCCGCAGGCAAGGGTCAGGGTGCGGGGCAGCCACGTTGTGCGCAGGTCCACCCAGACGAGCGCGCCGCCGGCGCCAAGGTAGCCGAACCACACGGCCAGATGTTCCACGGGAACCCACAGCAGCACGCTGGAGAGCGCCAGGACGATCAGCGCGAGCAGCGCAACGTGACCTACTGGCGCCAGGGAGGCGTAGGAGGGGGCGGATCCGTCCTCTCCCACCTCGGGCTCGGGCAACCGCGGCACCACCACGGCCAGGTGCAGGGCGGCCGAGCCGGCGCACGCCAGCGCCACGAGCCAGATCATGGTCGCAGGCTAGTGGGTCTCTGGCATGCAACGAGCAGTGCCCACCGCCCCTGGGGGCGATGGGCACTGGTGTCGTGGCTCGCTGAGGAGCGGTGGTGGCTCAGCGCTGGGCGCGGGTGAAGCCGGCCTTCTCCGCTGCTTCCTCGGAGTTGAACCAGACCTCGGCGATCGTGCGGTCGTAGCCGCCCGATCCTGCGAGGTGGTACTTCTTCGAGCGCTCATTTCCCTTGATGACGAAGCCTTCCGGCGGGTTCTCGCCCACGTAGGAGCCCTCCCCGTAGCCGTCGGCGGCCACCGCTTCTGCGTCAGTGTCAACTGCCGCATCGGCGTCGGCGTTGGCAACGGCATCCTGCGGGGCAGGAGCGTCCTTCGCGCCTTCGAAATCATCGCTGGGTGCCGGTACGGCGTCGGTGACCAGTTCGTCCTCGACCTTTTCGGCCGTGGCCTTCGCGGTGCCCGCAACCTTCGCGGCGGTGGCGAACGTGTCGTTGTTGTTCACGTAGGCCTTGGACGGCTCGTGGGCGGTCCAGCCGTCATCCTTGGGAGTCAGGAAATGACGGACGGCAGCCACGGCGCCGGCGACGATCGCCGAGATCGCGATGAACTTGACGAACGCCTTGCCCTTGCTCTTCTTCTTGGCAGGCTCCAGCTCGCCCTTCAATGCCTGGACGGTTGCCTCGCCACGGCGGCCTGCTTCGGCGACGACTGGGTTCTCCGCGGCCTCGTGCAGCAGCTGCTGCAGCTTGGGCAGGAAGTCGTCGGACACTTTGTCGCGGACCGAGTCAACGACCGGCGTCACCTTGTCCATGGCGTCCTTGATGTGTGGTTCCCAGGCGTCCAGTCGCTTGGCAGCCAAGTCGGCTGTGCGGACCTTGGCGTCATGCACCATGGGTCCCGCAGCTTTCTGCGCATCGCTCAGCAGTTCGCTGGCCTTCGCCAGGGTGTCGTGGAGCGCGGTCTGGCCGGCTTCCGCTGCGGCGGCGGCAGAATGCGCGGCGGCCTTCTTCAGCTCTTTGGACTTTTTCACAGTTCCTCCAAATGGTGTTTTGCTCGTGATCGAGCACCACCAACGTTACCGGGTCGTCGGTTCGCAGATTGTCGTTGGGTGGGTGTCGGGTAGGTTGTCGTACTGGAATGACCGGTCATTGACACCGGAGACATCGATCGAGAGGACGCGGATGAGCACCGCAACGCTGCACACCACCAAGGGCGACATCGTCATCAACCTGTTCGACGAGCAGGCACCCAAGACCGTGGCGAACTTCACGGGTCTGGCTGGCGGCACCAAGGAGTACGCCGACCCCCAGACGCGCCAGAAGACCACGGGCAAGTTCTACGACGGCCTGGGTTTCCACCGGGTCATATCGGGCTTCATGATCCAGGGCGGTTGCCCGCTGGGCACCGGCACCGGCGGTCCGGGTTACCAGTTCGAGGATGAGTTCCACCCCGAGCTCAGCTTTGATCGCCCCTACCTGCTGGCGATGGCCAATGCGGGACCGGGGACCAATGGCTCCCAGTTCTTCATCACCGCAGGGCCCACCCCGCACCTGAACCGTCGCCACACCATCTTCGGTGAGGTGACCGACGAGGCCAGCCAGCGAGTGATCGATGACATCGAGACCACGGACACCGACTCCCGTGATCGTCCCAAGACGCCGGTGGTCATCAACTCGGTGACCCTTTCCTGATCGTCTGAAGAAGCAGTGGCCGGGCCCTTCGGGGTCCGGCCATTGTTGTCTCGTCAGTGTTGTCCCGGTCAGGGCATCGAGGCTGACGCCGCGGCGACGGAGACGGGTCCGTACTCCAGATCCAGCGCAGGGGAGGTCTCGCCCAGCAACTCTGCCGCCAGCCGGTTCGCGGGAAGCCCCGCGTTCAGTGGCCATGCCCAGTCGCCGTCGGTCTCCAGCAGGCGGACACCGGGCGTCTCCAGCCAGGCGGCGACACGCTCCGCCTCCTCCCAGGTACCGGCTGGTATGCCGTGGGGTGGCGCCGGAACCGTCTCCGCCACCTGCACGGTTTCAGCGGCGACGGCCTGGACGACGGCTGTGCGCGCAAAGCTTGCGCCGGCGAGCTTGCCGTACCGCAGCACGTGGATGTCCCAGCCTCCCGCCACCGGGGCTGCCGCCACGAGCTGACGACACGCCGCCATGGAGCGCACCCTGTGGTGGCGAACGGAGGTGGCGTGGAAGTTGCGGAGCCGCGAGGTGACCACGCCGGCCTCCTCATAGCGTTCTGCGGCCACCAGCTTGGTGAGCCGGGCGCGGGAGGAGCGCAGCACCCCACGCGCGTCGGACGTCCAGGCACGCTGCACCTCCTCAACGGCGATGGCATGTGCCGTGACACCCTCGCCCAGCAGGCACGGCGCCGAGCAGCGGTCCATTTCGGCAAGCGCACAGTCAGGGCTGGCTGTCCGCGCGGACAGCCGTGTGGTGCACTGCCGCAACCGGAACGCCTCCTGGAGCACCATCGCGGCCTCCTGGGCCGCGTCCATGGACGAGAAGGGCCCCCAGTGGGTGGCCTGTTCATCCGTGATGCGCCGCACGGCGGACAGCCGTGGGAAAGCCTCCCGGGTGAGTTTCAGCCAGATCAACCGATTCTGGTTCTTCGACCGACGGTTGTAGCGGGGGGCGCGGCTGGCGATCATCCTCAACTCACGCACCTCCGCCTCCAGCGAGGTGGCGCACTCCAGGAACTCCACGCCCGTGGCGACGCGCACCATCTCGTGTATCCGCGACCGCTTCTCCGCCGCCGAGAAGTAGCTCCTGACCCGCCGGCGCAAATTGGTGGACTTGCCCACGTACAGCACCTCCGTGCGTGGGCGGTCATCGGCGTCGTGTCCCTCGTGGACGAACCAGTAGACGCCCGGTGCCTCCGGTGCCTTCTGCGCCCATCCGCGCTTGGCTCGACGATCCGGTGAGACCCGGGCCGTCATCTCCGACAGGTCCTCCAACGTGTGCACGCCGAGATTCCCCACCCGTTCCAGGAGCCCGTGCAGCACGTCGACCGTTGCGCGCGCATCACTCAGAGCGCGGTGGTTCGGGATGGTGGTGGCGCCGAAGTGGGCGGCCAGGGTGGACAGCTTGCAGTTGCGCACCTCCTCAGCGGGCATCACCTGCCTCGCCACCGCAACGGTGTCCACGACGTGCGGCCGCGGCCAGGCCATGTGGAGTTCTTCGTGGCCGCGCCGCAAGAAGCCGATGTCGAACGGCGCGTTGTGCGCCACCAGGACGCATCCAGCGCTGAAGGTGGCGAACCGGGGGAGTGCATCGGCCAGGTCAGGCGCGGTGGCGACCATCTGGTTGGTGATGCCCGTCAGCACCTGGATCATCGCCGGAATGGGTGTCAGCGGCCTCACCAGCGTCTGGAACTCACCGAGTATCTCCCCGCCGCACACCTTGACGGCGCCGATTTCCGTGATGCAGCTGTCCTTCCCGCCGCCCGTGGTTTCCAGGTCCACCACACAGAACGTCACCTGCGACAGGTGCGTGCCCAACTCGTCGAATGACGGCTGGGCGGGAAGTGGGGCTGACATGGGAACCACAGTAGGAATGGCCACTGACAAACGCGAATGCGGCGCGGATCGTCGGTGCCCGGATCCAAATTGTCAGGGGTCGTGGGCAGGATCGTGTCCATGGCTACTTTGCATGTGGATTGCGACGGGTGCGCGGCCCGTGGGCCCGGCTGCGCTGATTGTGTCATCTCCGTCCTTCTGGGCCCACCGGACGATATACAGTTCGAGGACCAGGAGGTGGAAGCGATGTCGGTTCTGGCGGAAGCCGGGCTGGTGCCGCCGCTGCGGCTGGTGAGCACACGACGTGACCGGGGTTTTGGGGATATTCTGAATGTCGTTTAGCCTTTTCTCAGGTTAATGTCTCTTCTGTGGGGGTTCGGTCCTTGATGAACAGGTTGCGTGGGGTCATCGCGGTGGCTGTTTCAACGCTCTGCATTGCGAGCTTTGTGGTGCCGGCTCATGCCGACCCGGAAGCCGTTGCGAAGGCCAAGGCTGATCTGGAGCGCATCCAGCAGGAGTCCTCTGCCATCGACCACGACATCATCGAGGCCAGTGCCCGCGCCGGCGATGCGCAGATCAAGCTCGAGGAAGTCACGGCTGACCTGCGAACCCAGGAGGCAAAGGTGTCGGCGATGTCGTCGGATCTGGGTGAGATCGCGGTTGTGCAGCTCCAGTCGGGCGGGTTCGACATCACAGCCCAGCTCCTGACCAGCGAGTCCGAGTCCAGCTTCCTCTCCAGCCTTGCCACCATCCAGAACGAGGCCAACAGGAGCAACTCCAACTTGCAGCTCCTGCAGGTCGAGCAGGCCGGAGTGGACGCCCTGCGCGCCGAGGCCGATCGCACCAGCGCCCAGCTCAAGACGGATCTGGCAGCCAAGGAAGAACTCGCCCAGCAGTTCGACGCCAAGGAAGCAGAAGCCGAAGCGGTCTTCAATCGCCTCAGCGAAGAAGAGCGTGAGCGTCTGCACCAATTGGAACTCCAGCGCATCCGCGAGCAGGAAGAAGCGGATCGCCAGGCCAGACTCGCAGCAGAGCGTGAAGCCGCAGCGAGGGAAGAAGCGGCAGCCGCCGCAACCTCCAACAGCGAGGCACCCTCCTCCGAGCGCTCGACAACACCGGCCAGCACAGCTCCGTCAAGTGAAGCCGCGGCGCCCGCCGCCTCCACCTCCGGCAGCAGCTCACGGATTCAGACGGCCATCTCGGCCGCCACGTCCAAGGTGGGCAGCACCTACGTGTGGGGAACCTCGGGTCCCTCCACCTTCGACTGCTCAGGTCTCACCAGCTATGCCTACCGTCAGGTGGGCATCTCCCTGCCGCGGAGCTCCCGCGCACAGCTGAACGCCGGCACCAGCGTGGCCAAGTCGGACCTGCAGCCCGGTGACCTCGTGTTCTACTACTCGCCCGTCAGCCACGTGGGCATGTACATCGGCAACGGGAAGATCGTCGATGCGGCTAATCCCCGCAGCGGCGTGCGCATCACCAGCCTCAACTCGATGCCGTTCGCCGGGGCCCGCCGCGTCGGCTGATGCCTTCAGGCAGTGCTCTCCGTCCTGGCATGTTCCGTCACGAAACTGATGGAGCGCTCAAAGATGAGGTCGGCGTCGTTGTCCAGCGTCGCCACGTGGTAACTGTTGGGCAGCCGTACCACCTCGGTGGCCGGCAACGCGCGCAGAAGCGTCTCATGGCTCGAATCGTCCACCACATGGTCCACCTCTGACCGGAAGAGGATCACGGGCGCCTCGATCCGTGGCATGTCTGTCCTGACCTGTTTCCACAACTGGCTCATGCTCCATGCCGCAGCCACGCTGATCCTGTCGTAGCCCAGTTCCTCCACCCCTTCCTTCTTGATGTCCGAGCGGACACCGGGCTGGGACGCCACGATGTGGCGGAGCACCCCGGAGAGTGGCAACAACCTGTTGCGGCTCGCGACGGCGGGGTTGACCAGGAGTACACCGGCGACCGGGTGCTTCTCCGCCAACCGCAGGGCCAGGGACCCGCCCATCGAGAGGCCGGCCACGAACACCTTGTCGCAGCTCGCAGCCAGTTCTGCCCACGCGGACTCCACGTCTGCATACCAATCCGTCCACCTGCTCTGCGACAGGTCCTCCCACGTGGTCCCGTGCCCGGTCAGGCGTGGTGCGACCACGCGGACGTCGCAGCCCTCTGCGAGGGCGTGGGCCCAGGGTGCCACCGACATCACCGAGCCGGTGAACCCGTGACACATCACCACTCCCATGGATCCTTCTCCCACGCGCAACGTCTCAGCTTCGGGCCAGATCTGTTTGTCCATGACCTGACCCTGCCCCTTGCCCCGGATGCGCGCAAGCACCCCGTGAACATCCACTCTCCTCGATAGGGTGTGGATGCTGATCCGTATCGAGAGGGAGCCCTGGAACCGTGTGGTACGCAGTTTTCAAAGCAGCCATTTTCAAACCGCTGGTCAAGTACGGCTTCAGGGCCAGGATCATCGGTGCCGAGAACGTCCCGCCCACGGGCGGCGCCATTCTCGCGAGCAATCACATCGCCACCATGGATTCCCTCGTGGTCCCGGCCATGGTTCCCCGCCAGGTCACCTACCCCGCCAAGGCGGAACTGTTCACGGGCGACGGCGGACTGGGGGCCCGCATCGTGGCGTGGTTCCTGAAGACGGTGGGCATGGTGCCCATGGACCGTGGAGGTGGGCGCGCCAGCGCAACGGCACTGCACAACATTTCCGACGTGTTGGCCTCGGGTGCGCTGGTCGGCATCTACCCGGAGGGCACCCGCTCCCCGGACGGGCGGCTGTACAAGGGCAAGACAGGCCTGGCGCGCATGGTGCTGGCCAACGATGTCCCGGTGCTCCCCGTGGGTGTCATCGGGACGGAGGACGTCCGGGGCCCCTTCGGGATTCCCTGGATCAGCCGTCCCGTGGTGGTGGTGGGGAAACCGTTGCACTTCTCGGAACTCGCGGGACGTGACAGGGACACCAAGGCCCTGCGCTGGGTGACGGACGAAACCCTCGCGGCGATCCAGCGGCTCACCGGTCAGGAGTACGCCGACGTCTACGCCAGCCGCGTCAAGTTCGGTGACCTCAAGGACACAGGCTCCGACGCGTTCGTGCTCCCGCGCCCCGGAGGGGGCCCTGCACCCATCGCCGCGGGCGCGCCGGACGAGGCGTGAGTCCTGGGACGCGGGACGCCGGCACATGGTTCCGCCACCCGCACGACGTGCTGGGGCGCGTCTATGCGGTGTCCGTCACGGTCCGTGTTGCCATGGCCGTGCACGCCATCCTCATCAACCTGATCTTCATGGTGCCACTGGTCCACAACGACGTGGGCGTGATGGTGGTCTGCCTCGTGATGGCGCTCTGGACCGTCATCGTCTCCGTGCTGCTGCGCCGCCCCCGTCGCCGCAGGGGGTGGGTGTTCGGCGCCGACCTGGCGGTCACCGTGGGCGTGGTGCTGGCGACAACGCTGGTGGCGGGGGACGTGGACGTGCCCCTCACACTCGCTGCGTACTGGGGTGGCGGATGCGCCGTGTATGCGGCGATCCTGGTCTCCACGAGGTGGGGACTCATCCAGGCCGTGATCGTCTCGGCAGCCTATTTCGCCGTGCCGCCATTTTTCACCGCGCGTCGGATCGATGTGGTGGTACTCATCATCGCCTCCACGTTCTGTCTGGGGGCGCTGATGAGCCAGTTCCGCGAAACGCTCCGGGAGCAGCAGAGTGAGCGTGACCGCTCGGCCGCGCTGGCTGAACGGGAGCGCCTCGCGCGCATCGTGCACGACGGTGCGCTCCAGGTGCTGGCCCTGGTGGAACGCGAAGGGCCCTCGCTGGGTCCCCGCGGCATGAGGTTGGCGTCATTGGCCCGGGAATCGGAGTCGCAGCTGAGGGCGCTGCTGCTGGACCGTGAGGTGGGGGACGAATCCGTGACGCCACTGGTGGATCTGGCGGCGGCCCTGGACAAGTACCAGAGCGCCCGGGTGACCGTCTCGACGATGGCAGGGCAGGTGATGGTGCCGCGGTTCGTGGTGGACGAGGTGGAGGCCACGTTGACGGAGGCGCTCAACAACGTTCAACGACACGCCGGTCCGGACGCCTCCACGTGGGTGCTGCTGGACCAGGAGAGTGATGACGAAGTGATCCTGTGGGTGAGGGACAATGGCGTCGGCATGGATTCCGATGCAGTCACCGACGCCTCCGACAGGGGCAGGCTCGGCATCCGGGACTCCATCGTGGGCCGCATGTCCGCGATCCACGGGTCCGCCATTTTGAAGTCGTCGCCCGGACTGGGCGCCGAATGGGAGCTCCGGTTCCCCGTCGACACTGGAGAGTGAAGTGGATCGCAAGCGCGTGATGTTGGTGGACGACCATCCCATGTGGATCGACGCACTGAGCGAGGATCTCACCGAGGTGGGCTTCGAGATCGTCGCGGTGGCGAAGAACGGCACCGAATGCCTCGCCCGGGCGCGCGCCACCCGCCCACAAGTGGTGGTGATGGACCTCCAGATCCCGGAACCTGATGGTGCCACCTGCACGGAGATCCTCATCAAGGAATTCCCTGACCTGCACGTGCTCGTGATGTCAGCCTCCGGCGAGCGGGAGGACGTGCTGCGGGCGATGAGGGCCGGCGCCAAGGGCTACCTCGTGAAGTCGGCGTCCAAGGCCGAACTCGTCGAGGGTGTCCGCCGCACCGCCGATGGCGATGCTGTCTTCACCCCAGGCCTGGCGGGTCTGGTGCTCGGCGAGTTCCGGCGGCTCGTGAACGTGGCACGCGCCCACAACGAGGAGGGCCCCATCCTCACGACACGGGAGACCGAGGTCCTGCGGAGGGTGGCCAAAGGACTGGCGTACCGGGAGATTGCCGAGGAACTGTTCGTGTCACACCGCACGGTGCAGAACCACGTGCAGAACGTGCTCCGCAAGCTCCAGTTGCACAACCGCGTCGAGTTGACCCTGTACGCGATCGACCAGGGAATCCACGACCCCAACGAGTGACGGGTTTCACCGCCCGGGCCGCGGTCTGGACCGTTGGCCGCATTGCGGTAGCCTGACGGCCATGTCCTCCATCATGTCCAGGGAAGAGTTGCGTGCCCTGCCACAGGTCCAGCAGCCGTCCTACCAGGACCTCACAGCGTTGGATCACGCCATCGACACCATGGAGTCGTTGCCGCCGCTCGTGTTCGCGGGCGAGTGCGACGACCTGCGCCACAAACTCGCCGACGTCGCCGACGGCCGCGCGTTCCTCTTGCAGGGTGGCGACTGTGCCGAGTCCTTCGATGCCGTGACCGCAGACAACATCAAGGCAAAACTGCTGGTGCAGCTGTCCATGGCCGTGGTCCTGACCTACGCGGCGCAGGTGCCCGTGGTGAAGGTGGGCCGCATCGCCGGCCAGTACGCCAAGCCCCGGAGCAACGGCAACGAGACCCGCGACGGTGTCACGTTCCCGTCCTACCGCGGCGACGCCATCAACGGCTTTGACTTCACTGAGGACTCGCGTCTCCACGACCCCGAGCGGCTCATCCGGATGTACAACGCGTCCGCGGCCACGCTGAACCTGGTGCGTGCCTTCGTCAAGGGCGGCTTCGCCGACCTCCGCGGCGTCCACACCTGGAACCGCGACTTCGTGGGCAACTCCCAGGTGGAGACCGAGTACGAGGAACTGGCCAGCGAGATCGACCGTGCGCTCGCGTTCATGGTGGCCTGCGGCATGGATGACAGAGCACTGTCCACCATCGACTTCTACGCCAGCCACGAGGCACTGCTGCTCGAGTACGAGCGTGCGCTGACCCGCGTCGACTCCCGCTCCCAGAAGCTGTACGGGGTCTCCGGACACATGCTGTGGATCGGGGAGCGCACCCGCCAGCTCGACGGCGCCCACGTGGAGCTCCTGCGCCGTGTGCAGAACCCGCTCGGCATCAAGCTGGGCCCCACCACCACCCCCCAGGACGCGCTGGCGTTGGCCGACCTGCTGGACCCGGACCACATCCCGGGCCGTCTCACGTTCATCACGCGCATGGGTGCCAAGAAGGTGCGCGACGTGCTCCCCGCCATCGTGGAGGCCGTCGAGGCGTCCGGGCACAAGGTGGCGTGGGTGTGCGACCCCATGCACGGCAACACCTTCGAATCCACCAACGGGTACAAGACCCGGGCATTCGCGGACGTCGTGGAAGAACTCAACGGCTTCTTCGACGTGCACGACGCGCTGGGCACGTGGCCCGGTGGCGTGCACATCGAGTTGACGGGCGACGACGTCACGGAATGTGTGGGCGGCGTCCACCAGTTGTCCGAGGAAGACCTCAGCAGCCGCTACGAGACAGTCTGCGATCCGCGGTTGAACCGCAACCAGTCGCTGGAGTTGGCGTTCATGGTGGCCGCCCGGCTCCGTGAGGGCCGTGGCCGACGCGAGAACCCGGTGCAGGCCTTCCAGTCCCGCGACCTGTGATTCAACCCGTCCTGTGATCGACCTTCGCAGCGACACCCTCACGCGCCCGTCGCCCGGGATGCTGGCTGCAATGGTGGCCGCACCCGTCGGTGACGACGTCTACGGGGAGGACCCCACGGTCCGGGAACTCGAGCGCCGCGCAGCCGAGTTGCTGGGGCAGGAGGCGGCGCTGTTCTGCACCACCGGGTCGCTCGCGAACCTGCTGGGTATCTGGCTGCATGTTCCGCCCGGGGGCGAGGTGCTGTGCGACTCCCTCGCCCACATCGCGCGCGCCGAAATGGGCGCCCACGGCGCACTGCACGGGGTGACGATGCGCACCTGGGCATCGGATCGGGGCAGGTTGGTGGCTGATGACGTCCTGTCCATGCTCGCCATCGACTGCGGCCCCTATCTTGTGGAGACCGCAGCGGTGGAGGTGGAGGACACCAGCAACTTCGGCGGTGGCACCGTCCAGGACTTCGGCCAGGTGAGCCGCCTCAGCGCGGAGCTGGGACGCCTGGGCATCGCCCGGCACCTCGACGGGGCACGCCTGGCCAACGCGGCTGCGGCAACCGGACGGGCCCTGTCCGAGTACGGCGTCCTGTTCGACACCGTCACGCTGTGCCTCTCGAAGGGCCTCGGCGCTCCCATTGGCACCGTGCTGGCCGGATCTGCAGAGAACATGGCACGCGCGCGCGTGCAACGCAAACGCCTCGGGGGTGGATGGCGGCAGGCCGGACTCCTGGCTGCTGCCGGGCTCTGGGCCCTGGAGCACAACCTTCCACGCACCGCAGAGGACCATGCCACCGCGCGGACGTTCGCGCGCGCCGTCGCCGAGAACGTCCCCGGTGGCGTGGACGTGGATGCAGTCGAGACCAACGTGGTGCTGCTGCAGACGAGGGACGCCCGCGCAGCGGCCGCGGCATGCGAGTCCGCCGGTGTCCGCGTCAGCGTGCTCGGCCCGCGACAGCTCCGGGCCGTGACCCACCTCGACGTCTCGATGGAGCAGTGCGCCGCGGCGGGTGCCGCCGTGGGCAGGGTGCTGGCTCAGGCGTTGTAGTTTGCGATCTCTGCGATGGGACGAGGCCAGGCGCCCAGTTCCTTCCACGTGAAGTCGGGCACGCGGGCGAAGAAGCCGTGGAGGAACTCCGACGTCCTGTCGAGCTCTGCCGGTGTCCAGGTTCCACCCTCCACCTGGACCAGTCCGTCCGCTCCGATGCTGAACCCCAGACCGCCGGTGCGAAGGAAGTACTCGAGCTGGCGGGGGTGGAAGACGTCGGAGGCGAACCGCGCCACGGGGGAGCGCACCTTGAACATCTGGTTGAAGGCGGCGGACTCGAACGCCACCACGTTGCCCCCGAAACCTTTGAACATGCCCCAGTTCACCGAGACGGCCCGGAACGCAAACGTCGTGCGGAACTCGCAGATCTGCTCGGTGTGGTTCTGGGTGTGGGTGGTGGTGCGACCCTCGCCGTCGGTGGTGGTGTAGGTGGTCTGCCAGGTGTGGGTGAGCCGGATGAAGGGCAGCCCCTGGTTGTCGGAGGTGATGATGTCCACGGCAGCATGCGAGGAGCCACCCCGCGTGTGGTTGACGTAGCCGAGCATGGCGTCGTTGCGCGGCTGGTAGACCCAGTGGTCGCGGTCCTGGAACGAGAGGTGCTGTGGCGGTGGGGCACCCTCGAAGCTGAGGGCATGCGATGAGGTGAGCGCCTGCTGCACCTGCTCCAGCCACGCGACGGCGAGCGCGAGGTCCTCCGGCTCGCGGGGAACATGCAGCATGACGAGTTGGTCGTGGTCCACCCCGACGTCGACGACCATCTGCTGTTGTCTGCTGTCCCGCAGCGAGGGGAGCAGGGGGAGCAGCGCTGCGGTGAACTCCTGGCCGAAGTCCGGCCTCTTGGCCACCACGTGCAGTGGGGCGGAGGCGACGAGGGCGCCGGAGACCCCGGCGCGTGGGAGATCCGCCTGGAAGGCGGCAACGGTGGGCAGGGACTTCGGCAGCTTCATGCTCACCACGTACCCGTTGCTCTGGAACGAGTCGGTGACGTAGCGAAACGCCTGGAACGGCACGCCGGAGGGTCCACGACCAATGATCTGATCATCCACCTTGCGGGAGAAACCGATGCCGAAGGGCGCTGCGTTGAGTCCGATGGCGATGCTGATGTCCGGGGACTCCACCCACGTCCAGCCGTGTGCCTCGATCGCCTTGATGTACTTGTGCTTCTGATACAGCCACACACCCAGGACCAGCGCGGCGACGCCGATGATCAGAAACACCACGACCACAATGCTGTCCACCGCACACTCCTCGTCGACTGGGGGTTACTCGAGTGTAGGGATCCCCGGGGCCGGGTACCTCTCAGGTGTCGCGCGCGCGCCGTCGTCGCACCTCGTCCACCAACGTGTCCAGGACCCGGCCGCGGCCCCGTGGCCAGACGACCAGGAGCAGGGATGCCACCACCAGCGAACCGCCAACGACGATGTGGGCGCTCAGCGATTCCAATCCGAAGCCGATCGCCAGCGCAGCAGACCAGACCGGTTCCGTGCACATGATCACCGCGCTGGGGGTTGCGGCGACGTGGCTCTGGGCCCAACTCTGCAGGAACAGCGTCACAGCACCGCAGAAGATGCCCAGATAGAGCAGTTGACCCCACAGGACCGGGTCCTGCGGCACGTCGAAATTCGTGAACGGGGCCACAACCATGGCAACGACCATTCCGACCAATGCCTGCATCACGGTCAACTGCTGAACGTTCCCGGGCCTCACCCAGCGGCCCAGCAGGACGATGTGGAACGCGAACATCACCGCTCCGAACAGGGTCAGTGCTGCCCCGAAGCCGAACTGGGCCTCACCTGTGCTCGCGCCCCCAGCCAGCACGACGATGCCGACGATGGTGAGCCCCACTGCAAGCCACGTGGTGGTGGGCTGGCGCTGCCGCAGGAGCACGGCGGAGATGATGGCTGTGAAGACCACGTAACTGGCCGTCACGAAACCCGACAGCGACGGCGGTGTGTACTGCAGCCCGATGATCTGGGCGCCGATCCCGGCCGTGAAGAGAGCCCCCAGCACCAGCCCGCGCAAAGCAATCCCGCGGGGCATCCTCAGCCTCGTGGAGAACACCGCCAGCAGAACTGCCCCGGTCAGGAACAGCCGCACCACCAGGAGATTCATCGCGGAGATGGACTCAAACGCGCTCTTGGCCACCACCACCGTGGAGCCCCAGGCCATGGCGGCGACCAGGAGTGCAGCGATGGCCCACAGGGTGCGGTTTGACGTCACGACGGCAGCCTAGTGGACCCGTTCAACCTGGTTCAGACCACCAGGAGGACCACTTCGCTGCCCTCCGGCACGCTGGTGCCGCTCCCGGGATCGGTGCCGGCGGCGATCTTGAGGGAGAGGGGGAACTCGGAGCTGTATTCCACCTTGACCACGAATCCCACCCCTTCCAGAATCTTCGTCGCGTCGTCGACACTCTTGTAGCGCACGTCGGGGATGACCACCATGACCGGGCCGAGCGACTCGACGAGCGTGATGGTGTCACCGCGTTTGCCCGTGCCGGAGGACGGGGACTGGGAGACGAGCAGGCCCTTCGCCACGGTCGTGGAGTTCTCCTGCGTCACCTTCACCTCGAAGCCCGTCTCCTCCAACTGTTTCCTGGCGCTCTCCGCGGTGGTTGTGGCGTCGGCGAAATTCTCGATGGTGAGGGGTTCCGGTCCCTTGGAGACGGTGAGGTCGATGGGGGTGTCCCGCTTCAGGGGGGTGTCCGGCTCCTGCGAGGCGGACATGACCACCCCGACCGCCGTCTCCTCCGACCACGCCTCGACGACGTCACCGACAGCGAGGTTTGCTGACTCCAGTGTGGAGACTGCATCTTCTCGTGTCAGACCGACAACTTTGGGCATGCCGAAGCGCTCGGGGCCCAGCGAGATGACGAGTTCCACCGTTTCGCCGCGCATCACCCGTGTGCCGCCACCCGGGTCTGTGGAGATCACGAGGCCGGCGGCCACGTCCTCGGAGTACTCGGTGCGCGACTCTGGCGTCAAGCTGTTGGCCTGCACCGCTTCCCACGCCTGCGCCTCGCTCACCTCAGAAATGCTCGGCACCGTCGTGAAACGTCCCGCCGTGTACCACCACGAGCCCACACCAGCCACCGCAGTGAGCAGCAGGAGGAGCGCCATCAACAGTGCACCACGGCGTCGACGGTGCTCCGGTTTCTGGGAGATGTTGAGGCTCGGGAACACCGGGGTGCGCTGCGAGCGCGGTTGGGATCCGGAGTCCTCGACCGTGGGGGAGATGGGATTCCCCCGGTGGGATGTGGTGGCCGGGGACTGCGGGGAAGCGGGGTTGGTGGGCCGCCACATGGGCACCGGGTCGTTCTCGGCCGGGGACGCGGAGGACGTGGCGCCCGTGAGGGGGCGGGGACGGGCGGCGGGGCGCGGCTGGATGGCCTGGGTCAGGTCCTCGGGAAGCGAGTGCTCGGGGCGCAGCCGATCGGCCAGGACACGGTTGTCGCGTCCACCGCCGACGGTGAGTTCGCGGCGCACGTCGCGCAGTTGTTCCAGCATCTCGCGCCCGTCGAACGGACGGGACTCCGGGTCCCTCGCTGTGCAGGCGGCCACGAAGGCGTCGACGTAGTCCGGGATCCGCCAGCTGCCCTGGCCAAGATTGCGCAGCGTCGTGGACGGCTTCTCGATGTCGACGTTCACGTGGCGGTAGGCGATCTGGTAGTTGTTCTCGCCAGTGTGGGGTTTGGTTCCCGTCAGCAACTCGAACAGCACCACACCGGCGGAGTACACGTCGCTGCGTGAATCCGGACGGGAATGCGTCACCAATTCGGGCGGGAGATAACTCGCGGTGCCCACTAGGACGCCGGTGGCGGTCATCTGGGGTGAGGCCATGAGGCGCGCGAGCCCGAAATCCGCCACCTTCACCTGACCCCGGGTGGAGATCAGCACGTTCTCCGGCTTGATGTCCCGGTGGACGAGTCCGGCCTCGTGTGCGCACGCCAGGGCTGCCACCACCGGCTCGAGAAGTTCCAGTGCCTTGTCAGGAGCAAAGGGCGCCTCACGGCTGATGCGTCGGCGCAGGGTCTCGCCCTCGACGAACTCCATCACGATGTAGGGCTGCCCCTCGGCGCTTCCCTGGTCGAAGACACCCACCACGGCGGGGTGGTTGATGGTGGCGGCGGCACGGGCCTCATGGTCGAATTTGGCGGCGAAATCGTCGTCCTCGCCAAGATCTCGTCGCATGACTTTGACGGCCACGGTGCGCATCAGGCGCAGGTCACGCGCCCGGTACACCGTCGCCATGCCGCCGCGCGCCAGTTTCGCCAGAATCTCGTAGCGACCATCCAGCACGTGGCCCACCAACGGGTCGTAAGTGCTGTTCATGTACGCAGTCTCCAAAACACGCCTCAGGGATGTAGGCCGTGTCAGCCCGTGGGCTGATTGTAGGTGCCAACACCGACAGATCGCCAGACGGCGCGCCCTGTTTCTCACTCCTATTGCGCAGGTGGCCCCTACTCTGGAGACATGACTGCACTGCTGGCACTGACGACGAGGTTGGCCCTGGCGAAGGTTGCTCTGGTGGTTCCCGCCGGGTTCAGCGACGTGGACACGCTCGGCCCCGTCATCGATGCTGGCGCGGATCTCCTCATCCTGGATGGTTCCGGTGACGTGGACAATGACGTCGAGGTGCTGCGGGCGGTGCGTCGTCGCTGGGGAACCACGCCGCTGCTGGTGGGCACGTCAAGCAAGCGCGTCGCCGGCCCCGCGTCCGCCGACGTGGTGCACCTCGCACGCCCGGGCTGGCGTTTCTGGGGGTATCCCAAAGGACACGAGTGGAGCCTCCTGGGCAGGCACGCCATCGACTCCACCGTCGTTGCGGCACCCGGTGATGACTTCGACTACCTGTTCGTGGGACCGCTGGAGGGCAGCAACGAGGAGATCTTGGCCACTGCGGTGGAACATCAACCGCCGCTGGTGTCCGGCAGCGTGCCGTGGTTTGCGTGGGGGGACTTCCGCTCCGATGACGTGGCCGCCTGTCTTTCAGCCGGTGCACGGAGAATTGCACTGACCGGTGACGTGTGGGATCGCGGCGCAGCGGCACGCCTTGTCCAGGAAACCGTCGGGGCCGTCACGCGGGCCTGGTCGGCGGATGAGCGCTCGACCGCCTATCGCGCGGCGGCATTTCGTCTCTGAGGTCCCTTCCATGCGTGGGCGGTGGCCCTGGAGTGCGCCACAGGACCGGGCGCTCGTGGCGGATGCGGGCAGTGATCCACCATGTCGCCTCGATCGCGGCCGCCGCGATGAGGCCCGTGACGATTCCCACCGTCATGGTTGCGGGATTGGAGATGTCCAGCTCAAGCAGTCGTTGGGTGGGCGGGTAGATGAAGACCCCTGTGTAGAACACGTATCCGAACACCACCATGCCGAGGCGCCACGCCACGAAGGGGCGTGCGACGATTGAGACCACCCACACGGCAGAGATGATCAGCGCGGCGAGTGTGGCGGTGGTGGCCTGCGTATCAACGGTGTCGTGGACCGGCCCAAGACCTCGGGTCATCAGGAAGGTGACGATGGTGGCGGTGGCCACGATGACACCGCTCGGCACACCCACGGCCAGCACGCGCCGGACAAAACCCGTGCGGGCGCGGTCGTTGTTCGGGGCGAGGCTCAGGAGGAAGGCGGGGATGCCGATGGTGAACCACCCGATGACGGTGATCTGGAGGGGCACGAACGGGTTGGGCAGGCCCAGCAACCCCAGCACCAGGGCCAGGGTGACCGCGTAGACGGTCTTGGTGAGGAACAGTTTTGCCACCCGCTCCACGTTGCCGATGACCCGACGCCCCTCCGCCACCACGTGGGGAAGGGTCTCGAACCTGTCGTCCAGGAGGACAACCTGGGCGACGGCGCGGGTGGCGGGCGAACCCGATCCCATCGCCACGCCCAGATGGGCCTCCTTCAGCGCCAGGACATCATTGACGCCGTCGCCCGTCATGGCGACGCTGTGACCACTGCTCTGCAGTGCCTGGACCATGCGTTTCTTCTGCGGCGGTGTCACGCGCCCGAACACCTGGGCGTCCTCCACCGCCGCGGAGAAGGCGGCATCGTCCTCGGGCAGCGTTCGGGCATCACGGATGGCGCCCGTCATCCCCAAGGTGCTCGCCACGGCGCCGACGGAGGAGGCGTTGTCGCCGGAGATCACCTTCACCTCGACGCCCTGGGAGGCGAAGAAGTCAATGGTGTCCGCGGCGTCGGGCCGCAGCTTCTGGTCCAACACCAGCAGCGCCATCGGTGCCACATCGGCCGCTGCCTCCGGATGGTCGACGCTGGCCGAGGTGCCTGCGAGCAGCAGGACGCGCCGCCCGGACGAACCGGTTTCCTCAGCCAGGGCGGCCACGGTGCCATCGCTGGTGCTCAACACCTCGGGCGCGCCGAGCAACCAGTTTCCACGGCCGTGGAACGACACTCCCGAGTACTTCCGGGCCGAGGTGAATGGTGCCCGCGCCTGCACCGTCCACGGGACGGTTGATGCCGGCACAGCGGCTGCGATCGCCTGCATGGAGGCGTTCGGCGCCGGGTCGGCCCCCACGAGGTGGCCCAGCACATCGCGCACGACGTCAAGGTCCGAGCCGGCGAGCGGGATGATCTCACCCAGCGTCATACCGTGCTGCGTCAGGGTTCCGGTCTTGTCGGTGCAGACCACGCTGACGCGGGCGAGTCCCTCGATCGCGGGGAGTTCCTGAACCAGGCAGTTGCGTCGCCCCAACCGCACCACCCCGAGGGCGAAGGCCATGGACGTCAACAGCACGAGCCCCTCGGGGATCATGGGCACGAGTGCCGCCGTCATGCTGAGCACGGACTCCTGCCAGGTGCTGCCCACCTGCTGGAACTGCACCCAGACGGTCAGGCCTGCCACCGGGACCATCAGGAAGCTGACGAAGCGGATGATGCGGTCGACGCCCTGGCGCAACTCGGAACTCACCAGCGTGAACTTGGCGGCCTGTGCGGTGATCTGGGCGGCGTAGGCGTCGGCGCCCACCTTCTCCGCCCGGTAGGTTCCGGTCCCCGACACCACGAAGGCACCGCTGAGCACCTCGTCACCGGGCATCTTCGTGACCGTGTCGGCCTCGCCCGTCAGCATCGACTCGTCAACCTCCAGGTAGTCGGCGTCGACGACCTGCCCGTCCACCACCACCTGATCACCCGGATGGACGCGGATCACATCGTCCTGCACCACCTGGTCACGTGGGAGTTGGACCGGGATGCCGTCGCGCAACACCACCGGGTGCGCCTCCCCGATGACAGCCAGATTGTCGAGCGTCCGCTTGGCCCGGAGTTCCTGGATGATGCCGATGATCGAGTTCGCGATGATGAGCATCCCGAAGATGCCCTGCTCGAACTCGCCGGTGGACATCACGATGACGAACAGCACGAACAGGATGACATTCACGCGCGTGAAGACGTTGGCGATGATGATCTCGGAGGCGCTGCGGCCGGAGCGGCTCGGCAGCGTGTTGACGTTCCCCGCCTCGATCCGCTCCCGGACCTCGGCGGAACTCAGCCCTGGAGTGGGCTCAACGGTCACGCTGCGCACTCAGTTCGGCGAGCCGTATCAGCGCTGCACGACCCTCCTTGGTCATGGGCGCCTCGGTCAGTACCTCGACGGCTCGCGCAGTATCGCTGGTGATCAGGCGCTCCGCCTCGGCGCGGGCCCCCGTCGTCTCAATGATGCTGCGTCCGTCGTGCAGTTGGTCATCCGTCAGCCCATTCTTGCCCAGCACTGACTCCAGGGTGGCGCGTTCGGCGTCGTCGGCGAGAGCCAGGGCGGTGAGAACCAGCACCGTTCGCTTGCCCTCACGGAGGTCGTCGCTGGCGGGTTTGCCGGTGACTGACGGATCCCCGAACACCCCGAGCACGTCGTCGCGCATCTGGAAGGCCCGGCCGATCAGCGAGCCGGCCTCGGCCAGCGCGGACTCCAGGGCGGTGTCGCCCCCGCCGAGCGCCGCGCCCAGCTGGAGGGGACGCATCACCGAGTAGCGGGCGGTCTTGTACTCCAGTATGCGGCGCGCCACAGCGAGCTCCTCTGCGAGATCGGAGGCAGCGGTGACCCCGAACGATGCACCGACGTCCAGGTACTGACCGCACACCACTTCGGTGCGCATGGTGGCCAGCAGTGCGCGCCCGCGCATCATGGACCCGGGGGCCAGGCCGCAGTCCTCGAACAGTTCCACGCTCCACATCAGCAACAGGTCCCCCAGCAGAATTGCGGCGGCGGTGCCGAACTCCTCACTGCTGCCACGCCCGTTGCGCGCCCTGTGGTGTGCGGCGAACTGGTGATGCGCAGCCGGGATGCCGCGGCGGGTGTCGGAGGCATCAATGATGTCGTCGTGCACCAGCGCGGAGACGTGCAGAAGATCCAGGGAGGCGGCAGCCTTGAGCAGGCCCGTCGGATCTGATGGGTGACCGCCGGCCGCAACATGGCCCCAGTAGCAGAAGGCGGGGCGCAGGCGCTTGCCCCCGTCCGTGAACGTCCGGGCCAGGTGGAGCAACTCCCCGGTCACCACCTGCGACGTGGCAGCCTCCTGCGAATCGAGGAAGCGGCTCAGCTCCGTGGAGAGGGAGTCCAGCAGTGCGGGACCGAGGGGGTTTGCGGCATCAGGAGTCTCAGACACGTGAACGAGCTTATGGGACCGCAGGGGCGTTCCCTATTGTTGGGGCCATGTCAGCCGATCCCACACCGACCCCGACGATCGCCGACCTCCTGGCCGCGGCCACCGAGCCGCTGCTGTCCTTCGAATTCTTCCCGCCCCGCAGCGCTGAGGAAGAGCCAACGTTCACGAAGGTCGTCGACAAGCTCGGGAGTTTTGCTCCCGATTTCGTCTCTGTCACCTACGGCGCCAGTGGATCGACCCGTGGGCGCACCATCGATGCCACCCGGTTGCTGGCACAGCGGGGCGACGCCACCGTCGGTCACCTGACGTGCGTGTCCCAGTCGCGCAAGGACACGGCCGAGGCACTCGAGGCGTACCGTTCCTCGGGCATCACCAACGTCCTGGCCATCCGTGGCGACATGCCCGGTGGGCCCACCCAGCGGTGGGAGCAGCACCCCGAGGGACTGGGCAATGCCACGCAACTGGTGGAGTTCATCCTGGACAGCGGTGACTTCTGCGTGGGTGTGGCGGCATTTCCCAACGTGCACCAGCCGGACAACGATCCCGAACTGGACGCCCGGATCGTGGTGGAGAAGGCGAACGCGGGTGCGGAGTTCGCCATCACCCAGCTGTTCTTCGAGGCACCACGCTGGGTGGAGTTGGTGGAGCGGGTGCGAGCACGGGGCTCCGACATCCCCATCATCCCCGGGATCATGCCGCTGACCGTCATCACCCAGATCGAGCGGTTCGCCGCGCTGGCCGACTGCGAACTTCCCGCCGACTTCGTCGCCCAGCTACGAGCTGCGGGCGACCCCGCCGAGGTTCGTCGCATCGGGCTGGAGCGCGCCGAGAGGATGTGTCACGAACTCCTCGAGGCCGGTGCGCCCGGGTTGCAGTTCTTCACGCAGAACCGCTGGCAGGCTACGTCAGAAGTGATCTCCAGGCTGCCGTGGACGAGGTCACGTCAAGAGCCGTCATCCGCTGCGTCGCACGGGTGAGTGCCACGTAGAGCACCCTTTCCGCGCCGGGTGCCTCGAGGATGATGTCGTCCGGCGAGACCACCAGGACGCCGTCGTATTCCAGTCCCTTGGCCTGCAGCGCCGTGAGCACCATCAGCCGGTCATCGAGTGGGGCGAGGCGCTCGTCGGACATGCTCAGGCGCAGGACGGCCTGCATCCGTGACGGCGGGCAGATGACACCCACGGTGCCGTTCACCTGACCGGCCAGCTGCAGAACCTCCGACACGATGGCCTCGTCAGCATGTTCGGCGTCCGTCGTCACCAGTCGTGGCTCCAGCCCCGTGGTGCGGATGGCCTTGGGAAGGTCGGCGTCGGGGAACACCTTCGTGATCACCTTGGCAGCCAGGTTGAACACCTCGGCGGGGGAGCGGTAGTTGGTGCTGAGCGTGAATCGACGTGTGGGCGCACGGCCCACCAGTTCGGCCATCGCACGCGTCGTCTCGGCCTGGTCCGGATACGAGCTCTGCGCCGGATCCCCGACGATCGTCCAGGACGACTGCGGGCCACGGCGGCGCAGCATGCGCCACTGCATCGGCGTGATGTCCTGGCCCTCGTCCACCAGGATGTGGGCGAAGGTGATCTGTGGATCGTCGTCGGGATCGACGGTGCGGTCGCGGCGCAGTTCGTCGGAGGTGGTCACCAGTTCTGCGATGTCGCCCATGTCGATGAAGACGGGCTCCTCGATGTCGAGGTCGTCCTCGACAGGTGCTGGCCCGAGCATGTCGAGCAGCTCATCGAGCAGCGCCATGTCCGCCACGGACCAGCCAGAGGTCTCGATGTGGTCGCCCCGCTGCAGCCAGGTGTAGGAGTCAACGAGGGCGTCCCGTTCACCGGCGGTGAAGTCGTGCGCAACTTCGGCCACCAGCTCGGGCTCAGCGAGGCGCGCCAACACGACGGGGGCGTTCAGCGTCGGCCACCAGGTGGTCATGAACATCGCCAGCGAAGCCTGCTCACCGATCAGCAGGGGAACCTCTTCGGCAGGAACGTCGACGTCATCGGACAGCTTCGCCGCCAGTGCCGCGATCACCAGGTCACGGGCCTGTGCCCGGCCCTTGTTGAGCTTGGTGTGGGACAGCACGTTGTCGCGGATGCGGTGCAGTTCCTCGCCGGCCAGGGTCAGGACCTCTCCCTTGACCGTCACACGGACGCGTAGGACGTCAGGGCCGTCGACGAGTGGGCGTCGGATGAGTCGGCGCAGGAGCGTGAGCATCCGGAGGCTGCCCTTGAGCGAGGCGGCCTGTGCACGGTCGACGCGTTCGCTGGCCATCCCCAGGACGTCGGTGGCGATGGAGCCGATGGACTTCAGGGTGACGGCATCCTCACCAAGGCTGGGCAGGACCCTCTCGATGTAGTTCATGAAGACGTTCGACGGGCCCACCACCAGCACGCCGCCCCGCTCGAGGCGGGCACGGTTGGAGTAGAGGAGGTAGGCGGCCCGGTGCAGTGCGACGACCGTCTTGCCGGTGCCGGGTCCGCCGGCGATGATCGTGACTCCCTGGTAGGGGGCGCGGATCGCCTCGTCCTGTTCCGCCTGGATGGTGGAGACGATGTCCCGCATCGTCCGGCCACGCGCCCTCGTCAGGGCCGCCATCAATGCGCCTTCGCCCATGATGGGCAGATCGGTGGCCACCGATGAGTCCAGGAGGTCATCCTCGAGGCCGATCACCTTGTCATCGCGGCAACGAAGCACCCGACGCCGGATGACGTCCATGGGGTCGGCCTGCGTCGCGCGGTAGAACGGTTCCGCCGCCGGGGCACGCCAGTCGATGACGAGCGGTTCGTAGTCCTCGTCGCGGACACCGATGCGACCGATGTAGCGGGTGTCGGGTGTGGAAAGGTCGAGACGGCCGAACACAAGGCCCTCGTGTTCGGCGTCGAGGACGGCCAGTCTGCGCGCCGCCTGGTAGGCGAATGCGTCGCGTTCGAAGAGTGCGGTGCTGTCTTCTTCCCTGAGGAAGCTGGTGCGATCAGTCTGGAACATCTGCTGGCCCTGGTGGGCCATGGATCTGGCACTGGCCGTTGCAGTGGCCACATTGTCGTAAACCTTGTCGACATGTGCCTGTTCGAGCGCGATTTCTTGCTGGAGTTCGCCGCGCGAAGTGGTCAAGTGTTTCAATCCTCACCTTGAGACGGACATTCAACCCTACCGCTTTGTTCCAGTCAGAGCACCAGCCAGACACATGGGTGAACGGAGACCACGATCAGCGTTTCGTCTTATTGCGGGGCAGCGCATAGCCTCGACGAAGAACCTTGAGGGGGTATCAGCACAGTGTCCACTGAGCAGAACGAGTACCAGTCCACCACGCCGGCGATGGATTCCGGCCCTACGAAAGGCCCACGTCGCAACGACATGACGGGCTTCTACAAGGTGGCGGTGATCGTTCTCAGCATCATTGTGGTGGGGCTCCTGGCAGTCATGACCCAGGGATCCGGCCAGAGCGCCGCGCCCCAGGCAACGGTGACGGTGACGGCGGCCGGTGACGGCACGGACGCCCAACCCCCGCAGGAAGAGCCAGCAGACAGCGCAGAGCGGGACGAGTTCCTCCTCAGCATGCCCCGTCGTGTGGAGGGTGACCCCCTGGCCAAGGGCGCCGTGGATGCCACCATCGTGATGACCGAATGGGCCGACTACCGCTGCCCCTTCTGCTCCGTGTTCACGGAGGACACCCTGCCGCTCCTGCAGCCCCTCGTGGATGACGGGACGCTGCGCATCGAGTTCCGCGACCTCGCCATTTTCGGCGACGATTCCATCAATGCGGCTGCTGGCGCCAGGGCTGCGGGCGAGCAGGGACTGTACTGGGAGTTCGCCAGCGCGCTGTATGCATCGCTGCCCAACCAGGGCCACCCGCCGGTGGGCGACGACGTGGTCACCAAGATCGCCGAACAGGTGGGCGTCCCCGACATGGACGCATTCCAGGTGGCCTACAAGGCCGACGCCACACGTGCCGCCATCGACATCGACTCCTCGGAAGCCCAGAGCTTTGGTATCTCCGGTACCCCGGCCTTCCTCATCGGCACCGAGTTCATTTCCGGCGCGCAACCCATTGAAGTGTTCGAGAATGTGATCGCCGCCGAAATCGCCAAGCTGAACTGATGGGCGTCGGTTTTGCCGGGGCGTTCCTCGGCGGTCTGGCCGCCCTTCTGAGCCCCTGCGCGGCCATGTTGCTGCCGTCGTTCTTCGCCTACGCGTTCGGCTCCTCCCGGACTCGCCTGCTGGGCCGCACCGGTTTGTTCTACCTTGGTCTGCTGATCACACTGGTGCCGCTCGGGCTTGCCGCGGGATCGCTGGGGGCGCTGTTGGCGACGCACCGCAGCACCCTTGCCCTGGTGGGGGGAATCATTCTCATCGCTCTGGGGTTGCTGCAGGTTCTGGGCGTCAACTTCAACATCCCGGGCTTCCGCAGCGGCGGAGGGACGGGTCCCATCGCGGTCATCGCCCTGGGCGCTGTCTACGGACTCGCGGGCGCCTGCACCGGGCCACTGCTGGGGGCCGTTCTGACCATGGCCGCCGTCGGAGGGTCACCGCTGTACGGGGCATTGCTGCTGGCGATGTTCGGTGCAGGAATGGTGGTGCCACTCATCGTGCTTTCGTGGGTGTGGGACAGCGCGTCGCTCTCGGAGAAACTGAGGCCCCGACCGCTGAGCATCGGCCCCATCACCACATCAGTGTGGGGGCTGGTGTCAGGAATCCTCTTCATCGTGCTGGGCATCCTCTTCCTCACCACGGACGCCACGAGCGCGCTCGGTGGGATCTTCGATGCGCGCCAGCAGTTGAAGCTCGAGACCGCGCTCGGCAATTTTGCCAAGGCGATCCCCGACATTGGCGCCCTCGTGATCGTTGCAGCCGTGGTCGGCCTGATTCTCTGGCAGGTCCGTAAACCGCGCGGCAAGGACTCCGAACAGATCACCGACGACGCCGACGCACACTAGGTTTTCTCGCTCCAGCCAACCGTGCCCCCACCAAACGGTGGGCGCCGTGCAGGCCTGCCTACCTGTCCGAGTCGGTGACGGGGGAACTCGGTTTCCAACGCAGTGCGCCGGCTGCAAAAACCAGGGCGAGGAGTGCCAAGCCCCCGATGAGCCAAGCGTTGTTCGTGCCCTCCGGATTGAACATGGGCGGGACAAGCAGGATCAGCGCCGCACCCGTCAATGCCAATCCGATGATGCATGTCAACAGCAGCGAACTTCTTTTCATCATGACTCCTCATCGTGGACTCACGCGAGACAGTTTGGCAGCCATTTCGGCAGTCCCGCCCACCCCAACCTAGGTGATGAGGTGGGTGGGCCTTTCCTGTTCGAGGCGGCGGTGGGGCACATGTGTGCGACAAATCACCGGACTGGTGCGTCAGCTGTGGAGAAGTCGTATGCCTCAGCGGTTGTCGTCGCCAGCGTTCGGATTGGGCAGCTCGTTCGTGCCGCCCTGACCGGGAGGGCGCTGGTTGACGTTCTGCATCTGTCGGATGAGTTGGGGGAGCACGAAGAACATGAATGGCCAGATCATCCACCACGAGACACCGCCGAGAAGCAGTACCAGCATCCCCATGCCGATGATGATTCCGGCGGAGACACCCACCATGCGAAACGCCGGTGTCTGGAACCACGGCACAACGGGGCGAGGTGGCTCCGGGACGACGATTTCCGAGGGCAGGGCGAGGTCACTGACGAGCGGCAGAAAATCCTGCAGGTACGTGGCCCGCAGTGCCGATTCCAGTCGTTCGGAGTACTCGGGGTCCCGCAGCCGACCGTCGGCGTAGGACTCGCCCAGAATATTGGCGGCATGGTCGCGATCGGCGTCGGAGGCGCGGAGCCCCGCCGCCTCACGGCTGCGCGGATCCCGGGTGAAGCCTGCCCAGGGGTTGGGTTGCGGTGTGTTCGTCATGATCTCTGAGCAAGCCTACTGCCCTTGAAGTCTCGATTCGTCGGCCGGCAATCCTCGCCGGTGAGACGCTCGTGCAGTTCGTAGACTGCAAGCGCTGCGCTGGCGAGCTCCGCCCACGGGTCGTTGCCCGCGGGTGAACAGGCAGAGGCGGCGGGGACGGTGTCCACGATGGGCGTGCGTCGAAGCCAGGCACGAGCGTCTTCCGGTGCGAGTCCCCAATCGGTGTCCGGTGTGCCGTGACGGTGGTCGTGGATGCTGGCGAGCACGCCGTCGGTGACGGGCCGGAGCCACGTGGTGACCGGACCGCTCGCGGTGTGATCGACGATCTCCTGCACGGATGCCATGCCCCCGCCTTCGCGGATCTCATGGGTGATGAGGGGCCGCAGCGCGGGGCGAGGTGCGGAACGCAGCAAGGAGCGGATGGCTCGCGGGCGACAGTCGACGTCGGAGGGTGACACGGTGCTGTTGACGATCCTGACGCCGCGCTCGGTGACCCGGTCGGCCAGCAACTCCACGAGCCGTGATGCTCGCTGCCCACGCCCCTCGACGTCAACGATCTGCCATCTGCCGAAGGTTCTGGCGAGCACGAAATCCGTGGCCAACAGCGCTGGTGCCCCGCGTGAGCGTGTCCCGCCGATGTATCCGAGATCCGAGACCAGGCGCCTGAGCTGTGGGTGCTCGAGCCGGTCAGCGAGGTCGTCCACGCTGCGATCGAGCCAGAGTCGGCGGCGCTCCGGCGAGGTGCGGGGGAGGTGGGGGCCGTCGATGCCGAAGGCGCGGCGGGCTGCCCAGACGTCGTCGAGATCGTCCAGGAGATCGCGCCAACGCTCGGCAGCCGATGCGCCGAACACCCGGGACAGCGAGTGGAACTGTGCTCCGCGCTCCGCCGGCAGTTCCAGCGTGGTGCCGTCCTGGAAACGGTGTACGACAGCGGGTGCCTCGACGAGTGCCAGGCCGGCCCGGTTGAGTTCGGTGACGAGGTGCCCGCCGGACTTCTTGAAGACGTCGCGCCAGGTGGCGGGGAGGGTCACCAACTGCGGCATCGCATCCACGAGGTGGCCGTGTGGCCCGACGGTTGCGGACCAACGGCCGCCCAGCGGGGTGCCTCCGGTGTCGAGCGTCACCTGATGTCCGAGCCTGGCCAGTCTGGCGGACGCAGCCAGACCAGCCAGCGTTGCACCGCGCACGACGAGAGACATGACGATCAGGATAGTGGGGGGCAGCCGGCCGACGGGTGATGCCCGCAGTGCTCAATTTCTCCCCCATTGCGGGTCAATGGGTGCGTCCATGTGGCGGTCCAGGGCTCCTGCGCCCACACTTGGAGATAGTTGAGCCAAGTCCATGGCGCAGCCAGCGCAGGGTCAAGGAGTCACAATGGCGGATATTGGCGGTACTGAGGGCAATCACGATCCCGACGCCGGGAACGCTGATGCCGCCGACGAGCCCACGCAACTCGCGGAGGAAGACTCGACCCAGCTCTGGACCCCGGAGCAGGACCCCGCGCCTGATGACACCTCGATGATGATGGATGACATCTTCCGTCCCACCAGCGGTGACGCCACAGAAGCCACACCCGCGGTGGAGGCCACAACAGTGCATGAGGACGTGCCTCCACCGGTGGGGGTGATGCCCACAGAGGTATCGGCTGTTGAGGCTGAGGTCCTGGACGAGCCGGAACCAGAGCCCTGGTGGAAGAGCACATGGCTCATCGCTGTGGGGGCACTTCTGATCGCCCTGGCGATCGGTGCGTTCGTGTGGGGTTCGAGCCGGGATGACACGACCGTGAAGGAGACCCCACCCATGGTCGCGACGCCCGTGACCACCCAGCCGGATCCCACCGAGGTCACGGTGACGGAAACGGCGAATGCGACGGCCACGGAGACGAAGAAGATCGAGACCACGGCGACGCAGACGTCGAAGGTGACCTCCACCGAGACCACCAAGGTCAAGTCCACTGCCACCGAGACGGTGAAGGTCGAGTCCACGGAAACGGTCAAGGTCCCGGCTGATCCGGCACCCACCGTCACACTTGTTGTCACGGATTCGCCGGCGCAGCAGAACACCCAGGGCCTGACCGTGGAGACGGCCACACAGGCGTGCGCCACTGCCGCCGAAACGACGTTGAAGAGCACCTATCCCGACGCCGAGATCAAAGTTCCAGGTGGGCAGGCACTGGTGTCGGCGCTCCGCACCGACCTCGATGCGTGGTTCATCAAGGTCGCTGCCACCGTCGATGACACTGACCGACCCGTGGACTGCTCCGTCTCGGGCAGCGAGGCCGCGCCCTCGGTCGACAGCGTCAAGGTGCGCTGAGTCGAGGATCGGATGATGCAGTCAGCAGATGATGTCAGGGGCGGCCACACACGGCTTCCGGAAGCGGCTCCGCGTGCTCTGGCGTGCCTCGTGCTGGCAGCCGGCCTCGGTACCCGGATGCACCCCTTCACGGACTTCACACCGAAGCCGCTCCTCACGATCAACAACGAGGAGTTGCTCGCCAGGGCGCTGACCCAGGCGAGTGCCGTGGCGGCCAGGACGTCGGTGAACGCGTTCCACCTGGCGGATCAGATCGAGGAGTTCGTGCAGCCCATGCACGTCCATGTCTCGCGGGAATCCCACCTGATGGGGACCGCCGGGGCCATCGCACTCGTGGGGCCCTGGTTGGGTGATGACGACCTGCTCATCCTCAACGGGGACACCTGGCTCGAAGAACTGCCCGGGGACCTGATTGAGGGGTGGGACCGTCTGGGACCCCGTCTGCTGGTCAAGGACGTCGGTCGTCCCAGTGACTTCGGCACCCTGCGGTTCGTGGGGGCCAGCCTCCTGCCCAACTCGCTGGCCAGGGGTCTGAGGGCCGAGCCCTCCGGACTCTACGAGGAGGTCTGGGCTCCGAGGCGTGCCACCCTCGACCTGTGCGTCACGCGGGGGATGGCCTTCGACTGCGGCACGCCCATGGAATTCCTGCATGCCAACCTCGCCGTGAGCGGATCCTCCGCCGTCATCCATCCGACGGCGCACCCGGGCGGGGCCGTCGTCGACTCGGTCTTCCTCCGAGGCGCATCCAGCCCGCCCGGGAGCGTGTGCGTCGGCGAGATCAGGGACGGATTCGGCAACCGCTTCGAAGCGGAGGACCCCGCTGCCATCCGTCCCCGGGTCCAGCTCCTCCGGGAGGAATGACCAGGTACCCGACGACTGGATCGGCGCCGGATCGTCAGGACGACGTGGGATGGCTCGATGGCGCTGTCGGTGGGCTCTCCAGGTCGACGCCCAGGAGATCGTGGAGCTGTTCGAAGAGCGGGTCGATGGCGGCTATGGTCATTCCCGGGCCGGGACGGCCGTGCGGGGCGCCCCCCACGCGGCCTCCGGCTTCCTGGACCAGCAGCGCGCCGGCCGCGTGGTCCCAGGGGTTGAGGCCGCGTTCGAAGTAGCCGTCGAGGCGGCCGCAGGCCACGTAGGCCAGGTCGAGCGACGCGGCCCCGATCCTTCGGAGGTCTCGCATCAGCGGCATCACGCGTGCCAACTGCGCCAGGGTTGCCGGGCGCGAGGCCGGGTCGTACCCGAATCCGGTGGCCACCATGGCTCCCGCGGGGGAGATCTCCGCGTTCACCGCGATCCGGCTGCCGTCGAGGTGGGCGCCGGCTCCGCGGGAGGCGTGGAACATTTCGCCCACGACCGGGTTGAAAACTGCTCCCGAGACTGCTTTCCAGGACGCCGGGTCCACTCCGCCCGTGACGGCGGCGATACTGACTGCGTACGCGGGGATGCCGTAGGTGTAGTTGACCGTGCCGTCGATGGGGTCCACGATCCACGTGATGTCGGAGACACCGGGTGAGTGGCCCGATTCCTCGCCCAGGAATCCGTCCGCCGGCCGGGCGGCTGCGAGCCGCTCCCGGATGAGCGCTTCCACCTCGCGGTCGGCGTCGGTGACAATGTCGGCCAGGGAGGATTTCGTGGCGGCGATGCTCACGCCTTCGCCGCGACGGCGCGCAGCCAGTGCGCCCGCCTCGCGGGCCACGTCCATGGCCAGCGCTTCCAGGGATGAGTGGTCGGTCATGCCGTGTCTCCTTGTGTCGCCTGTTTGGTTGTCTGCGGGGTGTAGCTGAGTGGCAGTCGCTCCCGCCCCTCCTTGAGCCAAGCCAACGCCCTGGCCGAATCGATGGCGACGGAGCTGAAGTCGAGCCCCGTGACCTGCGCGCCCAGCCGTGACAGGGAAAGGGTGTCGGTGCCGATGTGGCACTGCAGGTGCACCACCTCCAGCCCGGAAACATCACCCAGCCGCGGGACATCGAACTGCACCACGTCGCTCAGGACCGACGGGTCGCGGCGGAACCTGTCCAGGTCGTAGCCCGGGGACTGTGGGTGCAGCCGGGCGCGATCATTCCAGTTGGCCCGGTTGACCTGCCGGTAGTCCTCGTCGCCCATGACGCGAGCGTAGCTGCCGGTGCCTCCGTTGGCGTGGAGTCTTCGTGGACGTCTGCCTCGGCCGGACTGCCGTCCACTGACCCGTCCGTACGGACTTGGCGTCGCCCCGGCCAGTTGACCTGGCATCGAGTCGAGAGCGCCAGCGGCGGAAGGGCGATCCGGCAGTGTGGAGAAGGTGCATGTGACGGTGGGGAAGTGGGCACCAAGTCCCGGACATGCCATTTTGGCCGACAGATGTCAGGATTATGGCTGCCGAAACTATTTGTGGTCACCGACGGCACGGACCACACAAAACGAATGGATCAAAGAAAATGAACTTCTGGGACTTCTTCTGGTTGATGCTGTGGGGCTTCGTCTTCATCAGTTACCTCATGGTGCTCTTCCAGGTGATTGGCGACGTCTTCCGCGATCCCGGACTCAACGGGTGGGTGCGGGCAGTGTGGTTGATCGCGTTGTTCGTCGCACCCCCAGTGACCGCGCTGGTCTACATTCTTGTCCGGGGGCGCGGGATGGCACAGCGTCGGCAGGCGGGCGTGGACGCCGTTCGCGCGTCGAAGGAGGAGTACATCCGCTCCGTCGCTGGCGAGGCCGATCCCACCGCCCAGCTCGTGCGGGCCAAGTCCCTGCTCGACGACGGGGCAATCTCTGCCGAGGAGTACACCCAACTCAAGGCCAAGGCTCTCAGCTGAGCCGCTGATGAGGGTGTCTCGCGCCCAGGCGCGCTGACGGCCATCCCGAGCGCCGGAAATGACGCCTCAGCAGTGAGCGCGGCCCTCAGCGGGCCAGCATGCGCGGGGTCATCCTTTCTGGCCTGGGGCCGGCTTGCCCCAAGCCGTGATTCTCTCACCGGGGCGGCCGGGGATAGGCTTTGTGGGGAGAGTCACGGCGGAGTTCCCCGGACTCGTAATCGCGGAGGTTGTGTGGTGTTCGGTCAGATCCTGTGGGCCGTCCCTGTCGCCATCCTGCTCATGGCAGTGGCCGTCGGGTGGGCAATGCGTGGTGCCATGGAAGTACGTCAGGTGGCCACGCCGCCGCACCAGCGTCGGCCTGTTGCACCCGTGCGGCGGGAGATCCTCACACTGCTCAGTGACCGCAAGCTGATCTTTGCCTCAGCGTTCCTGCTTGCCGTTGCGCTGTTCCTCTCCGCACGTTCCATGGACCGCGGCCTCCCGATGATGGGGGCGGTGGTGCTGGCGTTCGCCTACGCGCTGATGTGCGCGATGGTCACGGGGTTCACCGTGTGGATGCGCGTTCAGCGCAACGCTGATGAGGATGAGACCCCCACCCACCCCGAATCGTTCATGTGGGCCACCTGGGTGGGCGTGGGCGTCGGCGCAGTTGCCGTGATCTACCTGGTCGTGGACCTCGTCGCCAGTCTGACTGCCTGACCCGACGGTCCCGAGCACGCTCTGGACGGCGCGACTCGCGGTGACCTTGACGGACTGTCGGGGGCCGGGCTTATAGTGGGTCTCGTATCGAACGGTTGTTCGAATGAGGCCTTGGGGAAGGGCTCGGAACAACCCTGGATGCACCGGAGGGCCGCTTTGGGCCCCGGCGTGGCCTCGACCCCTGCGCCGGGGCCCAAAGCCTCCTCCGGGGATGCCGTCTGAAGGCGGACATGGGTCGAACCGAACGCAGCTGTCCAAGACAGCAACGAACCCGGAGGCCCCCATGCGCAGTTACGACGAACCCATTTGCGTCTTGTTCAGCGATCGTCCACAACAGTTCATCTGGCGCAACCGGTTGCTGCTGGTCAAGGAGGTCCAGGGCAGGTGGAGCAGGTCCACGGCGTGGTGGGAATCGCCCCAGGTCTCTGCAGCGCGCGGCGACGCAGCCACCAACGCACCGCCAACAACCGCACGGTCATTGGGTCAGCAGACCCCTGATGGCGCACGGACGGACCTGCTGCAGGAGATGGAGGTGTGGCGCGTCGAGGCGGGCAACGGCATGCAGCGGGGCGTGTACGAGCTGGCACGCTCCGTGGGCCGCGACGACTGGGTGCTCCAGGCGGTGTGCGACTGATGGCCGACGCGAACACGCGAGCGTGGTACACGGGACCACAGGATGATCAGGCGCTGGCCGCCATCGGTTGCATCGAGCATCCCGCCGACCGGTACGTGGCTGCCCACCGGGCGGCCGAGCAGTTGGCGCTGGTGGTCATCTCCGCCACGCCCGGCCGTGTGCGTGGCCGCCACGACGTCTGGGAACTGCTGGCGCGCCGCGCCCCGTACCTGGCGGAGTGGGCCGCCTTCTTCGGCTACCTCTCCACCCGCGTGCAGGTGGTGGCGGCGGGGGAACGGGCCATCGTCGTCGAACGGGAGGCGGATGACCTCGTGCGGGACCTCGAACGCTTCGTCACCGACATCGCCCGCAGGGTGGATTTCCGGAGGGGTGTCTCGTGATCGAGCAGTTCACCCACCTGCGGGTGGCGTCCGGGTACTCGTTCCTGTACGGCGCCTCCCATCCCAGTGCACTGGTGGCTGCGGCGGCGGACATGGGGATGGACACGCTCGGCCTGACCGACCGCAACGGGTTGTACGGAGCCGTCCGGTTCGCGAAGGCCTGCCTCAAGGCGGGGATCGCACCGGTGGTGGGTGTGGATCTTGCCGTGAGCGACGGAGGGCTGCCGGCGCGCCGCCCCACGGCCGCCCGCGGTGGACAGTTGCGGGACATCCGGCTGCCGCGGGTGGTGGTGACCGCCACCTCGCGGGCCGGCTGGGCCACGCTGTGTTCCCTCATCACCGCCGCCCACCTCAGTGGGGAGCGGGGGAACCCCGTGGTCACGGCTGAACTGGTGTTCCAGCACTGCGTGGGCCGCGACGTGGTGGTCACCCTCGGTGCGGACTCCGACGTGGGCGCACTGGTGGCCATGGACCGGTTCCCCGATGCGCAGCGTCAGTTGGCGGTGTGGCGTGACGCGCTGGGCAACCAGTTGGTGCTGGCTGCCACCAACCACCACGTCGGGGGCAGGGGTGCCACCTCCGCGCACCATGCTGCCGGGATCCTGCGGTTGGCGTCGGACACGGGGACGGAGTCGGTGCTCACCAACATGGTGCGAATGGCACGCAGGGAGCAGGCGGCCACCGCCGATGTACTGGACGCCACGCGCCGACTGGTGCCCCTGGACCTGCGCAACATCGACCGCCGCAACGCGGAGGGACACCTGAAGCCCGCCGCAGCCATGGCTTTCGCTGCGCAGGAAGCGGCGCACCTGGCGGGTGAGGATCCGGATGCGCTGCTGCGACGCACCCGCGAACTGGCGCTGCGGTGCCGTCTGGAACCCATTGCCGACATCGGTCTGGGGGAGATCCGGCTGCCCGAGTTCGAGACGCTGGGCACCACCATCGAACAGGCACCCGCGGTGCTGCGCGCCCGCTGCGAGGCAGGGCTGAACGCGCGGTACCCCACACCGAGCAGGGACGTCTCGGACCGGCTCGACGACGAACTGGCCGTCATCGGAAAACTCGGATTCGAGTCCTACTTCCTGACGGTGGCAGACGTGGTGCAACTCATCCGCGACCTCGGTGTCCGTTGCGCCGCCCGTGGCTCGGGAGCCGGCAGCCTCGTGAATTATGCGCTGGGCGTCTCCGGCGTCGACCCACTGGCCCACGGGCTGCTGATGGAGCGGTTCCTCTCCCCACTGCGGCAGGCGCTGCCTGACATCGACCTTGATGTGGAGTCCCACCGCCGCACCGAGATCTACGAGAAAGTGCTGCAGTCCTTCGGCGGGCAGCGCGTCTCGTGCGTGGCCATGTTGGAGACCTACCGGGTGCGCCATGCCGTCCGTGACGTCGGTGCGGCGCTCAGCCTGCCGCCCGCCGAGATCGATGCCATGGCCAAGGCGTTCCCGCATGTCCGGGCACGCGACGCGAAGGCGGCGTTGCGCGATCTGCCGGAACTGAGGGCCGCAGGCCTGGGTGAACAGCGGCTGGAGGTGCTGTTCACCCTGGTGGAATCGCTCGACGGACTGCCCCGCCACATCGCCCTGCACCCCTGCGGCGTGCTGCTCAGCGACTCCTCGCTGGGGCAGCGCACCCCCATGGAAGCCAGTTACGGGGGCTTCCCCATGAGTCAGTTCGACAAGGACGACGTGGAGGACCTCGGCCTGCTGAAGCTGGACGTGCTGGGTATCCGGATGCAGTCGTCGATGGCGCACGCGCTGGACGAGATCCGGCGTACCCAGCCACCGGGCCCCACACCGGACATCGATGCGCTGGCCCCGTTCGACGACCCCGACACCTATGACATGATCGCGAACCGGGCCACGCTCGGCTGTTTCCAGATCGAGTCGCCCGGCCAGCGTGAGCTGGTGGGCAAGTTCGGTCCCGAAACCTTCCACGACATCATCATCGACATCTCGCTGTTTCGCCCCGGCCCCGTGAAGTCGGACATGGTGACCCCCTTCCTGGAGGC